>JAZTVX010000031.1:0-1963 GCA_045635565.1 Alphaproteobacteria bacterium
AAAAATCAAATTTGTGATGAAAGCACGGGGGAAAATCAATGTGTAGAAGTTCCCGAATCTTGCCCATCAGGGACATTCCGTTCTAAAAACGGGGCTTGTATTGATTGTACATATGGTGGTAATATTGTTGTTAGTGAAGAAGCGTTTAGTATAACTGGTATTGAAGACACTCAAACAGGTGTTGAAATGTGTCAAGCCTGTGAGGGAGTTGGACACAAACGTTTTTTAGAAACTGTTACGAATGAAGATGACAGCAAGACATATTATTGTTCTGCAACCTGCACCAAAGGAATTAGTGTACAAACATTAAATAACGGCTGTGTATCATGTAAAGATTATCCGGCTTACATTGATTATCAAATTGTGGATGATTCGCAGGCTAAATCACAATGTACGGCTTGTGGATTAGAATTAAACGGAAATTATTGTGGTCATTTTGATTGTCCGGATGGTCAGGTTAAAAACAGCGGTGGCACATGTTCTTCCTGTAATCAGTCAAGTTACATTGCTATGTTTAATACAGAAAAAAATAAAGCGATGTGTACTGAGCATTGCCCCGGACAACGTGTTGTCAACGGAGAACGAGCCGAATGCCTGTTAGTTTGTCCGCAACCGTCGGACATGTCTGACGAAGAATCAACACGCATTTGTCAGGAAGAAGGTCCAACCTCTCCGAATTGTAAAAGAACAATGCGTTCCGGTCATTGGCAGGAAGCCAGACAATGTTATTCTTGTAGCAGAAGTACCGCAATTGGAATGGGGACACTTATTGGTATTGAAAGTGAACACGAATTATGCACAAAATGTGGCCGACAAATCAAAAATGATTATTGTGTTATTCCGGTTGTCTGTAAAAACGAAAAAAATGAAGATGGCACAAATAAAGCAACCAATCAATTTTTGAATATCAAATCAGAATGTCGTTCTTGTACAGAAACAGGTGAAGAAGCCTCTCGTATAGAACAAACAACTGAAGCGCACAACGAGTGTGTAAATCGTTGTGCCGGTGTAACCGGAACTATCAATGGAATTACATTTACTGGACGACATGTCGTCAGAACAAACCAAGGTTTTGATTATTGTTTTCCTAAATGTCCCGATGGATATTTTCAAAGATCGGAAGGCCCTTGTATCTCTTGTGAATCAACATCAACAGCCCAATATGACACATTCTTACGTATTACAGAATGGGGCATGTCTGATTTAAAATCTATCTGTGAAAATGACAAATGTGGCAGAACGGTTATTCAAGATAATTATTGTGCTAAAAAAACATGTCCGAGCGGCGAATTTATGTCAGCATATGGGAACTGTATTTCATGTAAAAACGGACCAGTTACTGTCAAAATTGCCCGAAACTGGAACGAAGCCGGATACAGTTTAATCACCGAAGAAGACAGGCAACAATTAAGAAAAATATGTTCTGATTGTGGCAATCGAATAGTTGTGCATCAAAATGAATCAGCAGAATATTGTGTCATTAAAAATGCGGGACAATCAGGCATTTGTAATAATGTCGGTAACGGAAATGAAACCGGTTACAACGCCGGACAAGGTGTCTTATTTCGAGATTCAACCGGTATGTGCCAAGAATGTTCCAATCCATCACAAATTTCAGTTGGTTATGACAAAGGATTTGAACAATGTCGCAGTTGTGGAAATCGTCGCGTTATTTATCCATACAATTGTGCGTTAGGTTTGTGCGAACAAGGTTCAACATTTATGGATATACGAGGTGTTTGTGTTACCTGTAATGAAGTCACGACAGAGATTGACAACATCATCACATCAACAGATGGCTGTGTCAGTTGTAATCGACAAGTCATGACTGTTAAAACTTCCGAAACAGATGCCGAACGATATTTTTGTGCCATTCCGTGTAGTGAAGGTATGACATATCATTCTTCAGGTGATAAAAATTGCAAATCTTGTTCAAATGGTGGTACGACAATTATCGGAACAG
>JAZTVX010000032.1:0-43224 GCA_045635565.1 Alphaproteobacteria bacterium
TAACGGAGGTTTTATGATTCGCAAATTGCCTTTTTTACATCGTTTTTTGAACAAAAACACACAAGAATCCGGTCGTAGTATGGTTGAAATCTTGGGTGTTTTGGCTGTGATAGGGGTCTTATCTGCCGGTGGGATTTATGGGTATTCGTTTGCTATAGATAAATATCGGGCAAATGATATTATCTATGAAGTCAATCTGCGTGCCAATGATGTTTGGCATAAATATCAAGAACAACCGCTTCCTGACCCTAGTGAGGATGGCACGGATTTTGATGAATTTCCGGATATGACAGGTACGGGGTACCCAATCTATATGACATTTCATCCGGACGTTGCGTTTAAAACCTATGTAGAGGGTGTTTCTTCCCGTGTATGTAAAAATGTTGTGAACATGAACTTAAACGGTGTTATTCAAGGAATAAGGTATGTACAAGTTGCTCAAGGTGATGGGGATTTAGTCAAATATACAGGGGATGCCTCTATTTGTGGGGAAGAAGAAACCGATGATACGATTGTGTTCACATCTTTTTTGGATTCGGATGGTCGTAATGGTACGTCCGGTCAAAGTGGTGACCCATGCGTTGAAGATACTGATTGTATGTCATCTTGCGGAAATGCAACATGTGATATTGATGAATTAGTCTGCAAAAACAGTTGTACAGGAACAGATACGCCGTATTGCTTAGATGAAGGCGAAGGAGGCATTTGTGTTGAATGTTTGGTTAATGATGATTGTAAATCAAAAGGGCGAGGCTATATTTGTAATGAAACCAATTACGAATGTACAACGATGTTAAAATCATGTCCTGAGGGTACGTTTCGCAGTCAAAACGGGGCATGTATTTCTTGTGAGGACGGTAATAATTTCTTTGTCTTAAAAGATAGTCAAGGGTTTCCTGATACATCTGATGAAGTTGATGGTTACACCATGTGTCAACAATGTGCCGATTCGGGACATGAACGACAATATGGAGCCTTAGTTGATGATGAAAATCGGGCATATTGTTCGTTTATGTGTACGGCGGGTTATTCCTTCCAATCAGAATCAAACGGATGTATTCCCTGTAGTAGTGATGAAGTATATAAAGTAGCTGATGCAGTGGCAAGAAGTCAATGTCTCGCTTGTGGCAATCGAGAATGGTATAGTAATTTTTGTCAAAAACGTTTAAATTGTGCCAGTGATGAATTTTATAGACACAATGGATCGACGCAATTTGAATGTTCAAAATGCAGTGATAATCGTAATAAGAGTCTTGATATGTGGGCTACATGGACATCTATAGGGGATTTGACTTATACATGCGATAATTGTCCAAGTACGGCTCCCCGTTATTCAGTACGTAACGGTAGTTACTGTTTACCAGTTTGTGAACAACCTCCTGAAGGGAGTGAAGGAGATACCATTTGTAAAACAGATCCAAGAAGTCCTTTATGTCAACGCAAGTGGCAAAATAGTAATGGTAACTGTTTAGCATGTAATGTTGAAACAACTAAAAATCAACTTCCGATACAGGGTACAATTCCACAAGAAATGCATGATTTATGTACGGCTTGTGGTCGCAAAGTTATTGGTGACAAATGTGTTTTGGAAAAAAACAAAACAGATTGTAAGACTGGTCAATTTTTGGGTAAAGATGGTATATGTTATAATTGTGATGGTAAAGATGGAGCAGCCATTGCTTCAGATGAAATATCAGGATGTACTGCTCGATGTTCAAAAAATGAAAATGGGGAATATGATGAAAACGGCACAATAAAAACACGGGAAGTTTTTGTCAGTCAACAATGGGGAACATTGTGCCGTCCGGTTTGTGGAGAGAATATGATTTATACCTTAAATCAGTGGGGCCCCGGATCTTGTACGTCCTGTGGTACGGCGAGTTCAACAGGTACAATTTGGTTAGATAAAAATTCATACAGTGATTGTGAAAAGCGTTGTAAGAACAGAGTGTTGTATAATGGATGGGGTACATTTTGTTCACCCAAAACATGTCCGAAAAATTATTATAAGACTAGATATGGCGAGTGTAATCCATGTAATAGCAATAATAACGGCGATGGTGACATTCAAACCGGAGAAGAAGGTTCGACAGATGGAGTAGCCCTTTGCAATGCGTGTGGCAATCGTATGGCATATCGTATGGGTGATTATGGGGATAATTTCTGTCATTTAATTGATCCGGGGAATGCCGGTGTTTGTAATAGTCGTTGGTCGCATGAATTTCCATCTGATATGAGTGATGATATTATCAAAAAAGCACAACCTTATCTGGATGGAGATTATGATGGTCAGAAATTTTTAGCACTTGATGGATATTGTTATGATTGTTCAACACCAACAACTTATACAACAAGTCGTTCTGAATGTGAAATGTGTAACAATCGCCGTTGGTCTCAGGCTCATTCGGGATCCTATAGTAGTTCTGGTCCTTGTTCCAAAGGACTTTGTGACAGTGGATTTTTCTTATCAGGTTCATCATGTTTAGCATGTAGTAATGTGAATAAACCGATAGACCCGAGCAGAGAAAATTTGTGTTCATCCTGCGATAATCGCCGTCAAATGGAAATCGGCACACCTGAAACCTCGTGGACGGGTTTATGTGTTAAAGAATGTGCCGGTTCACAATGGCAAGACATTAACGGAAATTGTTTGTTATGTAGTGAAGGCGGTGACCGTCAAATCGGTACTGATGCTGAATCTCGGCGTTTGTGTAATGAATGTGACGGCTTACGGGAATCTCAACCCATTTATGGGGGAACGGAAGGGGCAGAAGTCATCGGATACAAATGTGTGTTAAAGTAACCAGAAAAAAACATATCTTAACAAATACGGCAGGGAAAACTGCCGTTTTTTTGTGATTTGAAAAGAACTATTTTTTTGTATTCAATAACAGTTAGATTTTGAAAACAAAAAAAATAACCCGTCATTCGGACGGGTTATCTAATGGCGGAGAGAGTGAGATTCGAACTCACGGTACGAAAAAATCGCACAACAGATTTCGAGTCTGCCGCATTCGACCACTCTGCCATCTCTCCATATTCAACCAATAGCGACAGCCTCTCAATCTGTTTAAAAAAACACTGTTTTTTTACAGAGTTGACCGCTTCGCGTTCCATAAATGACCGAGTCTGCCGCATTCGACCACTCTGCCATCTCTCCATATTCAACCAACTGCGACAGCCTCTCAATCTGTTTAAAAAACACTGTTTTTTACAGAGTTGACCGCTTCGCGTTCCATAAATGACCGAGTCTGCCGCATTCGACCACTCTGCCATCTCTCCATATTCAACCAATAGCGACAGCCTCTCAATCTGTTTAAAAAAACACTGTTTTTTTTACAGAGTTGACCGCTTCGCGTTCCATAAATGACCGAGTCTGCCGCATTCGACCACTCTGCCACTCTTGCTATTCAACCAGTAGCCTGCCAATATATTAACACTTAATACCTGATAGGCGAACGAGTACATTATATGATAATTTTAGGGTGTTTGCAAGTCTTTTTTATGAAATATCTAATTCTTCGTCTGATTTGTCATCAAAATCTATCGCATATCCAGCAGAACGAACTGTTCGAACAACATCTTTTTCGCCCCCTTCATTTAACGCACGACGTAATCGACGAATGTGAACATCAACCGTGCGTAATTCAACATGTATTGAACCGCCCCATACCGATTTCAATAACAATTCACGAGATAAAACATGCCCCGGCTTTTCCATCAAAAATTGAAGCAAACGAAATTCCGTTGGACCCAAATGAACATTGCGTTCGCCTCGTGTCACCCGACGTTTCGAAAAATCTATCGTAATATCACCGTATGATAAATTATCTTGCATTTGTGTTGGGGTTACCCGTCGCAATAAAGCAACTATTCGTGCCATTAACTCCGGTACGGAAAACGGCTTTGTCATGTAATCGTCAGCCCCAAAGGATAATCCTTTGACTTTGTCGGCTTCATCACCTCGTGCCGTTAACATGATTATTGGTGTATTACGCAATTCATACGTTTTGCGAATTTCTCGGCACAAATCGATACCTTGTACATTCGGCAACATCCAATCTAATAAAATCAAATCCGGTTTTTCGGTCATGGCCTGTGTCATAACGTCTTTCCCGTCCATGACAACCGTTGTTTCGTATCCTTGCTTTTCTAAATTGTATTTCAATAATGTGACAAGACCGACTTCATCTTCAACTATCATGATTTTTGTCATTTTATGCCCTTTTTAATTTATCAATTTGTGCTTTGTACGGTGAATGTTTCAAAATATAACTGCCGGCAACTAAAATATCGGCTCCTGCTAAAATACATGCCGGAGCCGTTATATCGTTAATTCCACCGTCAACGGCAATTTGAACTTTTTTTCGTCCGATAAGTTCTTTTAATTGAACAATTTTTTCCAAACTGGTTGGTATAAATGATTGACCCCCAAACCCAGGTTCAACCGACATTACCAAAACTAAATCAATCATTGGTAAATAAGGTAATAACCGTGAAACAGAGGTATTCGGACGTATTGATAATCCCACCTTTTTGTTTTCTTTTTTGATTAAAGAAATAACCGTTTCAATATCATCATCGCATTCTAAATGAACGGTTATCATATCGGCTCCGGCACGAATAAAATCAGGAATGTAGCGTATCGGATTCGTTATCATTAAATGAACATCAAATGGTAGCGTTGTATAAGAACGAATATCTTTGACAACAACAGCCCCAAATGTCAGATTGGGAACAAAATGACCGTCCATCACATCGATGTGAATCAAATCGGCTCCTGCTTTCTCCAAAGCCTGAACCTCTGCCCCTAATCGGGCAAAATCGGCTGATAAAATACTCGGAGCAATTTGAACCATTTATCCCTCGTTTTGTCTGTTTTTAATTCGTTTGATAATTAACCCCGGAGCATGCCGACGAGCAATCACATTTAAAGCCTGCACATTGCCTGTGCGAACGTAAGCATGAACCAATGCTTTCAAGCGAAGGGAGGCGAACACCGGAGATGTCCGCCCCATCATTTGACGATAAATCCGTTCGTCATTCGTTTCGTTAAATATATTAGAATTCATGTTCTGCCTTATTTAACGATTTTCGGATCTAATTCACCGGATTTATAGCGTTTAGCCATATCAGCCAATGAAATCGGTTTGATGTGAGAAGCCTGACCGGCAGCACCAAATTCTTGATAACGTGCTTCACAAACGGCTTGCATAGCATCCATAGCCGGTTTTAAATACTTACGAGGGTCAAATTCAGCCGGTTTTTCCGTAAAGAGTTTGCGAATAGCCCCTGTCATAGCCATGCGTAAATCTGTGTCAACATTAACTTTGCGAACACCGTGTTTAATGGCTTCTTGAATTTCTTCTACCGGTACACCGTATGTTTGAGGCATTTGACCGCCGTAAGCATTGATGATATCTTGTAAATCTTGTGGAACAGAAGAAGAACCATGCATGACTAAGTGTGTGTAAGGCAATTTAGCATGAATTTTCTTAATGGTGTCAATGGACAAAATAGCCCCATCCGGTTTGCGTGTAAATTTGTAAGCCCCGTGAGATGTTCCGATGGCAACAGCTAAAGCATCAACTTTTGTTTCTTCAACAAAACGAACGGCATCATCCGGATCCGTTAATAATTTTGATTTATCAATTTCACCGTCAAAACCGTGACCGTCTTCTTTTTCGCCTTTACCTGTTTCCAAAGAACCGATACATCCCAATTCCCCTTCAACGGAAACACCGACTTGATGTGTGACACTTGTTACTTGACGGGTGACGTTTGCATTGTATTCATGAGAAGCCGGTTGACCATCCGTTGTTAAAGAACCGTCCATCATAACAGATGTAAAACCATTCATCATCGCTGAAAAACAAACTTCCGGACTGGAACCATGGTCTTGGTGAACACAAATCGGCAAATCCGGATACATTTCAACACCAGCCATCATCAAATGCTTTAAAACAGCATCATTGGCATAACCACGAGCCCCTTTGCTGGCTTGAATAATAACGGGGGCATCCATTTTTTTTGCGGCAGCCAAAATAGCCAAAACCTGTTCCATATTGTTGACGTTAAACGCCGGAATACCGTAACCGTGTTCGGCAGCGTCATCTAATAATTGTCGAAGTGATACAAGAGCCATTTTAATTCCTTTCTTTTAAATATTGTTTCCACTCTTTTTTGTTAATCAATAACATGCGTGCAATTGGCGCACGTCCTTTTTTATAGGCAAACACAATGTCAAATGTCATATCTGACCGTTGTGATCTGCTCATCAATCTGTCAATCTGTAATGCTTCCTGTGGAGGTAAATAATACCGATGTTCAATTTGATTAAAAGCATTTTTCGGACAAATGCCATTTTCAAACTGTGTACAATCCGTTTCATTCCAGTTGATTTGATATTGAATATAATGTCCTGAAAATAAACTGCGTGGGTCAAATCCGCCAATAGCAATAACCACTTGTTGTGATTGGTGTGACATGGCTGTCAAATACATGGTTTGTCCCAACAACACAAAAAACGGCACAACCCACAATAATTTTAAAATAACCGATTTGTAATAAGTCCAATTATTCATGTTTTTCCCCTTTTTGTGCTGTTATTTGTTGTTTGACAAGTTGAACCAATACCGGATACACTTTTGCCCAAAACCAAAGTCCCAGTAACAAAACGATACCGATGACAACAAGACCGACACCCGTTGACATTAACGAAACAATCAAATCAAAGTAAGCAATGACAACCCGTAATCCCATTAAAATCAAACATGTTTTTAATAGTCCCATTTTTCCGATACGAATGGCGTAGATACTACCCCCTAACAAACAAATCAGTGTGAAGATCATACCAAACATCGGATAAGATAAAAAGTTAAAAATAAACGCAATACTCCACGATACAGCCCAGACCTGTAACAAGGGTTTCCATGTATTGCGTGCCATGAATAATCCGATAAAAACCAACGGCATAAAGGCTCCACCAAATAAACCAAAAGCGGTATTTGTCTGTCGGGCACTACTGAAATGATATCCTAAAGCGTAGCGTGCTTCTACATAGAGAACGCTTATCACGGCAAGCGTCACGGATATGCCTTTTAAAAATTTTGTGAACATAACCGTTTTGCCGACCAATTTGGCACACATAATGTTGATACAAAACAAAACAGATAAGAATAACCAAACAGATGCAACCGGTGTGCAATGCCCAAATAATCGAGATAACGGTTCGCCCAATTGGAAGATGAGAACAAGCAAAAATGCTAACCACCAAACAACACTCAATACAGCATTTTTCTTTTGCCATAGAACAATTGGCAATACCAAAGCAATCCAGCAAACATAGGGCCATGCTTCACTGCGATAATGTGCGATATGCGGGAAAAAAGAGCCTAGAAAACCCAATCCCCACAAGACGGAATTGAGTGTTAAATTTTCTTTGCGTGAAGTAATTACCGGCAAAACAATGGCAACCAATAACGGAGTGTAAGCATTGCCGACACCGAAAATGGCTCCCAACATATAACCAACAGACCAAATTGTCACTGATACCGGTGTTGTTGAAGCCAAAACAAACGGTGTCGATAAGATAGAACCGAATAATAAAGCATTCCAAAATGAACCGGTCAAATGGAAAATTTGCCCAATCAACCCGATGCCGGCAAAAATCCAGCCGATGTTGAGCCATAGACAACATTCTTTCACAAAATGATTTTTGTATTTTGGTGACGAATCTGCCCCGAATAACGCAATTAACAAGGCAATTGAACCGATAAAGTAACCACATAATTTAACAACGGGAGAAATTTCCTGCCAGTTAGCAGCAATCATGGCAATCAAGCCCAAAACAATACAGCCGATAGCAAACAGACTAACATATTTAATCCATACACCCATATCAATTGACTTTTTGACCATTTGTGTTTTACGAGCCATTTCCTGATGTCCCGTTTTTGAATCAGACACTTGGGATTGTTGCGTTTTTGCCACTTGTGTCGGTCGAATCATTTGACACAAATCTTCTTTTTGTTGAGATGTAATCAATCCATAATCTTCCCAAACGGCAATTTGTTTAAATTCTTCAAACCGTTGAATTGTTTGAACTTGTTCTTTGGTTAAAATACCTTTTTGAACGGCTTTTGCCGTTAAAGTAACGGTTTGTGTCGATTTTTGAACTGATTGAGCAGATTTTGTACTTTTTTTAATGGTTTTTGTTTTTGGTGATTTTATTTCTGACATAGCAGACTCCCTTTCTGTACATGGTTATACCTGTTTTTTATCTAAAAAGCAACTATTTATTTTATGGATATGTTTACATTGATTTTTTAGGGTTGCAAAAAAGGGAAAGATGTGTATAATACGACTCAAACGACCCTATCATCTAGTGGTTAGGATACAGCCCTCTCAAGGCTGGTACACGGGTTCAAATCCCGTTAGGGTCACCAAAAAAAACGCCCCGCTTTGGGGTGTTTTTTGAGGGTTATTTCTGAATAGAAATTAGAACCGTTTGTGACAGTTTTACAAACTTTGGAAAAGCAACATATGCCTGCTAACAAAGTGCCTATTTTGGATAAAAAACACTACATCATGTGAAGTCAAAATAAAAGAAATTAAAAGTGGTTGTCCGATATGGATTAGAAAAACAACTTAATTGAAGTATATAGAAAATGATATTTTATGTGTCTGTGTCAGATTTTCTAGTATCATTTATAAAAAAACAATAAAAATCACAAAAATATATTGATTTAATTGTTTATTTATGTCACAACAGAACAGATATGTTTTAATTTAAGAGGGATGTTGTCATGAAGTTGAATTTTGAATCAGGACGTAGTATGGTCGAAATACTAGGTGTTTTGGCAGTAGTTGGGGTGTTATCAATCGGTGGGATTTATGGATATTCATTCGCTATAGATAAATATCGGGCAAATGAATTGTTGCACGAGATATCAAAACGGGCAAATGTTGTTGCCGAACAAATTGAATCCCAAGCTCAAACACCATCATTGCAAGAATTTGATAGAAATAGAGATTTTGGCTTTGCTGTTTTTGATGATAAGATATATGGTGAAGAAGGGACTTCTTTATGGACGGCATCAGATAAGCGTTTTTCATTGAAAATCGCCATCATTGATAAAGTTTTGTGTAAGAATTTTAAAACTGCCATCAGTAGCGTTGTTCAAAATTTGAATCCACTTGAATGTGGTGATAATACGACTGTTGTTTTAACCTATAACAATGATTTGACGATTGAAAAATTTTCAGACATCGGAAAAGAAAATGATACAGGAGCGGATTGTTCTGCTTACAGAGGGACCAGTTCAAAAAATACGGGGGTCTTTGTCGGATTCGCAACAGATGGAACAACGCCCTGTAAATGTCAGACACGTCAAAAGTGGGATGTTAATGACAATGCTTGTTCCCCTTTGGCAGAAGGTGAATGTGTCAGTTATACTTCACAAGAATGTCCGTCGGGGCAATATTGTTCATTCGAAAGTTCTGCCATCAATAATGGGTGTACCGATGTTGGAGGTGGAATCTGTACGGAAGGCGTTGGCGAGTGTATGCCTCTGTTCGACGGAACACAAGTAACAAAATCAAATGATGGTTTTGACGGATTATTAACCGGTTCCAAAATGAATTGGTGGACTGCCAGCAGTTGGTGTGTTGCCCATGGTATGCAAATGCCTTCATTATTAGAATTTGAATGCTTCCGTGATAGTGGGAAAATTTCCGGTTGGGATTGTACATGGTATCGATTTAAAGGTCGTTTGGCTCAATCTAATTTTTGGGTAACCAACGATCCGGATTGTCGGGCACGCAATTTGGCTGCTAATGGTAACAGAGTAGATTTTGATACACCACGCACAGAACATTATTACAGTACTGTATGTACAAATGGTGAAATACAAGAAAAGGAACTGTCTCAAGTTGGGGAAGATTGTGTCAATTCCGGTGATTGTGTCGCAGGATTGTTCTGTAACACTTCAAAAAAATGTCAGGAAAAATTGGCAGATGGTTCTGCTTGCTCTGAATCCGAATCTTGTAAAAGCGGGCATTGTGGGGAAAAAGGGAATAATTCCAAGGTTTGTTTTACTTCTTGTAGCAGTTACACTTCACAGGAATGTGACTCCGGATACTACTGTGTTTTCAATTATCCACGTGATTGTACGGATAGTGGAACAGGGGCTTGTATGCCTATCATTGATGGTACGACCTTATCAAAAAGTGCAGATGGTACCGACGGATTTTATATCTCTAGAAAAATGAATTGGTGGTCAGCCAGTAGTTTGTGTGTTGCTCATAATATGCATTTGGCATCGTTGTCAGAGATGGGATGTCAACGTGGGGATAGTTGTGAGTCATGTTGTGAAGATAGGGAAAGATTTTATAGCGGAAAACTTTCGGGTGATTCGTGGTGGACATCAGATAATAATTCGTGTCTTGCCTATAATATTACGCTGAACGGAGGGACCAGAGTTGATCTTGATACGCAACGCACGAACAGTATCTATTATTCGGTTGTCTGTAAACCATAATTGAATTTTTGAACAACCTCGGTTTTTAAAATCGAGGTTGTTTTTTATCTGTCGCATTCATTTGTGACGTATTTTTCCATAACAACACAATGTTAGGTGTGCGTATAGATTTTTTTATTTTGTTTGGTCTCTTTGGGAGTATTTATTATGTAATCCGATATGTGAAATAGCATAAGTAATTATATAATAATGATTAAATTTTGTTGTATCAATATTTAAGGTGCCGGTTATGAATGCGACGTGAAAACAAAAGTATTTGACGATTGTAACAAATTATTGTATGATTAGAAAATAAAGAGGTGGGGAATAGGTTATTGAAAGTTCTTCTCTTTTATAGACTTTTTTTGCAGTATAAAAGGGATAGAAACACATACCAAGTATCGAAGTGAGTTATTTGTGACCCGCACATTAAACCTTATCAATATGAGGTGTCTATCGGGGGTGCAATATGAAACAAAATTGGATTGATGCCGTTAAAGGGTTTGTTATTATTCTTGTCTTATGGGGTCATGTTGATTTACCGCCCGTCTGGCATAAGTTGATTTATGCATTTCATGTCCCGTTCTTTTTTATTTTATCCGGTTTTTTATACAATCCTCCAAAATACAGAGAGCAAGGTTTTGTTTGTTTTGCAATGAAACGATTTAAGTCTTATATCGTACCGTTTTTAGTTATATCTGCCTTTTTTATGTGTATCAATATGTTTTTCATGGTACCGACAATGACTATTCCTGATATTTTGATGTCTAATCATCTCAACGGTTTTTACAGACCATTGTGGTTTTTAACATGTTTTTTTGTATCTCATCTGTTATTCTACGGAGCATTTAAAATGAAACAGTGGGGCACGAGTATATGTATTATCGGTTATCTTGTGATGGCTATTTTGTTAAATGATTTGTTACGTTTCAAATCATATTATGTTTGGCATATTGATATTGCCTTTTTAGGAACAGTCTGCATGTTTATCGGATATCAGATAAAAGATAAAAAATTATTGGATAAACAACTGTCTGTTTGGGAAATGTTGATCTTGTTGGTTATGTGGTTGGTGTTGGCCTGTGCCAATAAGGATATCAATCTGTACAGTCGTCATATTTCAAATGTTTTTGTCTTGTTGATTGAAGCAACCCTTATAACATACTTTATTCTGTATCTTTTCAGAAAGTACGATATAACTTATTCTTTTTTAATAACATTCGGGAATAAAAGTTTGTTTGTGTTTGGTTTTAATTTTTTTATGAATACGCTGATCGCTGACGTGTTCCATATAAGTAAAAACCAATGGATTCTATTTGGAATAGCAGACCTTTTCTGTTTTTATGTTGTTCTTCAAATTATTAACTTGTTGCAAAAATGTTATTTAAAAAGAAAGAGATTTTTTTATTTAGTCCGGAGATGGGATTGATTGTTATATCAACTTTGATTTGTATCAGATGAAAATAGTATGTGTTATTTTTCAATTGGCACAGAGAAAGATATTTATTTTACTAAACTGTTTTTAAGAAAAAGTTGGTCGTTTTTTCAAAAAAAACACTAAAATATACATTTTTTGCTGTTAATTTATTTTTATCCTGCTATAATCATATATGAAATGTCATGTTAAAGGGAGAAAATCATGCGTGAACCGATTTTGAAAGCCGTTGCCATGCCACCTCGTATCTTTTGGGTACCGGTTGTGCCGGCAATTGTTAATTTTTCTGTTCAAATGGGGATAACATTGATGTTTGTTGTTGTTTATCAATGGAACCCGTTGTGGTTTATTCCGTTCATTTTAATTGGTCATATTGTTATGGCTGCAATTGCTTGGCGTGAACCTCATATGTCAAATATGATGATGACGTATGGGCCTATGGCGTCACCTTCAAAAAATATATATCCCAGCAAGGGAAATAAACTAGCCCCCTAGAATAAAGGAAAAAACATGGATAGCATACCTGTTGATATTGGCGTAACTGAAATGTTGGTACATGGTGCAACATCGTTTTCAACGATTGTTGCTATTATGGGTGTCGTTGGTGCAATGATGATTATTTCTGTCTTTGTCACGAAATTGGGTGATATTATTTTGCCTCGACCTAAAGAAACCCGTGTTTCGGACTTTTTGCCATTTAGTAAATTAGATGAAGATGGTGCAACCATTCATTTGAGAAACGGGGCTTTGGCTCGTGTATTTGAAGTGAAAGGGGCAGATACAACATTGCTGACCAGACAGGAACGATTTGCATTGGCTAATGCACGTAAGCAATGGATTGATGCAATGGCTCAATTGGAAGTTGTTGCCCGTGTCATTACGATTCGGGAACGTGTTTCTTTAAAAGATATGGGTTCGCATCGTGACAGTAAACTATTAAAAGCCATTTCTGATAAGTGGATGGAAAGTTTACATCGTGTATTCCGAAATAAACATTACATTATCTTGTCCATCAATGATCGAAAAACGGCTAAAGATGATTTGCAACAGGCTACTTTAGCGTTAACATCTATTTTAGATCCATATCAGCCAGTTTTGATTTCGGAAAAAACACCGCTTAAAAGCGATGATAAAAGTCCGTTTTGGGTGTTTGCCCAGTTGGCTAGTCCGTTATCGGTTCCGAAACCACGTGTCGGTGGGGAGCAGGGTGATTACTTAAATGCGTTATTGACAGCAGATTATATTCATTTTACCAAAGATGAAGGAATTATCAGATTTTCATCAGGTGATACGGAAAAATTAGCCATTTGTATCGGGATTCGGAAACCCGGCGATTTTATGGACGAACAAATGATTGCCGATATTTTAAGTATCGATTGCGAAGTAACACTTGTTCATAATATCAAAGCCATTCCGATGATTAAAGCTAACATGGCGTTAATACACCAACGAAAAATGGCTTATTTAACGTCTTTTTCCACGAACGTATTGGCACAATTTAATACAGCTCTGGAATGGATGGACCAATCGGATGCTGACGGACAGACACTTAACGAATATGCGATGAGTATATTTGTGTTTGGTAAAACGAAAAATGAGTTAAAATTTGGACAGGAAGAAATTGAAAAAATTTGTCGTATTTACAATACAACGCCTGTTCGGGATGGGTGGGCTGCCCAAGCCACTTTCTTTTCGCAGTTTCCGACATACGAAATTTATCCGAGGACGTTTTTGTATTTGTCCCGAGTCGTTGCTTGTGCCATTTGTGTTGATAAGACGGCTGAAGGTCGTACAAAATCTGATTGGGGTCCAATGCCGTTGTCTTATTTTAGAACGATTGCTGGTACGGCTTACGCATTTCAATTTCACGTGACGGAAGAACCGTATGCTGTTGCTCACACAGCCTTAATCGGACCAACGGGGCAGGGTAAGACAACGTTCTTTTCATTTATGGCCGGTCAAGCCATGCGTATCCCAGACTTGCACACATATTTCTTTGACCGAAATAACGGGGCGAAGGTTTTCGCATTGATGCAAGATGCACCGTATGTGCGTTTTGACGGGGGGGAAGAATCGGTTTCTTTAAATCCGTTTGCTGTCCCCGATACATCGGATAATCGTGCATTTTTGCGTACATGGATGCGTGACATTACAGGGGGAACGGATGCTGTTTCCGAACAGGAAATCGCCCGTGCTGTTACAACGGCTTTTGAATATTTGCGTCCGGATGAACGGTTGATGAAAAATTTATATAAAAGTTGTTTCGCACCGAACGGCTACATGCGTCGGGAATTGTTCAGATGGGTGAATGATGACCAATATGGTCGTATTTTTAACTCTGTAACGGATAATTTGGATTTGTCAAGTCGTTATATGGGATTTGACTTTACGACAATTTTCCAAGACGGTGTTTTAGCTCCGGCTGTTATCAGTTACGTTATGCATCGGATTCATACACTGGCGACATCTATGGGAACCCCCTGTTTGATTATGATTGACGAAACGGCTCCGATGTTGGAACACCCGATGTTTAAAGAAAGTTTCATTGTCGGTTTGCGAGAAGGTCGTAAAAAGCGACAGGCGTTTTTGTGTGCTTTCCAACAACCACGATTCTTGGATGACAATGGTTTGGGTGATGTGATTCGGGGACAATGTCAGACGGTTATTTTCTTTAGAAACCCTCAAGCCAATCCATCCGATTATGCAACATGGAATTTATCACCTCGTGAAATGAATTTTGTGTTGGGTAAAGAGTTTGCTGATCGAAAATATGCGATATTGGTTTCCAGACCGGCTGTGCATGAATCCGTTATTTTAGATGTTGATTTAAGTGGGTTAGGACCGTATTTGAAAGTTTATTCGTCCGGTAACAAGAATGTTTTATTGGCGGAACAACTGTCTCGTCAAATTCAAGATACGGATGCGTTGGTTCAGGCATATCTGGAAAAAGCATAAAGAGGTCACATGCGTAGCGGAAAAGATGCTTTTGATGTGTATGATAACTGTCATCGTGCGTATATGAGTTATGCGTTGTTTCAGATGACGAAAAATAAACATATTATTCAATCATTGTGTGATTTAATTAACAAAACGGCAGAAGAAATCCCGACGGATGTTGTGTTTTCAGAGCAGGAACGTGAGATTTTTTCTCGGCAAAATCCCAAACCGTTTACGATTGTTTCTTCTTCTTCGGCAAGGGAAGATGTTTTGAAGGGAGAAAGTCCTGTTAACATTGATTGCTTGCCTCAGCACGAACTTATTGAAAAAGCGATGGCTTTACGTAACAGATTGCGATTTTCATCGGCATCAAAATATTTAAATGCTTGGAATTGTGATTTGCAATTATATTTGTATCCTGATACAGTTATCAATGGTTTGCCGAATTATCCGGAAGATAAAGATTTTCCAATACAAAAAAATATCAATCTCGGGTTGACAACGGCTTGTTTTGAGAAGGGTGTTTTTGTGGCGGCTATAACGGCGGGACATGAATTTGCACATAATATTTTTAATAAAGATGTAACGGGGTTTGTTGATTTATCACAAACGGAACTGGATGCCGCTCGTCATTATTATCAAGGGATGACGTCTTTGGATATCCATTTGCCTACAGAGAAGGTTTTAAATAAAAATCAAACAGAAAAAGTTTTAAATCCTGTTGTTTTAATGGCTCGACGGGAGGAGGCTTTTTGTCATTGTGTTGGCTTAATTTTGGCTCATGAAATGGGATATGACATTTCACGTGCATACGATATTCCGTTGTCGTATTGCAATCAGACAAATGTGTCTCAAATTAGTATATTGCATCCGTCGCCTCATCAATGGTGTGGTATAATTCACACGATATTAAAAATGCGACCTCAGTTGCAACGCAAGGGCAGATTGTGTGAATATCAGGCAGAGATGATGCCATGAGGGCATTTGCATGTTTTTTTGATGAAAAATATGTTTGATAAAGCATCTTATTTTAAGGGATAGATGGTCTTAATAAACGGTAACATTTTAACTTTACTTTGATATTTTTCATTTTTGTCTTGACTTTTAGAAAAAAAGTTGTTACACTGACGTCCTATGGTTTAATTTTTTTAATATTTAAGTGGTGATTTATTATGGCAAAGCCGACAACAGTTGAAATTAAATTAGAAAGCACAGCCGGAACGGGTACTTTCTATGTTACAAAGAAAAATCCGCGTACGAAAACAGAAAAAATGAAAGTACGCAAATACGACAAAAAAGCAAGAAAACATGTAGAATTTGTCGAAAAGAAAATTAAATAAAAAAACCGCCGGTTGGGCGGTTTTTTTGTCTGATATGAAGGAAATGACATGACTGATGAGCAATTACCTCACTTTGTTTCGTTATCGCATGCTTGGGAATATATCCAACAAAACAAATCAAATCGCGATAAACTCTCGGCAACGGATGAAGATGGTAATACATTGATGCACTTATATCCGGAAACGGTTTTTCGTTTGAAGGATTTGGGGGTTGATGTTAATTGTTTGAATCAAGTGGGTGAAACGCCGTTGATGACGGCTGTAAGAAAGGGAAAAACGGCTTATGAGTTGCTTGATTTAACGGATTCATCATTGATAAATAGGCGATATCAATCAGGTGATACATTGTTAACGATGTATTTAAAGACGGAAAGGATATCTTCTTGGAGCCATCAATTTATCCGACAGTTATGTCAAAAAGGTATTGATGTTAATTTGCCGGATGGCGATGGACGTCTTCCTTTTTCTTTTTGTTTGAAAAAAGTGGAATTTTCTAGTCGTCCAATGTATTTTATGAATCAATTGGATATTATGGATACATTGGTTTTATATGGAGCCGAAATTCAAGATTTCTTTGGAAAACAATCCTATTTGAACGAACGGTTAAAACGAACGGTTCTGGAAGATACAACTGATCTTATTCGCTTAATTGAAACAACGAAAAATCAGGATTTATTTCTTCCTGATGAAGGCGGAAATACGGCATTACATGCTTATGCTATGAGTCCTCGATGTGATTCGGGATTATTTCATGCGTTGTTAAAACGCCTTGACATTAACACTAAAAATCATTCAGGTGAAACGCCTTTAATGGCACGGCTTCAAGTGGAACGTTTTTGTCAGACAAAGGGGCTTGTAGAACAATTGATTCGATATTCTGATGTCAATTTAACAGATGCGGAAGGTCGTACGCCTATGCATGTGGCTGTTAAAAATATTCATGATAATGCTTGCCAATATGTTTTGGCTCTTTTGGCTCAGGGGGCTGATGTTTCAAAAAAGGATAATCAGGGTCAAAAACCGGTTGATGTGGCATTGTCTTTATCAGTCAAAGCATTGTTGCTGACGTTTGAACAATTATCTCAAGCAGAACAAGAACAGATGCGTATGGTTTATCATGATATGGTTTTTGAAAATAAAGTAAAACCGATTACCAGACATCCAACAACGATTCGTGTGCATGATACCATTCGCCAAAATAACAGATAAGGGATTCTTATGTCAAAAGAAGATATTTTTCAATATAGGGATGATGCCAAAGATTATTTAATAAAACATCAGCATAAAAAGAAAAAATTACTCATTCGTGATGAGGAGGGCAATACTTTATTGCACTGTCATCCCGATTTGGCAAGAAAATGGATTAAATTAGGATTAGATGTTAATATTCCCAATAATGTTGGTGACATACCGTTGATGCGGGTTGCTCGTATGGGAGACATTATTCCGACAGAATTGATTGAATGTGCAATGCCGGCTGATTTAAACTGCTGTTACGAAGACGGTGAAACCGTTTTAACGGCATATATTAAATCGGAAGGATTGCCGGCCATTGTGCAAATGCTTTGCGAACAAGGAGCCAATCCCAATCAGCCTAATGCGTTTGGTCAATATCCACTTGAATTGAGCATACAACGGAATGCCTCGTATCGTCAAAAGATGACAATACATTGTGGTGATATGTCATATGGGGAACGATTGTCCGATATTTATCAACGCATGATTGCTCATGATACATCATACGTTTTAATTGGTTCCGGTGCTTATTTAAACAATATTCGGGTAAACGGTCAAACATTTTTAGGGAATAAGATAACCCATTTAGAAATGGGGGAAGCAAAAGCGTTAATGCGTTTAATCAATACGACTGAAAAGAACAGTGATTTATATGGCGTTGATGACCAAGGTCAATCTCCATTGCATGTAATATTAACGATGCGTCGCAATATCTTTACACGGCGGTTATTTCGGGCTGTATTACCAAAAGTTGATGTTAATATTTGCAATAATAAAGGGGAAACAGCATTGAATGCCGGCATCAAAGCTGATGAATTTTCGGCTGATGAATTGATTGCTTTGATTGAGGCCGGTACGAATGTTAATTTAGCTGATAAAGATGGCAATACGCCGTTACATAATGCGTTGCAACGTGACGGGATGGATAGTGTCATTGTTTCTTTAATTGCAAACGGAGCCGATTTAATGTATCGTAATGTTCATGGTGAAACACCGATATCAAAAACAAATTCTGTTATTATGCAAATGATGTTATCGGCCTTGATGTATTGTTCTCGTGAAGATGTTCAAACAATTGTTACAACAATTTATGCTAATCAATCCGAAGAACGAAAAATGCCGTTATGTGTTATGCATCATACAGATAAAATTCCGAACACAATTGAACAAGAGCGACAAATGGGAGTATGATCCTGTGCGTTAATGGATTAGATATTATTTTTTATATATAAAAGTAAAAAATTTTGAGTGATTTTGATGATATGAAAACACCTCTGTTTATATCAGGGAGGGTATGGGTCGCAATTATTTTCCATCAGGTTAGATGATTGAGTTGCACATGTTATTATAACCGCTGTCTATATAACAAAAAAACGGGGAAAAATACCCCGTTTTTTTATCATTGACAACTTTATGGAATTGTTTCATCACAACACGGCTCTCCTCCCGGTGTAATAGATGTTGTTGTTATAATTGTGGATGTTGTAGGTGTACAACCCGGTCCCATACAGCAGTAACAAATTTCGGCATCATATTCATAAACACCACCGGCATCTCGACAACATTCAAAATACAAGTCCCGATGTTTTTGGCACATTTCATCATCGGTCGGTGCTTCATCCAACAAAGTTTCACATGACATGGATGTTGTTGAAATGACACACATTTCATTGTATCTGATACAAACCGGATCGTTGGGGTTGTTGACTCTTTCACAAGCGATTTGTAAACATTCGCATTCTGTTCCACCACAACTGGTTGTTGTTGTAATCCAAGGTGAAGTTGTCGATGTTGTACATTGTTCGTTAAATTTTTGACAGGCTTTAAGATTTGAATCAAAACCACCAGCTTCACAAATTTGACCCCAGCAATCACAACCGAAACAGCATGTACACGTTGATGCTTCAAAAACACCGTCAGTTTCATTACAACAATCTTGAACTTGTTGTTTATATGTTGAATCCATATCACATTTTTCGGTATCAACGCCGTTTCCGTCTGTTCCCAAAATAGCAGAACAATCTGGAACAGTTGTTGTGGTAATCCATGGAGAGGTTGTTGTTTCTCCACCATCACAATCAATACAACATGAACATTCATCCCATTCAAAAATACCGTTTGCATTTTCACAGCATTCTTTAACTTGTTGTTTGAAATTCGGATCATTATTACATCTGTCAATATCAATCAGGCCATTATTGTCTACTCCTAAAATAATGTCGCAAGTCATTGATGTTGTTGATGTTGTTGTAATCCAAGGTGTTGATGTTGTCGTTGTGACACACATTTCATTGTATCTGATACAAACGGCATCAGTCGGATTATTAACACGTTCACAGGCTGCCAATAAGCATTCACATTCTGTTCCAGCACAACTGGTTGTTGTTGTAATCCAAGGTGTTGATGTCGTTGTCGTTGTGACACACATCTCATTGTATCTGATACAAACAGGATCACTTGGATTATTGACACGTTCACAGGCTGCCAATAAGCATTCACATTCATTATCCCCACAACTTGTTGAAGTGGTTGTCGTATCGGTTGGTGTACCACTTGTCGAAGTTGATGTTGTTGTCATACACATTTCTTCATATTTGATACAAACGGGATCACTTGGATTATCGACACGTTCACAGGCTGCCAATAAGCATTCACATTCTGTTCCACCACAACTTGTTGAAGTGGTTGTTGTATCGGTTGGCGTGCCACTTGTTGAAGTGGTTGTCGTATCCGTCGGTGTGCCACTTGTTGAAGTAGTAGTTGTATCCGTCGGTGTGCCACTTGTTGATGTGGTAGTTGTATCCGTTGGCGTACCACTTGTTGAGGTAGTGGTTGTATCCGTTGGCGTACCACTCGTTGAAGTAGTGGTTGTATCCGTCGGTGTACCGCTTGTTGACGTGGTAGTTGTATCAGTCGGAGTACCACTTGTTGAAGTAGTAGTTGTATCCGTCGGTGTGCCACTTGTTGAAGTGGTTGTCGTATCCGTCGGTGTACCACTTGTTGGAGTGTTAGTTGTATCTGTTGGTGTGCCACTTGTTGAAGTGGTTGTCGTATCCGTCGGTGTACCACTTGTTGAAGTGGTTGTCGTATCCGTCGGTGTGCCACTTGTCGAAGTAGTAGTTGTATCCGTTGGCGTACCACTTGTTGAAGTGGTAGTTGTATCTGTTGGCGTACCACTTGTCGAGGTAGTGGTTGTATCTGTTGGCGTGCCACTTGTTGATGTGGTAGTTGTATCTATTGGCGTGCCACTTGTTGATGTGGTAGTTGTATCCGTTGGTGTGCCACTTGTCGAAGTTGTAGTTGTATCCGTTGGCGTACCACTCGTTGAAGTAGTTGTTGTATCAGTCGGTGTACCACTTGTCGAAGTAGTCGTTGTATCCGTCGGTGTGCCACTTGTTGATGTGGTGGTTGTATCCGTTGGCGTACCACTTGTTGAAGTAGTTGTTGTATCCGTTGGTGTGCCACTTGTTGAAGTGGTAGTTGTATCCGTTGGTGTGCCACTCGTTGAGGTAGTTGTTGTATCCGTCGGCGTACCGCTTGTTGAAGTGGTAGTTGTATCCGTCGGAGTACCACTTGTCGAAGTAGTGGTTGTATCCGTCGGTGTGCCACTTGTTGAAGTAGTAGTTGTATCTGTTGGTGTGCCACTTGTCGAAGTTGTAGTTGTATCTGTTGGTGTGCCACTTGTAGATGTAGTAGTTGTATCCGTCGGTGTACCGCTTGTTGAAGTGGTTGTCGTATCCGTCGGAGTGCCACTTGTTGAAGTGGTAGTTGTATCGGTTGGCGTACCACTTGTTGACGTGGTAGTTGTATCGGTTGGCGTGCCACTTGTTGAGGTAGTGGTTGTATCCGTCGGTGTGCCACTTGTCGAGGTAGTGGTTGTATCGGTCGGTGTACCGCTTGTTGAAGTGGTAGTTGTATCCGTCGGTGTACCACTCGTTGAAGTAGTAGTTGTGTCTGTTGGTGTACCACTTGTTGAAGTAGTTGTTGTATCAGTCGGTGTACCACTTGTCGAAGTAGTCGTTGTATCCGTTGGTGTGCCACTTGTCGAAGTAGTTGTCGTATCCGTCGGAGTACCACTTGTTGAAGTAGTGGTTGTATCCGTTGGTGTGCCACTTGTTGAAGTAGTTGTTGTATCTGTCGGTGTACCGCTTGTTGACGTGGTTGTCGTATCAGTCGGAGTACCACTTGTTGAAGTAGTTGTTGTACCTGATGGTGTCGTTGTTGTACTGATAGAGGTTGTTGTCGTATCAGTCGGTGTACCACTTACTGAAGTCGTTGTTGTGTCTGTTGACGTACCACTTACTGAAGTCGTTGTTGTATCTGTTGGCGTACCACTTACTGAAGTCGTTGTTGTACTGATAGAGGTTGTTGTTGTATCAGAACCCGTTCCTGTTCCCGTTCCGGTTCCTGTCCCCGTTCCGGTTCCTGTCCCCGTTCCCGTTCCGGTTCCTGTTATCACACTTGAGTCTGTTGACGGAGCGGTTGCAACGCCTGTTCCATACATCCATTGTGCAAAGGCCGGAACTTCTAATTGTTCCATTTCCGCCTTTGTTTCCTGTGTAAATGCACAAATAACAGATATACCCAATATGGCACGTAACAACAACGCTTTGTTCATTATTTATCCTCTTGTTAAAAAAACACGGAGCAGATACTCCCCCATCTGCTTATGATACTGGATTTTTCCCCTGAATGTCAAGATGTTTTTCAAAGATGTCTGATTTTTATTGAAGATGAAAAATCTCTTGATTTTACTTATTGAAACA
The DNA here is from genome assembly GCA_045635565.1 of Alphaproteobacteria bacterium. Classification (GTDB taxonomy): domain Bacteria; phylum Pseudomonadota; class Alphaproteobacteria; order CAAHEQ01; family UBA3637; genus RGIG4140. The sequence continues at coordinate 22,235 of JAZTVX010000032.1, forward strand.
GTTTTGAAAGTATCCCCGGTGCGATGGTTGAAAGAGGGTTAAATTTGACTGTCGCATTAGAAGGTGTTCCTTTGATTTCGTACTGGACACCCATGAGACCACCATGTTCTGTTCCACGGAATAAACCACCGATTAAAGGAATTCGTCCCGGTAAAGAATTGACGGCATATGCCGGTATAACTGAGCCGACAACGTGAATCAGATGTGATGAAATTTGTCCGCTAAATGTAATACCGAGTGATGTTCCGTATAAGACGCTGTCACTCAATGTTACATCAAAATGAGGTGATAATTCAAAAGGAATAATTCCTTGACTAAATTTCAATTCTTTTCCGCGAACTGCATCGATAATTCCTAAAATAGTCAATGCCTGCATGATAAAGCCTGGATTTTTAAAATCTAAATTAGTTATGCGAATATCCCCTTTAACCAGACCGGTCGGTGTTTGAAAACCTGCTATAACAGCCTTCCCATGTGCAAATTCACTGGATATGTTTAAGCGATTAAGGAAGTCACCTGTGTTGTTGATAGTGCCTTCTATTTTGTCGGTTGTTGGAATTAAATTGAGTGAAATGGCTTCTGCTCCTTGTGCAAATATGAACAATTGTTCCCATTTTGTTTGTGTTCGTTTCGCTTGAATGATAACGTTGTTAAGTGGTAATTTCGGATTGAGTGTCATTGAATCCATGTTTACGTTTATATCAAGTCCTAATATGGGAGATAACAACTGATTGTGATTTTGTTTGTGGGGTGATAATGAATTGTTTTGTTGCTTGAAATAGGGTGTATTTTTAAATTCCGTCATAAGCCATGATTTGCCTTTCAACATGAGCGAGAAATTTTTCTTGTCCTGCCATGAAACTGTTGCTGATAAATCACTTCCGGGGGCTTTGATACGGGAAAATGTCATTGTCTTTTTATTTTGGTCTGTTTTAATCGAAGCCGAAATATCCAATGCTTTTGAATCGGCAGATATATCGATTTGCCCGGTTTCAATATTATGTTGAGGTGAAAGTTGAATTGTACTGGTTAGCATGGAAGGAACGCCCTTAACTTTTGTATAAGCCAGCGGATAAAACATCAATTCAGCTTGTGTTAAATCACTCCTTAAGTTAATTTGTGATGATTTGTCCTTATTGATTTGATAAATAAGTGTCCCTTGAATGGAGCCAATGATATAATCTGATATGTCGTGATAATATGTTTCTAAAACCGAATCGGATACTGTACCGGATACGGTATAAATACTTTGAGTCGGTTTTTTATTTGTTGGTGTAAAAAATTCTTCCCATTTAATTTGGATGGGTATATTCTGATAGACGCCGTTTCCTTGTACAACCAGACCATGATTATTGACTGTTAAATTCATTATGGCATTGGTTAAGGTGTGTGTTTTGTCGGCAGAATAAAAGATTCCGTTTTGAACAGTGGCTTTGACGTTAACGGTTACATCTTTGGGTGTTAATTTTTCAGTTAATGGAAAAATTAATGTTGCCTGACCTTTTCCGATTGCATTTGTCTGATTCGGATGGATATCGAAACCAGATAACAATTGCAAAGGTTTTTCGTTAATTAAGGCTAATATTTCCTGTGTCGGACCGGTCACGTCCAGTTCAATTTTCGCCCAAGATTGATCGTCTTTTAAATTGGTTAGGTAAACATTACCGGTATTTAATTGAATTTGCCCAATATGCCCCGTATTGGCAAAAATTTCTACCTTGTCCGGATAAAGCATTACTTTGCCTCCGGCTTTTAAAACGGGTTTCATTGGGTGTAAATAATCCACAGTTGTGTCTTTAAAATCAACATCGCCAATGAGGTCAACAATTTCCCCCCCTTGAAAATAAAGCGAAAACAATGCTTGTGAGGCAATACCTGTTTTTAGATTCTTTCTGACCCATTCATGGGCATCCGGACCTAAATAAGAAGGCCAAACAGATGGAATTTCCTGCATTGGAATGTCGTTTAATCGGGCATCAATTGTTGTTTTTGTCAAATTAAAATCCTGCTTATCCAAAAAAGATCCAATATGCTTTGTTGTAATATCAACATAAGCAGATAAACCTGTTGTCAGAACGACTTTGGCATTTTTGATTATAAGTGATTCCAAATTTTCAGTGAAAGAACCGTGGGCAATCAATTGACGAACGGGATAAATCGTATTTAACGGTTCAGGTAGTTGGACTGTTCCTTGTTCTGTCGTGCTGATGGTAAAATTCAATGCTTTGATAGCATTTCGCCAATGTTTGCGTCCTTCCGCAATGTCGAGTGAACCGTTTATTTCACCTCTTAACGGAATTTTAATTCCTTCTAACAATGGGATAACCTGACCGGCATCGCTTAAATTTGCCTGATTAAAAAAAACATCTAATTCAATAGTCTGTGCACCTGCATGATATTGTGCCGTTCCTTTGAAAGACATTAAGTTGTTTTGTGTGCGAATGGCTGTGTCAATTTCTAAATCGTAACGTCTTAAACGTCGTTTTTTGAGTGTAAAATTTAACTGTGGAATTGTGATATAACGCCCTTTTTTTTCATCAGTAATATTGATGGAGGCATTTTGAAGTTCGATTCGTTTGAAAGACAGAATTTTCTTGGCAAACTGTCTTAAATCACGAACAATCAACGCTTTGTCTTTAATATTTTTAGTCTCTCGTTCGGATAACGTAACGGTCGTGGTATTTTGCTCGTCAATAATAGCCGTTTGTTGTCCACGTAATAACAATTCGTTGTTTTTGGTTAGTGTGAGTTGTAATAATGCCTCATTGATTTGAACGGATGTCGGAATGTAGTTTAACGTAAGTAATGATAATAGGCCGTATGATAATTGAATGGAAGGTAAATTCAAAATCAAGGCATCGTTTCGTCCGTACAGGACAAAATTTTTTGCCTGAATATGAAATAATCCGTTGCGGGATAATTTGGCTGACAATGAAACAGATTGAACGTCAAAGTGTAAGCCACTCTCAGGCTGAAATACATACGATTGAACTTGGGGCATTAAAAAAGCCAAATCCAACGGTTTTTCTCTTAAATGCCAAAATAACAAACCCACGCCAACCATGAATAACGTTAATCCGATAATCGTTAACCGATAGATGATTTTAAATATAATTCGAAAGAAAGTTCGTATTTTTTTGATCATTTATATGCCTCCGAGCCGAAACAAATATAAGATGCCAAAACTTAATAATCCAGCACCCAACGGGGCTGTCAGCCATGAAAAAATAACTTTGCCGACAATTTTGAATTTCAAGCCGTTAATACCCTTGGAAACGGCAATCCCGATAATGGCGCCGATGACGGCACAAGATAACGGAACGGGAACCAATGGAAAAGATGGGAGGTGTAAGGCAGTTAAAAATAATTTTAATTGAATACTGGAAAACAAAAACAGTGTCAGAGCTGATGCAAAAACAGCCATAAATGCTTCGGCCGGTGATAACGGAAACATGCCGGTACTAACCGTTTTTATGACTCGTTTATCAGCAAAAATAAATCCGAAACCGATACCTAAACAGGCACCGAAAAACAGTAAACTTTTTGAAAATAACCCCAAATTCATATACGGACCAACAAGACTGCCGATATTATTGGCTCCGAATGAATAGGCACTGAATGCACCGACACATAGTAAGCCGATGCGGATAACATGGTCACGCCACAATAAATGAACGGGAAAACGCAATAGTAATTGTCGTAATACATAAAACAGACAACAAGCGACAAGACTGGCAATGATGGGTGTGTAAATCCAAGCCAAAATAGTTTTGGATACCAATTCAACCGGTAAAACCGTTTGGTGAAAAATATTCCATCCGATATAAGCACCGGTCGTTGTTTGTGTTAAAGAGGCAGGTACTCCCAATTTGCTCAATAAAAACATCGTGATACCGGCACTGATGCTTAATGCCAGTGCCTCTGTCAGAACAGTCACATGACCTAATGAACTGACATTTTGAGTCGTTGCCGATCCACTGATTAACGCTCCCAATAACACAAATAATCCGGCAATCAATACGCCAAACCAAAAAGGTAACATGCGTGTTCCGACAGCCGGACCGAATAAATTGCTTAAATTATTGCGACCGAGTGTCCATGCCAGAAAAAAAATAACGGTTACGGTTATCAATGTTATCATAGTGCGTGTTTTACTGCGACAATTTTTAAAATATCTGCAACATCTTCGGCAATGTCGGATATTTTTTCAATGTTGTAAATAAATTCTTTCAATTGGAGTTTATGTGCCAATGAAATATGTTCATTTGTATAGATCAATGTTTTTAAATGAAATGCCTGTTTGTCAACTAAGTGTTCAAAATCATGTGTTCTTTGCGTAAATTCATCAACATTATGTCCGCCGAAAAAGGATTTGACACCACTGACCAAACTGTCAACACATAATAAATCGGTCTGAACCATTTCAGTTAATAGACCTTTTAATTCATCCCAAAGGTCGGGTTGTTCTACTGACACAATCAACAAGTTGGATTGATATTTGTTAATGACTTTATCGCACCCTTCCAAAATTTTTAAAATATCGGAACGCATATCCGGTAAAATCATGTATGCATATAAATCATTTTCAACTTCACGGCGATAGGCATCATTTTGTGCTTCCAATTCTGACACATGGTCACGCAATGTGATAAATGTCTCGCAGGCTCGGTCTTTTGTGTAAATATTCATAGCCTGTTCATATAAAACACCGGCTTCCACAATGTTGAGCAAAAATGATGTGATTTTGGCTTCCAACTCACGTGTTCGTTTGAAAATATCCCAGCCTAAAAATGTTTTGTGTTTTGGCATTATTTCTCCTTTATTCAAGGTCGGTTTGGGAAGACGGCTTCTGTCCGGCTAACGATGCACGCATAAAACCATTTAAAGCCCCGTCCAAAACACCCGATGTGTCCGATGTTTCATAACCCGTTCGTAAATCTTTTATCAATTGGTATGGTTGTAAAACATAAGATCGAATCTGATTTCCCCAACCGTTATCACCTTTTGATAATTCAACCATTCCTTGTGCTTCCCGTCTTTTTTGTAGTTCCAGTTCATATAATCGGGAACGAAGCATGGCCCATGCCTCATCTTTGTTTTGAAATTGTGAACGCCCCGTTTGACTTTGTACGACAATGCCTGTCGGTATATGTGTGATGCGAACGGCGCTTTCTGTTCGATTGACGTGTTGTCCTCCGGCTCCGGAAGCACGAAAAACATCAATCCGACAATCGGCAGGATTGATTTCGATTTTTATTGAATCATCAACCACCGGATAAACCCAAACAGATGCGAAACTGGTGTGGCGACGAGCATTCGAATCAAATGGTGAAATTCTGACTAAACGGTGAACGCCCGATTCATATTTTAACCAACCATAAGCATTGATGCCACTGATTTTTAACGTTGATGATTTGATGCCGGCTTCGTCACCGATACCTTCTTCCAGTAATGTGACGGAAAAACCGTTCTTTTCAGCCCAACGCATATACATACGACGTAACATATCTGCCCAGTCTTGTGATTCTGTTCCACCGGCACCGGCATGAATTTCCAAAAAGGCATCATTTGAATCGCCTTCGGCTGATAATAAACTTTGAAGCAGGGCTTCTTCAACCGTTGCACTCAAGTTCGAAAACTGATGTTCGCTTTCGGCTAATAAATCGGGTTCATTTTCGGCTTCTGCCAGTTCAATCATCTCAAATGTATCTGTGATTTGAGTGATTAAAGACTGCAACGAATCAATCTTATTTGTTAAATGTGTGCGTTCGCTGACCAGTTTTTGGGCTTTTTCCGGATTACACCATAAGTCGGCATCTGCTGTTAAAGCATCTAATTCTTCTTTTCTGAGGAGAGCATTATCCCAGTCAAAGACGCTCCTTCAACAGCCGAACAGCCGTTGTATATTTGTCGTTCAAAGCAATGATTTCTGCTTTCATGTTGTTTTTCCTTATTGTTGTTGTATAACGGAAAAGCATTCTAGCATAAAATATTTTTTTTGTGTAGTCTTTTTCTATTAAAGATATCATTTTTATTGTGATAAAAATAAAATTATCGTTTTTTTTGTTAGAAATGTTTTTTTTGCTGGTAAAAAATAAGTTTTTGCATTATACTGAACAAGATTATTGCGCAATATAAGGATATGAAATGAAAAAATGGCAAAGAACACTCTTGGTTGGGTTTATTTGGGGTTTTATTTTCCTGTGGTGGTTTATTCGTAGTTTCCTGCTTGAAAATTGGGGTTTTGATTTCTTTTCGCTATCAGGTAATCCTGAAAAGGAAACTGTCGGATGGCTATTTTTGATTGATGAATTTCGTAAAGGATGGGTTATTGATAATCGCAGTACGGTTATTTTCTTTGTTGTTTTGTTTTTGGCTCCGGTTTTGTTTTTGTTCGGTTGGCGTTTTTTCTTGAAAATCGAATGGTTGAAATTGTTGCGTCGGAATGTTAATCGATTGATTTACTTTTTAACCGGCGGTGAACGGGTTCAAAAAAAGCAAACCAATACCATTCAAGTTAACAAAAAAACATCGAAAACGACACGCCCACGCCCGATTGATAGTGCGGTTCGTCCGGTTGTGAAAGAATCGGAATTGAAAGTGCCGGTTGATGAGCCGATGGCGGCGTCGGGTGGAATGCCCAAGGTAGCCCCCTCTAATAATGCCGGTGATATGTTTGGTTCGGCTCCGTCGCAGAAGAAATCATTTGCTTCTTCTGATTCTCCATTTAATCGAGGGTTCAATTTGCCTTCCATGAATCAGGGATTTTCTATTGCTCCGACGACAGAAACGAGTTGGCAGGATAAAATGGATCCGTTCGGCGGGTCGATGGACGATGTTTTGTTGTCTGATATCAAATTGCCTGAACGGAAAAAATTGGAAGAAAATATTCCGGAATTATTTGATAAAGCCGGTTATACTGTTATGCAGAATATTTTAATCGGTGGACGACCGGTTGAATATTTGGCTGTTGGGGAACAACGTATTGTTGTGGCTGTTGAAGATATGCAAACAGGGGATTGGTTGGCTGATGAAGAACGCTTTAACGGTGAAGATCCGTTGTGGTTTTCGGAAAGTTCTCACCGTGTTTCGCCCGTTTTTCAGTTGCTTGAAATGGTTAAAGGGTTTATGTCCCGTTTGTCGGAGAATGGTTATAATGGCACGGTTGTTCCGTTGTTTATTGAACGGGCGGGCATTATTATCAATGCTGAAGATATGCTGACAACATGGAGGGATTTGGCTGTCACGGTATGTCGAACAGAACTTGGAGGACCTGATGAATTGAGTAGTGTTGCTAACTCAATTATTGCAACAGAAAAACCAAGTGACGTGGTGTTAGAACAAGTTCAAAAATCATTGTAGGGGGAAAAATGGTTTTTACACCTGATTTTTGGGAAAAAAAATGTGAAGAATTGAATTACGAAGAAGATGTCGATCGTAAAAGATACTGGTGGTGGGTTATTCAAACTGTTTTATGGACTTTTGGTCTAACGATTTCGGCGTTGTTATTGGCGTTTCCGTTACAAAATTTTATTGTGAATGGGGTTGATATTACAACTGTTGACTTTATGACAAAGTTTATTCAAAACACGTTATCTGATATTCATTTCATTATTCAGGCGTATCAACAATGGTTTAATCGGGTTATTCAGGCGGCAGATAACATATATTGGTTTGTTCCGTTGTTGCCGTTTGTGATTGGTATTAGTGTGTTACATGTCGGATTGAAAATCAATCCTTATAGAAAGATTTTTTATGCAAAGAAATCAAAATATCGTGTATATTCAAACGATTCGGAAACATTATATTAGATAAAGGAGCAATAGATGGCTTTTAAACGGGATAGTGCTTACGAAGATCAAGGGAAATTTTTAATCTGGCTGTTTTGGACATTTGCCGCCTCTGTCTTGACGTTTTTTGTTTTAATGTGGTTGATGTTGCCTATTCAAAGTTGGATTTATCGTGGCATCAGTATTTTTACATGGCAAGATTCGGTGGCTTATTGGAAAAAAGCCATTCCGAATATGCGTTATTTATTTGGGTCATACGGTCGTTGGTTTTCTGCTTTTTTAAATCAGCCTAATCCGAATTGGGTGATGTATTTGCCGTTTGTACCGTTTGTAATGTTTTGGGTTGTTTTGATTGTTGGTATTATTAAAAACCCATACGAATACATGCCGAAAATTTTCGGGGGTGGTCGAATGGCCGAATATGCCGATATTAAAAAAATGAAATTATTTGAGGGGTTTTGCGTTGTTTTGGGACGGTTTAAGGGAAAATTGATGAAAATGCCCGAAACATTGTCGTGCTTGGTTGTTGCTCCTCCAGGGACCGGTAAAACCGTTGGGGTGGTTATTCCGACTATTTTGGAATCCCCCGGTTTAAGTTTAATTGTCAACGACCCTAAACCGGAATTGTGTTTTAATACGACGGGTTATCGGGCAACCATCGGACCTGTTTTCGTGATTAACTGGGGGGAAAAAGACGAACCGGAAAAAGGTATTTATTATCCAAGTTGGAACCCTTTGTCTGCTTCTTGTTTGCCACCGTTGGGCTCTGATCGTGAAAAATATATTGACTCTATGGTTGCCGTGTTGGTTGAAGAACCGAAAGGTGGGGCTGACCCACACTGGTCAAAAACGGGTCGAAATGCGATGTCTGGTTTCTTACAATTCATTTCCAGTAAGTGTGAACGGGCTCGGGCAAATGACTATTTTATCAATAAACTGATGGAAAACAGTTTTGATGAAGAAGACGCTGCTGTTTTGGCAACGTATTATGACGGTATGAAAGACCAAAGTGCCATGATGGCTATTCAGGCCTTGCAGCAAGGTCAATTAACGATTGATAATTACGCTCCGATTGGTACATGGGAAGGATTGCCAACCCAATGGCAAGGGTGTGAACCGTGTATTGCCATGATTTTCGACTGGTTGACAGAATCGCAAATGAAAATTGCCGCAGATATCAAACGTCGGTCAGACGAAGGGGATCAAATGGCAATGATGGCGGATCCAATGCGTGATTTGTTGGATGCAGCCGTTAAGGAAGCCGACCGATATGCTTATGCTCATCGTGCTGTTGTTGAATTAAACCAATTATCGGGTACACCGGATAAGGAACGGGGTTCTATTTTATCAACGGCATTATCAGGGATTAACATTTTTAAAAACTCGGCAGTTCGTATGCGGACGAAATTCAGTGATTTAACGTTCCGTGATTTGCGAGGGTTAAAAGATCCGATTACCGGTGAAATGAAACCTGTTTCGGTGTATTTATCCGTTAATCAGGTTGACGCACGCAGTATGAACGTGATTACGGGTATTTTTGTTGAATTGATGAGTTCGTTTTTGATTTCTAATCCTCCGAATTTTGTTGGTACAGATGGGTTAAAATCTGGTCCGTTCCCTGTTTTATTCGTGCTTGACGAGTTCCCTCAAATGCCGAAGTTAGCCGCTGTTAAAGATGGTCCGGCCGTCGGTCGTGGTCAAAAAGTGGCATATTTGTTGATTGGACAGGATTTGGGTCAGATTTCGGGTCAATACGGTAAAGATGACTTAGAAACAATTATTACGACAACTGCTGCTAAAGTTATCTTGGCACAAAACAACGAACAAACAGCCGAACGATTCAGTAAAATGATTGGGACGAAAACAATCGAGGTTGCCAGTTCATCACGGACGGAGGGTGTATCTCAACAAACGAACCCGTTTGCGGCTAATGTGTCTCGTTCATTACAAAGTTCAAATGTTGTTGGTGCTTCGGATATGATGAGTTTGAGTTATTTGAAACAATATGTTTTGTTCCAAGGGTTCCTCAATCGTCCGATTCTGGCTGATGCTCCTCGATGGTATTTAGATAAGAAGATGAAAAAGAAATGTGCGATGGGGGCTTCACCGTGGGTACCTTATTGGGTTGTTGCTCAACGGGAAGACACGGATATTCAGGCCCTAAAAACCTTAATGCAGGGTCAAATCGGTGACATTGAAGAACAGGTTAAAGGAGCATAACGACATTGACGGATAAAATTGATTTTTCACAGTTGGTACAAGCGGAGGAAGGTCTTATTTCTTGGGAAGACCTGTTCCCTGAATATGCCGTTGGCGGAGAATCTTTTAAAAGTGGTCAAGTCCATTCTAAATCATTTAATACCTCGTCGGATCAGGACGATATGACGGCTGTTGTTTCAGATGGTAATGTTGCTGTAACGGCAGAACGGTTTCAGGAACATGTTCCTGTTGTTGAAATGTCATCATTGCCGGATATTCCGTCTTTTACGGAAGATGATATTACGTGGGATGATGATGGTGATTTGTTTTCGAGTGAAAAAACGCAACAAACAACTGTTGCTCAACCACAAACATCAACGTTGGATGATTCTATTTTTACGATGGATGGTCATACGGCAGATAGTGCTTTATCCATAAATGAAGATTGGCTGGAACGGGCGTTATCGGCTGTTGACGGTGAACTGGCACAACGGCAAAAAACCGTTAAGGACCAAGATTATTGGACGCATCGGTTTAATGAAATGAATTTTGCCGGTATGGATTTGATGGCTGTCAGTTATTTTGGGTCATTTACATATGATTTGTTTGAACAACACATGTTGTTGAAACGGGTAACACGGGAATTTGTCCGTTTATTGAGTTATAACTATGCCATGGATTTACGATCGGCCGGTGTTTCGGAAGAAGGTATTTTTTATATGAAAAAGGGAAAAATTCCCGAAAACTTCACGGTACATTTAAAATATCCATTGGAATATGGCGGAACGATTGATTTTAATAACATGGTTTTTATGCAGGATAAACCATTTCATGATTTGATACATTCTTATTTGGATGAACAGATGCAAACGCCGAGTGGTATTTCTTATCCATCGTTATTGTACGTTCCGACACCAGTTGGAAAGATTTATGTACCATTCGGCATGTTTACAGGGTCGGGTGGTAAAAATAAGCAAGATCGGAGTGTCTATGCCGGATTCTCTAAGGCTGCTTTTGATAAAATTGCTTTAAAAGCCATGCCGGGGAGGTAGTATGAGAGCGTTAGTACAAGTCCTCAAAAAAGTTTATCAAGATTATGCTGTTATTTACCCACCAGCCGAGTCAGTTGAAATTTCGGATGTCTATGCGACGTTAATTCAAAATGGATACGGTCGGTTACCGGCAGATTATAAAACATTTTTAATGATGACAGATGGTTTGTTTTGGAATGGTTTGGAATTATTTTCCACACGGGAACATGAACGCAATAACGGAGCGTTTTTTCACCGTGCTATCGTTCAATCACAGGTACTTTTCAGTCAAAACATACAATTGAATAAGAAAATCGTTTTGGGTATGGCACCGGAGGAATTGATTGTTTATGATACTGTTCGTAAAGAATATCAGTTGCTTGACAGATATTCTTTTACTGTATTTGTTAAATTTCCTTCGTTTGCGGATATTTTATATTTTTACATTCGCAATGTTGTTGAAAAATAAATGCGTTTGAAAGTAGAGAAAGTGTAGGAGAAGAATATGACAATCAGTGATATGAACACACCTGATGGTAACGGACAAACAGCGTTAATGATTGCTTTGGAAAACAAGCAATTTGATAAAGCAAAAGAATTGTTACAACAAACAGATATTGATGTTTATGCGACGGATAACGGTGGTCATACGGCTCTTTACTATGCTGTAAGCAGTGGTCATTTGGAGTTGACGGATATGTTGCTCGCCAAAGGTCTGGATATTCATGAAACAAGTGCTGTCGGGGAAACATTGTTGCATTGTGCTGTTAGAAGTGGTCATTTGGATATGGTTCATCATTTAATACAAACGCATCGATTAGATTTGAATGTGTTGAGTTTAACACACGGTACACCGTTATACTATGCGACCAGTCGGGATGAAATTGAAATAGCCCGTTATTTGTTGAATGCCGGAGCCGATGTCAGTATTGATTTACGAGGGGAAACACCGGCGATGGTTGCTTTGAAAAATAAACGCTTGGGATTTGCTCGAGAATTGGCTCGATCAGGTAAGAAAAATGAGACATCAACCGATCATTCTGAAACAAAACCATCGGAAGACAAAACGCCTCAAAATCCGAAACAACCGGATATTCCTTCTCGGTTGGAAACAGCATCGGGTTATTCATTACATACAACGTTGGATAAGGCACAAAGATTATGTGATAAACCATTGGATAAGGTTCTTGGACAACATTTAACAGGAATTGAAAAGATAAATTAACCGAATGAATGTGTTTTTTTGAGTTGTATTATCAAGAAAAGCATCCCTTCTTTTATATTAAAAAAGAGGGGTGTTTTGTACCTGTTTTAGATGTATTTAAGTAAACAAAAGTGTAAATATACTTGACTTTTGGGATTATATCGGCTATTTGTAAATATTATGACTATATATAAAAGGAGGTTATCATGACAATTATTACATTATCCCCCGACTATGTTCCGTCTGAAAAAGAAGAATATATGTGCGAAAAGCATTTAGAATATTTCCGACAGAAATTGTTGACTTGGAAATCGGAACTGTTAAAAGAGTCAGAATATACACTACAAGATTTAAAAGAAAATAGTTTGCGTGCTGCCGATATGAATGACCGTGCCAGTAGTGAAACAGATCAATCTCTGGAATTAAGAACACGTGACAGAATGCGTAAGTTGATTAAAAAGATTGATGGGGCGTTGGCACGCATTGCTGATGGTACATATGGTTACTGTGAAGAAACAGGTGAACCGATTGGGTTAAAAAGATTGGAAGCCCGTCCTGTAGCCACACTTTGTATTGAAGCACAGGAAAGACACGAACGTAAAGAAAAAACACAGGCTGATGAGTAATTTTTGGGGTTTAAAGCAAGGGTTTATCCTGGCGTCCGGTTCCTTGCAACGCCGACGGTTGTTGGAGAGTGTTCAATTATTTCCGACGCAGATTATTTCGCCTGATGTTGATGAAACAGAGTTGAAAAATGAATTGCCGGCTCGTTATGTGCGACGAATTGCCTTGGAAAAGGCACAGGCAGTTTATCGGATGCACCCAGGGCAATGTGTTGTTGCGGCCGATACGATTTTGGCTGTTGGTCGTCGTGTCATTCGTAAGGCACAAAATGAAGCCCAAGCCCGAGCCCATTTAGAATTATTATCCGGTCGTGCCCATCGTGTGATTACGGGGTTGTGTGTTATTACTCCTGATGGTAAAGAAATTGTTCGGGTTAATGAAACACGGATTAAGATGAAACGTTTGTCCGAGGCAGATATGCGTTTTATTTTGCAAACAAAAGAATGGGAACACGTTGCCGGCTATAAAATTGAAGGTATTATCAGTGCTTTTGTTCAACATATGAGCGGTTCTTATGACAGTGTTGTCGGTATTCCGGTTTATGACGTTGTGCATATTTTGCGGGGAATTTTAGGATAATGCGTGCTTTATACCAATCCGGATACGGTCAACGGATATTAACGGTATTGGATAGTCAGGATAAGCCTTTGTATTTTAAAATACAAAGGGATAATATGCTAAATTGGCATGAAATTACACAAGGGAAAATCACGCAGTATAATGAAACATTGCGTGGTTATTTTATTGAAACGGTGAAAGGATTACCCGTTTTTGTTCCGACAATGAACAAGTATATGCAAGGGGAAAAGGTTTTTGTTCAAATTACCAAGGAGGCCCGTTTAGGTAAGGAGGCTACCGGTCGCATATGGACAACGAATGAAGAATCTTGCGTGCCTCCGATTGACATGGATTTGTCGAAAGATTATACTATTGAAACGGATATAGATAACCAAACGGACGTATTGGTCGAGGAGGCATTAAATCGGTGTGTCTTATTTGCCAAAGGGGCGGAATTACATATTGAACGGACACAAAGTTGTTGGACAATAGATGTTGATTCAGCCACATCGGGGTTATCTTTGACGCAAATCAATAAAGAGGCTTGTGATTTGATTTATCGGCAGGTTTTATTGAAAAATATGTCAGGTGTTATTTTGGTTGATTTTGCTGGTTTTAAAGATTTTAAAGAACGGCAAGATCTATTTCAGCGATTGAAGGATATTTTTGCACAAGATGATCGGTCTGTTTTGTATGGGTTTACAAAGACACGTCTATTTGAATTGAAACGTCAGAGAACAACGGCGTCGTTGGAAGATTTGTTTTTAACACCCTCCGGATATAAAAATCCGTTAGGATTAGTCCCGGTTATTATGCGTCAGATTTTGTGTTCAGGGGAGGGGAAACTGACACTGAAAATACATCCGTCATTGTTACCTGTTTTACCGAATAATATTCATGCATATTGTACGATTGAAACGGATTTAACATTATTAGCAGATGAATACGAATTGAAAGGAAGATGAATATGGCAATACAAAGAAAGTGCCCGATTTGTGGAAAAGACGTTTGTGAGGAATATAAACCGTTTTGTTCCAAAAAATGTGCAGATATTGATTTAGGACGCTGGTTGAAAGGCAATTACGTCATTCACACAGATGAACGTCCGAAAGAAAGTGATTTTCAGAACGAAAATGATGAAGAAAAATAATATATTATAAAAAATATTCATTTTTTTAAAAAAGTGCTGGACTTTTTATTTGAGTTCGTGTATAAAGAAACATGTTCTTCCTGCCTGGGTAGCTCAGTTGGTAGAGCGAGAGACTGAAAATCTCTGTGTCGGCGGTTCGATTCCGTCCCCAGGCACCATGTATTAAAGCCGTCCTGTTTAGGATGGCTTTTTTTGTTTTTTCAAAATATTGTCAATATCAAAGAGAACAAAAAACCATATTTTAAAACTGATAAGGAACATCATGTGATAAAATATGTGTTGTTGTTCAAAACTGGTTTTATCCTAATAAAATACCCCTTACGAATAAATAAGGGGGCATTTTTTTATGTGAAATTGACTTTTATTTTAATGCGGTCCATATTTATTATCATAAGGTTGTGATGGAAACAATGCGTATATATATGGATATATGATAAAACTACCTGGCACTAAATAACCAATGATGATATATATGACACTTTGGATATTTTGGAAAACAGATATGCCGAGATAATTTATTCCGGCAAATATAAAGGCCAACACAATACCGAGTAAAAATGTATATAAACAGGCTTTCCAGACGAAAAAACCGCTTTTACCCATATCATGTAATCGTCGTACGGTTACGGAAATAAAAGCTAAAATATTTCCCAGTGCTAATAATGTTACTACGAAATCAAAAGATAACGCTTTTAACAACATACATATCAATAATGTCCCCAGTTGAGAAACCCAAAACTCAAGTCGGGTTGCTCGTCCCTGCCAATTTAAAATGTGTTTCCAATATGATAAATAAATATCTATGATTGATTGATTTGTCATGTGTTTACCCTGTTATGTGGTTTAAAATCTGATGTGAAAACAGATGCGTTATTTTCCCGAGGAAAATAAAATCTGATTGATTTTGTGGTGAATGTCTGTATTGTCTTGTTCTCCACGAAATAAATGGGCATGTTGTCCGTATGCGTGAACGGGTACGTCAACGCCTGTATGTCCTGTACGGGTATATTGACAATCGGTTGTTAATCCACCTGTTTCGTGGTCGGCCAATACGATGAGTGTTGTGTTTGGGTGGTAATAAACAAAATCAGTTGCGTGCATAACGGCTAAATCAAAGTCGTATAATTCGGTTTTCATATCATTCAAATTGTTATGATGAGATGCCGTATCAATTTTAGCCCCTTCAAATAAGGCAAAAAAACCGTTCTTATCAGATTTATTCGATAAGTATTTCAGTTTTGTGGGGACAATATCGGAAATTTTATCAACGGGAACAACTATATCCATTGTTTGAGTAGCTGATTGTTTGTATTGTTCTATTGTTTCTTTATCATGTCTGTTTGTTGTGTGAGCATAAAAGGCAGATGGTGTTGCACCGGTTGAATGGTCGGTTGAATAAATACCGACGGATAACCCATGTTGAATGGCTTTTTCAGCAAGTGTGAGACAGTTTTCCTGATTCGGTAATTTTCCCAAAGAGAGATTGTTTGTTTTTGTTCCACAGGCATATGCTGTTGCCGAAGCGGCCGAATCGGTTGTTTCCGAATTGGCAGAACGTGTATGAATAGTTCCTTTAACGGGTAATGAGGGAATAAAAATCGGTTTGGTTTGTTGGGCACAAGCCAAATGATTAGTTCCCATGCCGTCCCCAATCATTAAAATGACATTGTCTGCTTTTGAAACGAATGGTAATAGTAAAAAAAATAAGATTAAAATCAATTTCATATTATCTCCTTTTGATAGGAATAAAATAACAAATCTGATGAAAAAGGACAACAAAAAAGATTTAATGTAAATAATTATTTGTTTGCGTTAATTTATCGAACATTGACCATAATTTATTTTCCGTTATTGCCCATTTTAGCACCGAATAACAACGGATTGATTTTTGTCGTCGGTAGATTGTGTAGATAATCGCATTTGTCTCCGGCAGCATAATATAATGTCATGTTGTCAAAAAGGGAGTTTGTTTTGTTAAAATAGTCGCCGTTAACAGGGTTACATTTTGCAATGCGAGGTAAAATAGATTTATCCCTGCGAACGGGATTGACCGGATCGTAAATATAATTTTTACCTTTGTTTGTTAAGGCAATATAACTATGTTCTTCAAAATTAAAATCATTGTCATTGTACCAACCGAGTTCACCACCAACATAACGAGTCGGAATGTTTTGACTTTGGAAATATGTTTGTGCCAGAATGGAAAATTCCGTACAGGCACATTTTTTGTTGGATACGACATCTGACAATTTAATTTCTTCTTTAGACCTGTAGAATTTTGCATGCTCACTGCCGGTTGTAATAATATCGGGATAATAAGCACGCATAACATTGTTAAAAGCACACATATGACAGAAAACAGAAAAATCCAATCCTGTTTGATACGATTCGTACCATTCTTTTGTTGGCTTTGATGTCATCAGCAGATGAGCATTTTTTTTGATTTTATCAAATAACGGTTCAAATTGTTCAATATCAATTGTCAGCAAAATATTAGAAGCACCCCTCGTCGAACCTCCGACCGGAAACAATGTACCATTGTCGATTTTGTCTGCATACAAATGCCCTCCTGATAATTGTTTAAACATTGTTTCTCCTTTCATGAACGTGTTTTTTTCAGTATAATGCAAATTGACATAAAAAGCAAGTTACTTAACCGTTATCATTCCCAACGGTTAGATTGCTGTGTTTGTCGTCGTATATTTGAATAGGCTTTGACGCGTGCCTTTAACAATAAATTGCGACCTTTGATCGTTCGTGTGTAGATAATATTACAATATCCGATACGTTTTTTCCAAATTTCTTTGAATAATAGGACGTTTTTTTTATTTAAACTGATGATACTCGGAATAGCATAATAATCCACTTGTTTTAAAAAACGGAGTAACGGATGTTTCCGAATCAATAAATAACGGGCATTTTCAATCGGATTTAAAAATTCTGAAAGCGATTGCATAAAAATATTGTTATCCCGTGCGGATAGTGTGTCAGCTGAAACAAAGTACCCATCTGCTGTTTTTTGAATATTTAGAGATGACATTTTGGGGTTGGTTGAAATAACGTTCATTTCAAAAAGCGTATCCAAAATAACAAGAGATATTTGTTTTAAAATACCATCCGGTCGTCCCGTTCGAAGCAGACGGAGTGTTGACGGCAACATGAATGCCAAAAATCCTCCGATTCCTAATGCCAATATTGTCATATTCCAACTGGTAGAAAAACGATTCGATATATTTTGACAAATTTCGGATGAAAATACGCCGGCTGTTATTATTTTTGCTAAATATCCGTCAATATATGTAAACGTTTTGGGTTTTATGGGTGTTGTTTTTAACCCGATTTTTAAATGACCAACACCCATACCCGTTCCACAAATTAAACCTTTTTCCCAAGCCTGTTGAGTTGTTTTTCTGGAATATAGTAACATGTTTTGCGTTAAATTTGTCAAATATGAACGATTGGTCATGTTCTGGTAAAATTCATTTAAGGGTGTAAACAAACACCGTTCAATTCCGTTTTGAATGTTATATGGAAGTTGAAGTGATGGGGCTTCATATCCGTCAAAGCGACGTTTGACTTTTTCAAAATCATTTCCGTCTCGTTCGAGAATATTGAGAGTTAATAAGCCTTTTAAATGATCGGTCATATCATATGTTCGCATACTGACTAAATGCCAGATATGTGATACTTTGCTCGGATTGTCTTTTTGTATCCGAATGGCTCGTCCTCTCATCTGATTAGATAGCATATATGAAGCAACCGTACTGGATAAAATCAATGAATTGACAGCCGGTGCATCCCACCCTTCGCCCAATAAAGCCTGTGTTCCGACTAAAATATTCACATCACCATCATTAAATAATTTCGTGACTAAGTGTACGATTTGGGATTTGATACTTTCTTTGGGTCTTACTTCCACATAATGGGGAAACAATGTGAGTTTTTTGAAAGTAATATCCTGTTCGGCAATATTCATGCTTTTGATTAACGCAATCAATTGTTCTTTCTTATTTTGGGGTAAAATAATGATTTTGCCCGTTAAAACACCCAAAGAAACCAAAGGTAGATTTAATTGTGCCAGTTTGATAAAAATGGGAATGACACCCATTGATTCCGTAACGGTTTTCAATGCTTCTGTTTTAATATAATCAGTCAATATAACCAGACGTAATTTATCTTGCAGTTGTTGACTTTCGGCAGTTACAATATCAACAATGGCATCTAATTTACCCAAACTGCGTGCGACTTCTTTCATCATTCTTGGGTGACCGGAAAAATAAATTTTACCTTGATAAATGAGATGATTTTTTTGTGCTGTTTGATGTAAGGATGTGATATCCTCATTCAAACTTGGGAAACGGTCTTGATAATTAAAAATCAATTTGTTTAAAAAACGTTCTGCCAAAACAAGGTCAAAATCCGGTAAGTCGGCTTGTTTTGTATCAAATAATTTGCAAAAGGCTTTGGGAAGTGTTATCTGATGATGATTTAAATAAGAAGCAAACGCAATATAGAAATCAGGATCATCAAAAATTATTTCCAGGTGTTTTTGAGGTTTTTGCCATATATCTAATTGAAATGCTTTTGTGGGCATTTCCTGATTATCCAAAAAGTATTTATAAAATGAGTGGGCTTTTTCCTGATAGGTTTTTTGTAAATCTTCTTCTTCTTTTCTTAACGGAGCAAAATAAATCAAATCCTGATGAGGACATAAATTTCGGTTTTTAACCAGTTCAGGAATGCTGATACAGGCATCAATCGGACCACACAATTCTTCATATCGTTTCCATTCATTTAAATCAACATCATAAGGAGGTGTTGCCGTCAAAGATAATGTTGTAGATGGTTTTAACTGGTCTATGATAAAGTCTAATGCTTTCCACCATTCTTTTCTTAAATGGTGGGCTTCATCAAAACATAACAAATCAATTTGGGCTGTTTTAAGTGTTTGAATAAGGGCTTGTGCTTTTTGTTCATTTAATCGTGAAAATGCTTTGACAGGTTGTGATGTTGTTTCTTTTGTTGTTTCATTTTCAGATGCTGTTGTTATGTCGGATGGTTTATTGTTTTCTTCCGATTGACCACATAAACCGGCTAAAAGTCCCTGGTATGTCGATAAGGTAATCATTTTAGGGGCTAAAATGTCGGTTGAAATCAATTGCGATGCTAATTGCTTATTCGTTAAAAACAGTTGTTTCAATCGCAATTCCCACTGATTTTTAATTGTCAGAGTAGGGGCTAAAATCAGACAGTTTTTACCAATGCGACGAATAACTTCTAATCCCAAAATGGTTTTGCCTGCCCCGGGAGCAGCAACAATATGTAATTTTTCATCTGATAAATGTCTTTGAAGATTGTCCAAAACTTTTTGTTGATAGGGACGCCACGTGCCGTCAAATTTTAATTCATGAAACATGTTATTCTCCGATTACCATAAGATGATAAAATATCCTTACCCAAAAGCACATTTTTTATTTGATGTGACTGTTATAATTTTGGGATCGTTGAATTTCCAATATTGTTTTATCTTGGGTAACACGGACGGGAGAATGTGCCTCTTGTTTAGATATGGCTTTGTAAAGATGCTTAACATAAGCGGTTTGACGTTGAACTTCATAGGCGTGTTCGTAAGATGTTAAAAATTGCCAAACGGACGTTAATTTTAAATGAGCCGCTAACATAGCAGGTGTCATACCCTGATTATTTGTGATAAACGGGTTTGGTGTATAACGAGATATTAAATAAGCCACATCCAGCATGTTATCAGGTTGCATATTCCCTTCGGCAATGGTGTTGTGACCTCTTAACTGATCACTTCGAACAGCAATATGTAACAATGTATCTCCGTTTACGGTTTGACCGTTTACATCACATCCAAAAGATAATAAGTCCTTGATTTGCAAGACATGTGGTGCAATTTGCTGAAACGGTAAATTTTCAATCTCTTTAAGTGCTTTTTCAATTTTGATATTCATTTTTCCCATAGTAAAACCTTTCATCTGATTTGATGGTGTTATACTACCATAAGACGATGATTAAAACAAGTTTTTTTAGGCAAACAAATGGTGTCTTTACTTTTTATAAAAATAAGATGAAATTGATAGCTTCTCTTTCACAATTTTATTTACTCTTTCTGACAATACACTTGTCCTGTATTAGCATCTTTATTGGGTGTTCGTGAGGCATTTCGACATAATTGAGCCGATAGTTCATCCGTGCCGATTTCATTATTGCCGACATCAGTATCTGTATTCCAACAATCACCGTTGATATCTTGCCATTCTTCCGAATCGCATGTTGGAACACAGTATTGTTTTTCATCAACGGTTGTCATGATACGACGGTTACAGGAATTGCACAATAAGGTAGCATCTTGTCCTGTCGTTTCCACTTTAACAGCACTCGTTGAACAACTGGTGCAACCTGTCGGCGTT
>JAZTVX010000033.1:0-1131 GCA_045635565.1 Alphaproteobacteria bacterium
TACCTCTATTTTTATTCATCCGTAACTTCGATGGTAATATACCACAGCAAATGGCTTTTTTCAATCCAAATTACAATATTTGTCTAATTTCTCATTTTTTTACTATACTTCCATTTCCTTTGCTGGATGTAACGATAACACTGGGCGTTACGTTAATTGAATACTCTTCGCCGCTTTTGAACGCTTTTTGCGTGGAAAATGCTGGAAATCAACAAAAAACGCTTTTGAGCGTTGAAGAGTGTTGAATATTTCAACGCTCTTCAATGCTCTTCAACAGTTCATAACATCGTTAGGGGTATTGCGTTTTTCAAAATGTAACTTTTCAGCTATCGTTACATCCGGATTTTGAATTTTGATTGCTTTCTTTTTGGCACTGTTTTACATTATTTTCAAAGCAAAAATTCAAGCGTTTTTCAGGAGATTTCTATGTTTTCAATGACAAAAATTAAAGCAGTAAATGGTGCCGGCAAGGCGTTTTATGCCAATCATCTTGCTGCCAATGATTATTATTCGGAAGAGGAAAAAGTCATTGGTATTTGGAGCGGCAGTTTGGCGTTTGATTTTGATCTGCTTGGCAAAAGGGTGGATACGGAAACATTCAGTTTGTTTCAGCAGAATATTAATCCATTTACGGGAAATAAATTGACTCAAAGAACGGTATCAAGCGGTGTCAGGTTCTTTGATTTTCAATGTGCGGCTCCGAAGTCGGTTTCGATTATGGCGTTGTTTGACCGTCGGTTGTTGGAGGCTCACGATCAGGCAGTTCAGGAGGCAATGATCGAGCTGGAGCGTCTGGCGGCGGCAAGGGTTCGTAAAGGGGATAATGTCAGAACAAACAATCTGGAAATGACAGGAAAAATCGTGTATGCAAGTTTCCGGCACGATGCAAGTCGGGCTCTTGATCCTCAAGTACATACGCATAATGTGGTGGTAAATGTGACGCGGGATTCGGAAGGGAAATACAAGGCGTTGGAAAGTGTGGAGATGTGTCGTGCAATCCGTTATGCCGGAAAGGTTTATCACAATGAATTGGCAAAGCGGTGTCGGGAATTGGGATATGATATGGTGAACCGGCGTGATGAAAAAGGGAATATCACCTGGCAGGATATTGCCGGTGTTTCAGAAGAGTTG
>JAZTVX010000034.1:0-25454 GCA_045635565.1 Alphaproteobacteria bacterium
CTCTTGTTAAAACATCTTCATCATTTTGCAACAACCAATCCCCAAAATTTTTCATCAATTCTGGGACTTTTAACGGATTTGGCAAAACAGTTGATGAACCTGAAATACGAACACGAACAGCCCGATAAAAACCAGCATTTATATCATCTATCCATGTCAAAATGATTTTATGAATGCGTAAAACAAAATCCTCATCTATTTTAACCTTATTTTGAGCAGCATCTAAGATAAAATCAAAGGCTTTTGCATGATTGACGGCTTCCAAATAATCATTAATCGGTTTGGAACCCAACGTTATTTTTTCTTCAATAGCAAGTTCCGTTTCTCTGCGTGTTAAAGTGTTGCCCTCAATCGCATTGGATGTATAGGCAAGTTCGGTTTTCAGCCATTTATCCAAAGTCTTTTGATTGTCTTTGTTTTTCAAAAGATTTTGTAATTTTTCTTTATTTTCGATGATTTTTTGTTTCAATTCTTGCATGAAGGCCCCACTTCAAGGTTTTGTTATATATTAACTATAAACCTTATTTTATGAAAAGTCAAGTAAAAACTTTAACCTTTTATTATAATTAAACTATAAAGTTAATATTCTTCACCAGTCATAATGGTAAGCACGCGATTTGTAATGATTGGTTCAGCAGGATCATCAGACATTCTGTCATAAGTTTTATTGTAATAGTCAATTTTAAACATAATACTTTCGTCATTATGCGTAAATCTTCCAAAGTCATGCTCACCATATGGATCATTTGCTTTAGTAAATTCATTAAATAAGCGAACTTTTTGCAATATTTCAGCTTGATCTTCTGCTGATTTGGCTCTAATACCGGTTGTTAACATAACTTGTCCACCAATAAAACTTTTACGCAGCATATCATTTAATTGTCTTATTTTTTCTGTATTCATTGACGTATTCTACTCCACATTAAACCAATTCATACAAGTTGCTAATAAATCATCATAAGAACCGGAAGTTGCTTCTTGCATAAAGGTATCTATTTCGGATTGAGGCAATCTGTTTTTTATCATAGCCCGTCTGCATATTCCAAGAATGTTAAATGCATTCGAATCTTGACCAATCAATTCAACTGTTATATCTGGATATTTAGGCATTGACGCCTCCAAAACGTTGAACTAGTATAAATTTTCTAAAATGGCGAAGGGCTTGAAAATAACTGTGGTGTGATCTACGTCCAGTTGTCCATTTTTCACCTTTAGGACCATATTGTTTTAAAATTGTATTGATGTTTTCAGCTAATTGCTTTTCTGTATAATTTTCTTTTTCACATACTTTGGCAACTCTCCACGCATAATCTATGGCGGTAGATGGATTGCCAGAAATTGAAAATTCTTTATATCCTTGTTGAACTAAGTAAGCTTGAAATTGATTTAACATAAACGTTTCTCCTTTCTGTTTATTATTGTAAAACGACATCATAAAGGCCACAACCGAGGCTCTTTTCTAATTCTTTAATTGCGTCAAGAGCTTCTCTTATGCTCTTATATGGAGTTGGCAAGATATTTCCATTTAATTCAATATACCAAAACACAATAAAATCCTTTCTTTTTCGTATGTTATATGAATATTATATCGCGTTTTTAGCCTTTCGCGAGCCCCCCAAATGCAAAAAAATTAGAAAAATTCTACTTTTTTTAGCCTTTTTCTACAAAAAATTAGAGATTTTCTATATTTTTAATGGTATTTTAAACCAAAAAAATGAAAAAACTTGATTTTATCATACATATTGATTATTATTAAGGCTAATTATAAGAAAAAAGGTCCCATTATGAACTATAATAAACTATCTGAAGAAGATACAAAAAGAATCGATATTACTCCTGCCATTATAAGAAAAGGATGGGATTCAAAATCGCAAATTCGACAAGAATTTGCGTTCACAAAGGGACGAATTATGGTTCGTGGTAAAGAAGTAAAACGAGGAGATCCTAAACGAGCCGACTATGTTTTATTTCTAAAACCCAATACCCCCCTTGCGATAATTGAAGCAAAGGCAGGATACAAATCTGTAAATTCTGGTATACAACAGGGAATTGATTACGCACAGACTTTAAACATTCCTTTTGTTTATAGCTCTAACGGGACTGGTTTCTATGAACACAATATGTTAACAGGTGCCGAGAAAGAAATTACATTAGAAGAGTTCCCAACGCCAGCAGAATTGTGGGAATGCTATAAAAAACATAAAGGAATTACAGCAGAACAAGAAAAAATAATATCGACTGAATATTATGATGACGGTTCAGGAAAGATACCAAGATACTATCAAAGAATAGCCATCAATAAAACCATTGAAGCTATAAGCAAAGGAAAAAATCGCATATTGCTTGTTATGGCGACAGGAACAGGTAAAACTTATACCGCTTTTCAAATTATTTGGCGTTTATGGAAGTCAAAACAAAAGAAACGTATATTGTTTTTGGCTGATCGTAACATCTTAGTTGATCAGACTAAAAACCAAGATTTTGCACCATTTGGTAAAGCAATGACCAAAATTACCAATCGCAAAATAGATAAATCTTATGAAATTTATCTTTCATTGTATCAGGCAGTAACCGGAACTGATGAAGAAAAGAATATATACAAACAGTTTTCTCCTGATTTTTTTGATTTGATAGTCGTTGATGAGTGTCATAGAGGTTCAGCAGCAGAAGACTCTGCTTGGCATGATATTTTAACTTATTTTAGCTCGGCTACTCAAATTGGTATGACTGCAACACCAAAAGAGGAATATAATATCTCAACATCAACATATTTTGGTGATCCACTTTACACATACTCACTTAAACAAGGTATTGAAGATGGCTTTTTAGCTCCATATAAGGTGTTAAAAATTGGTTTAAACCGTGATTTAATGGGATGGCGTCCAGAACTTGGAAAACTCGATAAATATGGCAATGAAATTGAGGATAAAGAATATACTCAAGCAGATTTTGATCGTTCTTTAGTGCTTGAAAAACGCACCAAAGAGGTTGCTAAAAGAGTTATGCAATTTCAAAAAGAGAATGATCCGTATGCTAAAACGATTGTATTTTGTGAAAACATAGACCATGCCGATAGAATGAGAGCTGCGTTATGCCAAGAAGCTCAAGAGTATGTAAAAGAAAATCCTAAGTATATTATGAAAATTACTGGTGATGATGCTTTAGGTAAGGCTGAACTTGATAATTTTATTGATTTAGACAGTCGTTATCCTGTTATCGCTGTTACTTCTCGTTTGATGTCAACAGGTGTAGATGCCAAAACTTGTAAATTGATTGTGCTTGACCGTACTGTTGGCTCTATGACTGAGTTTAAGCAAATTATCGGTCGTGGTACACGTGTGAACGAAGAATACGGCAAATATTACTTTACGATTATGGACTTCCGTAATGCCACAAAACAATTTGCTAACCCAGAGTTTGATGGTTACCCAACGGAAGTTAAATTAGAGCTTGGCGCCAATGTTGATGAACAAGATGCCGACGAAGGCGATATTGATGATATTGAGTTCGAAGAAGGCATTGAAGATACCTATGATTGGGATGAAGCAGAGCCAATAGAAGAACATAAAGTCAAAAAATATTATGTTGATGATGTAGAGGTTGAAGTCGTTGATGTTAATGTCCAATACCTTGATGAAAACGGCAAACTAATTGCAGAAAATATCAAGTCATTTTGCAGAAACTTTATGCTTAAACGTTTTCCCGAAGAAAAAGATTTTATTGATATATGGCAATCAGCCTCAAATAAAACAAAGTTATTGACTGGTTTGAGTGATACAGGCTTGTTTTTAGATGAATTGCGCCGTGAATATGGTCGGGAATATGACGTGTACGATGTTATTTTGCAAAACACATACGGCACAGAGCCACTAACCAGAGAGCAAAGAGCGCAAAAAGCCAACAAAATCCTTGAACAGCTTGAAGGTGATTGTAAAAACATATTTGTTGATATGATGGCAAAATATGTTGAAATTGGCATTTCTGCCTTAGAAAACCGTAATACACTTCGCATAGAGCCATTTACCTCGCAGTATGGAACTGGTGTTGAAATTGTAAGAAAAATTGGCGGTAATGAAAAATATATCGATATTACTGAAAAATTGAAGAATGCTATATATGGAGACTAAAGTGTTATGAAATGGGTTAAAGGAATTTCAGTTTTTATAATTATTGTATTGTTGAGTTTAATTTTTGCGCAACAGTATGATAAGGGTTGTTCTAATACAATTTATAGCCATTTTTTCGAAATGATGGGTATTGTATATACAAAAGGAATTATTGAGTTTATGAAAAATTTCAGTTGGGCTCTGTTGGTATTGTTACTGTTTATACTACCTATTTGTCGCAATACTTCTGAAAAAATAATTAAATTGGTAGGAGAGTATTTAGTAGGATATGGCAAGGCAACGAATGGTCATTCCGAACCTGAAACGATTCAACAAAGTGCAGATGAACAAAAAGAATTCCAAGAAGAGAAAAATAGAGAGATTTCGGACTCTATAGACAAAGATAATAAAAGACGAACCAAATATGAACAAAGAAAAAGGCAATTAGAATTATTAGAACAATTAATTTGTGAAGATATTCAAAAACAGAATATAGATAATTTTACAAATGGTAGTAAAGTTGTCGTTGATAATGATCCTATTTCAAATGTTGAAAGCTTATATTTTGACTATTCATATAGATATAAAGGACACAATAAAATAATTAGATACGTTAATACACTTTTTATATCAGGTACCGTGCTGTCACGAATGGATAGGTTATACAAATATATTCGCATTATGGATGATATCAATAAACAAAGAAGTAATCAAAAATTTATAATTGAGCTTATTTGTTTGGATCTTGATGATAGAGAAGGTTATGAAACAAGCTCATATGATAGGATACAAATAACGTTTCAAAAAGCTATTTCAAATGGAATTTTAGCTTTAAAAAAATATAAGCTAGAAAATAATACAGCAAAATTAATAAAAAAAGAAGGTTGGGTATTAGAGACATCTGGAGATGGGCAACTTAATCTCGATATTGGTGAGGAACAATAATGACGAACTTATCATCGACAATTAAGACTATTCAAAACATTATGCGTAAAGATTCAGGCGTTGATGGTGATGCACAACGTATCGGTCAACTTTCTTGGATGTTGTTTTTGAAAATTTTCTCGGACAGTGAAGAAAATTGGAGCTTTTATGAAGAAGGTTACGAGTCACCAATACCTGCAGAGCTTCAATGGTCGGCTTGGGCGAGTGATGATGAGGGTATAACAGGCGATGAACTGCTTGATTTTGTAAACAATAAATTATTCCCGACACTTAAAAATCTGCCAACGGAAGGTAATCGTCGGGCGTATATGATACGTTCCATTTTTGAAGATGCGTTTAATTATATGAAATCGGGGCAATTGTTGCGCCAGATAATCAATAAAATCAACGAAATAGACTTTAATTCATCCGAAGACCGTCATATTTTCGGTGATATATACGAGCAAATATTAAAAGGTTTGCAATCAGCAGGTAACGCTGGGGAGTTTTATACCCCAAGAGCTGTTACGCAGTTTATGACCGAGATGACCAATCCGCAGTTAGGGCAAACAGTATTAGACCCAGCTTGTGGTACTGGTGGATTTTTAGCTTGTGCTATCAAACATATGAAAAAACAAGTTACTAACCCAGCTGACGAACAAAAACTACAAAAAGGTATTATCGGTTGGGAAAAGAAACAACTCCCACATATTTTGTGCACGACCAATATGATATTGCACGGTCTTGATATACCAAATATTCAACATTTAATTGCTGGTAGTTTAGCTAAACCTTTGAATAGCTACAGTAAAAACGATAAGGTTGATGTAATTTTGACTAACCCACCGTTTGGCGGTATGGAAGAAGATGGTATAGAAAACAACTTCCCTGCCGATGTACGCACTAAAGAAACCGCTGATTTGTTCTTAGTTTTGATTATGAAGTTGTTAAAAGACGGTGGAAAATGCGCTATGGTGTTGCCAGACGGTGCATTATTCGGTGAAGGTGTCAAAACTCGTATTAAAGAGAAATTGCTGACTGAGTGCAATTTACACACGATTATTCGCTTGCCTAAATCGGTATTTGCTCCATATACATCTATCAACACCAATTTGTTGTTTTTTGAAAAAGGTAGTCCGACCACCGCAACTTGGTTTTATCGCTTAGATATGCCAGAAGGTGTAAAGGCATTCAATAAGACCAATCCGATGACAATAGAGCATTTTGCCCCAGTTAAAGAATGGTGGAACAATAGACAAGAGATACAGCAAGACGGATTTGATAAAGCAAAACAATATACGTTTGCGGAATTGAAAGCACGCAACTTCAACCTTGATTTATGTGGTTATCCAACTGTTGAGGAAGAAATTTTAGAGCCGAAAGAGTTGATTAGCCAGTATCAAGCCAAACGAGCTGAACTAAATGCAAATATCGACTGCATATTAACCGATATCAACAAAATATTAGGGATTGCGTAGATGATCATTGATGTTGAAAATATGCTGGTTAATATTGGGGAACACTTACAAAAAGTAAATTGGCTTGATGCTGGAGTTACTTTTGTTTCCGTATTTTTAGGTGCTTTATTTGCATATAGATTCGGGCTAAAATTAGAGATACGCAAAGCTAAACGTCAAATGCGAGGTGATTTTTGCACATTATCTACACAGCTCCACTTAAACCTTGAAGATATGTTAGATTATAAGAAAAACATATTGGATAAAATCAAGGCTGACTACGAAAATAATAAATCTGAGGCTATATCCACCATTATTCGTGGTCCAATGGTTTCTTTTGCTTTTAATATGGATAAATATATATTCTTAAATGACTGCAACCGTTGTTTTATACCGGAGATAAAAATAGTTCAATCGAGTTACGATACGCTATGCTTTGTGTGGGCAAATTATAATGAACGATTAATTTCTACAAGGCAACTACATGCACACGGTGATAAAAATATCTTTGATAATATGCGCAAGCTGTTTTTGTTCAATTACAACCACTATAATCAAGTATGTATTAGGCTGTATTATTTGGAAAAGCACTTCAATGAATGTTACAGGCGCTATTTTAACACATACTACTATGATGATAATGAAGACGAACTTGAAACAAATGCAAAAATAGAACAATACATACCAGGAGCCTTGCAAGATGAGGAGTTTGTTAAAATAGCAGAATTTTTTGATAAATATTGGGCACCTGATTATACTTTATGGGAAAGCATTAAATATCACCATCGCAAGCTAAAATATCATCTCAAAGGGCTAAAAATCTACTTTTTCGGTCGTGGTAAGCCGAAAACAAAGCGCAAGAGCAAAGGAAAAAAGTAATATGAAAGCGCAGGACTTAAAAAATTCCATATTACAACTAGCTATTCAAGGTAAACTTGTTCCGCAAGATGCCAACGATGAGCCAGCCGAAGTTTTATACACCCAAATTCAAGCCGAGAAACAAAAACTCATCAAAGAAGGTAAAATCAAAAAAGATAAACCTTTACCACCAATCACCGACGACGAAATACCATTCGCAATCCCATCAACTTGGAAATGGGTAAGATTTGGCGATATAATATTTAAATTGACAGATGGAACACACAGTACACCAAAATACACCAATCAAGGGGTTCCTTTTATATCTGTAAAAGACTTAAGTTCTGGATACATTAATTTTTCTAATACCAAATTTATATCAGAAGAAGAGCATAATATTTTAAGCGCAAGATGCAATCCAGAAAAAGGGGACTTGTTGTTGACGAAAGTTGGAACGACAGGGATTCCTGTCATAGTTGATACTGATAGAGAATTTAGTTTGTTTGTGAGTGTTGCATTGGTGAAATTATCAAAGAGTAACATCAACTTAGATTTCTTAAAACTCTTAATTCTGTCACCATTGGTTCAGGAACAAGTTGCTGAAAATACAAAAGGTGTCGGTAATAAAAATTGGGTTATAAAAGATATTGCTAATACGTTTTTTCCACTTCCACCATTTGCTGAACAAAAACGTATTGTTGATAAAATTGAAGAATTAGAGCCGTTGGTTAAGCAATATGATAAAGCGGAAACAGAATTATCGGTTTTGAATGACAGTTTTCCTGAACAGTTGAAAAAATCAATTTTGCAATATGCTATTCAAGGTAAATTGGTTCCGCAAGATGCCAACGATGAGTCGGCCGAAGTTTTATACGCCAAAATCCAAGCCGAAAAACAACAACTTATCAAAGAAGGTAAAATCAAGAAAGACAAACCTCTACCACCAATCACAGATGACGAAATACCATTCGCAATCCCATCAACATGGAAATGGGTAAGGTTAGGCGACTGTTATGATGTTAGAGATGGAACGCACGATACTCCAAAATATGTTAGTACAGGTGTTCCTTTGGTAACAAGCAAAAATTTATCTAACGGTATGTTGGATTTATCGAATGTTAAATTTATAAGTTTAGAAGATGCTAAAAAAATAGATGAACGTTCAAAAGTAGATAGAAATGATATTTTATTTGCAATGATTGGAACAATAGGTAATCCAGTAATAGTTGATGTCGATCCTAATTTTTGTATAAAGAATATGGCATTAATTAAGTATAATAAATTTATGGATACTAATTATATACTATATTTGTTAATCAAAGCACAAGACGATATGAAAAAGGAGGCACAAGGAGCTGTACAATCTTTTGTCTCTCTTTCATTTATTCGTAATTTTCCAATACCACTTCCACCATTGGCAGAGCAAAAACGCATCGTAGCCAAAGTCACCGAACTAATGCAATATTGTGAAGAATTAACCCACCCAGAAAAAAGAAAAGAGGTTGAGCCTATAACGATTGAATGGTTAATTGATAAAGGTTTTGACTCGTGTAAACAAAATGGTTATACGGACGTAAATGCCATTCTGGATGAATTGAAAATCGCAGTTATGCAAGACCGCAACTTGAAAAAAGGTCGTATAGAATACGATAATAATAAGAAAAAATTTCAAATTTGGATTAATGATTCGAATGATAATTGGACTAAAGCCCACGAATTAGTGCATTATGTGAACGATAATAACGAGATTAAGTTATATGGGGCAGTTGGTCGTAAAGATGAAACATCACTTTCAAAAACAAAGGAACGTAATGTTGACGCCTTAACAGCCGAAATTTTAATGCCAGAGGATATTTTTATTTTTGCAGTAGAACAAGACAATATCAAAAAATATGCGTTTGTAGATAATGCAGTTATACGCAAATTGGGTAAACAATTCCGTGTTTCAGATGATGCCGTCAAAATTCGTTTGCAAAATTTGGGCTACCACACCAAATAGTTCTTGACTCATTGTTAATTAAATGTCTATTCTAACGATGCTCCATCGTTAGGATGGTTGGATAGCTATTAAGAATGTCAAGCATAATTCGGAGCATGCTCCAAACAATCTTGACAAGACTAATGAAAGAACTGTTATGGTCTGAGGTTAAACAACCGATAATATTCATAATAGAACTCCTTTCGTGGTGCTTATAGTTATTATAACACTTGTTATTACTCGTGTATATCTGGATAAAGAGAGCTTGATGACAAGCAAGTCAACTTTTGAAGGGGGATTAGTGTTATTGGAAGTGAGGCGTTGCAGATTTCTGCACAAGAGACACGACTTGAGCCTCATTTCCGTGCAAAAAAGGTTAATATGAAAAAGATAAATGAGTATTTAATAGATAAGTTTTACAAACACTTTGACGCGCCATTAAAACTTCGAAAAAAAGTTTTGGATGCTAGGACTGGGAAAAAAAAGTACCAACAAATACGGGAACGTGTCGAGAAAATATCGGCATATGTTGAAAATCCACAAAATATAATCAGTAGGTCTTTCTTCCCATTTATTGGTTTTACAATTGAAGAAAGATGTAGTTCTAAACTTTCAGGATTATCTAAAGATGGAAATGGATCAATCGTAAAAAAAAGACCGATACGATATGCCTCTCATAAAGATAGTGCTATTTATGCATATTATGCATATAGGTTATATAGATTATATGAAAATAAATTAAAAGAGTTGGATTTGCAGGATGTTGTGATTGCATATCGAAAATCCGAATTTTTACATACTGAAAATGCCGATAATATACATTTAGCTAATGACGTTTTTAATCATATAAAGAAATTAAAGAATAATTGTGTGGCATTAGCTTTTGATATTAAAAGTTTTTATGATAATATAGACCACAAAAAATTAAAAGAAGAATGGATAAAAATACTTGGTGACGAAGCTGTTGATAACAAGTTACCCAAAGATCATTACAAGATATATAAGATTCTTACAGACTATTGCTATATACAACGTAAAGCAATTGAAATATATTTGAATTGTGGTGCTCCCGAAATTTTGCATGGAATTTGTGAAAAATGTAAAACACCATCAAAATATAAGATTGGATATAAGATATTTAAAAATATGAAGGAGTTTCATGAGTTCAAAAGATGGTATGCTAAACATCCTGAGATTAAGTTGTGGAATTTAAGTGATGAAGAATTACAATATAAAGATGATATTTTATCTAGTAATAGAACATTTAATTTTAATATTGGAATATTGGCAAAAGAACCTTACGGTATTCCGCAAGGTTCAGCACTATCGGCATTATTAGCAAATATCTATATGATACCATTTGATTTAGAAATGAAGAAATATGCTAAAAGCATGAATTCCATATATAGAAGATATTCTGATGATATTATTTTTGTGTGTGATAAAAAGTACGAGGAAATTGCAACAAAAGAAATACCTTTAAAAATTAAAGAAAGAGGTAGCCATTTAGTAATACATAAAATTGATAAGATGGATAAAAATTCAAAAAGCAAATGCTATGATTTCACATCACCTGATATAAAGAAAAGACCGCTTCAATATTTAGGTTTAGAATTTGATGGAGATAATATCAAAATACGCGGATCAAGTTTAGCAAGATATTTACGCAAATCAAAAAGAGGTATAACGGCTATGAGAGTAAGCGTACAGCGAAAAATATTATCCTTGTGGAATAAAGGCGAAAATATTGATAAAATTCTTCCTAAAGTATATAGAAAAACTCTTTATAGGAGATATACATACTTGGGAAAAAGGAATTTCTTGAGCTATGTTTATAGGGCTTTTGCTCATACAAAATCCAAATTTCTAAAGAAACAGCTTAAAGGACATTTCTTGAGAATAAAAAATCTTATAATAGAAGCAGATAAAGAATTAACTAAATATCACAAGTGTATGAAAGAGAAGAAAAAATAGTTCTTGTTTGATTCGATTAAATTACATCAATGTCATAAAATGAATATCAAATTTAGCAGATAATAGAATAAAGATTCCAAAATCCATAAAATTCATCAAATCCTTGAAAAATAACGAAACTTATTCAAACTAGTCCGTGTAAATGCCCTGCATGAGCTATTTTTAAAACATTTTACACGGACTAACTCAACTGCTTGATGAAAGGAAACAATTCGAACAAGAATTGTAAAAATTCAAAAAACTAATAAAACAAAAAGGATACGATAAAATATTCTTTGAAGATAGTTATCAAAAAGCCTTTATAGCAGCAGAACAACATTTACGATGCGAATTAAAACTGGCTGGTATTTTTAATGCCTTGCCAAAATCTTCCGGAGCAAGAACAGATTTAAAAAACAATGATAAAGATATTCAAACCAAAAGTGAATTTTTTAAATCCGAATATGGTTTATCCTATAAAACTGGGTGGAAAATTTCAAAATTAACGGCTGAATGTGTAGAAAAAACTATCCAATATGCAAAGGAAAACAAAGAATTGCCGACACGTAGACTAGCGCTTATTGTTTTAAGATGTCAAGAAATAAAGGATATAAAAGAACTTATCAAAAAAGAAAGAAAAAAACAAAAACTCTTACAAAAAGAACGTCAAAAAATTAATGAAGCTAAAAAGATTGAAAGAAATATTCAATTGTTTCAAGCGATACAATCTAAAAAGGCCGTTACTCTACCAGATAAAACGTACAATGTTATTTATGCTGACACATATCAATCTTCAAAAGACTCAGAGGAATTAAAACTTCTTCAAATTCCATCTTCAAAAGATAGTATCCTGTTTTTATGGAGTAAATCAAGCGACATTGAAAAACAACTTGATATTATGAAAGCTTGGGATTTCAGTTATATTGATTGTATTATTTGGGATAGGATGGATAAAAAAGGATTCGGAAAATACTTTTTAAATCAACACGATTTACTTTTAGTTGGTATCAAAGGAGAAGGTTTTATACCAGAGAAAAAAGAAAAGTCTATTTGTCGTAATCCGTTGAAAGAAAATGAAACTCGCCTAGCCTATTATTTCGAGATGATAGAAGGTAATTATCCGACAGGTGCTTATCTAGATTTATTTTCAACAAAACCACACAACTCAAAATGGACTCTTTTTACAGAAGAAATAGAGGTTTCAAATGACTAAGTTTATTAAAAGTATAAGTCTGTTTGCCAATGGTGGAATTGGGGAATATTACATTCAATCTGTTGGTATTAAAAATGTTATAGCAAATAAACTTTTGGGTGAAAGATGTCGTTGGTATAAATCAATTTATCCTCATTGTTCCGTAATACCGGGAAGTATTGAAAATCCAAAGATATTTTATAAGTTGGTTAAATTGGCTAATAAAGAAAGAATCGAGCTTTTGACGGGAAGTCCACCCTGCCAAAATATAACTGTAGCGAATGGAAATAAAGATAAAGGAGCCAATCCAACAAATCATTTAATTGTAACAACTATAGATTTAATAAAAGAAATTAAGACATTAAAATATATCTTGCTGGAAAATGCTGCCAATTGGTTTAAATTCAAACCATCTGCTATCCCAGAGTTAAAAGGACGAAATATTAAAGAGTATTTAATTGATGAATTAACAGCCTGTGGTTTTAAGTATATCCATGCGCGTATATTAAATGCAGCAGATTATTGAACTCCACAAAACAGGAAACGTTCCATCTTAATTGCCTCCAAAGAAGAAGATTGGATATTACCAGAAAAGGAAAAACGCATATCTTTAAAAGAAGCTATTTTTGATTTAGAATCTTTAGAAAGTGGAGAGTATTCAGAAACGGATCCTTGGCATTATGCACCAGTCTGGAATGAAACATTGGTTAATATTATGAGACATACCCCGACAGGTTGTTCTGCTTGGGAAAATAAAAATCCAAAATATAGGCCTTTCAAAAAAGACGGAACTGCCGCTAAAGAATACAGAAGTGCTTATTCAAGAAACAAGGCTAACGAACCTTGTTGTTCAATTTTAATGAAATCAACCTCTAATGGTGGTATGAAAACCTGTCATCCTGGAAGATATATTGGTAAAGATGATAATGGTGATGATATTTATAGTGATGCCAGAGCTTTTACTATTAGAGAATTACTAATTATTTGTGGATTACCATCAGATTATCCTATCCCAGACTTTGCTATTAATAATGATCAACTTATCCGAGATATTTTAGGAGAATGTTTTGCTCCCCAGTTGGTGAAACGGTTATTAGCAAAAATACCCAGAACAACACCGTTTTGTAACCCCAAAAAAAGATTAAATCATGAGTAATAGTTTTGAACAAATCAAAGAAGAATTATATCAAATGTATTTTGAATTAGATTTGGCAGATAGTGAACTAAACAAAATGGCTTTTGATTTAATTCAATTTTTCAAATTGGGACTAGCTGATTACTTAAAAGAAATTTAATCCCATAAAATAAATATCGAACTTTACCCTAAAGTTCAAAAAAACAGCGTACTTTAGGGTAATTTTTGATTATAATTATATGATAAATAACCTTAATTTTATAAAGAAAGGAAATTAAAATGAAAAAAAGAACTCTTGTCTGTTATGATCCAGATGAACAATGTAAACAAGCTATTATATTCGCCAGAGTAAGTACTCAAGATCAATATGATAAAGGAGCCTCCATTCCTGCTCAAATTAACAGAATGACCAATTATTGTAATGACAGAGGATTAAAGATTATCAAAACCTATGATATACCAGAAAGCTCAACAGTCGGTAAAAGAAAAATCTTTCATGAAATGGTTGAATTTATTAAATCGCAAAAACACAAAATTGCCATTACTGTTTATTGTATCGACCGTTTACAACGAGGATATAAAGAGTATGTTGAATTAGATACATTAAGAGAAATGGGGCGAATTGAGCTTCATTTTTTTAAAGAAGGTCTTGTCTTAACAAAAGATAGCAATTCAGCCGATATATCAAGATGGGACTTTGGAATTCTCGGTGCAAAAATGTATGTTGGCAATTTAAGAGATAATGTGATTAGAAGTCAAAAATTTAAATTAAAACAAGGACAATGGCTTAATTTTGCCCCTGTCGGATATCTCAATACAAAAGCTCCTGATGGGTCTGCTGATATTATTGTAGACCCAATTCGTGGACCAATGGTACAAAAATTATTTAGAGAATATGCCTCTGGATTACATTCTTGTGAAACTCTCAGCAATTTAGCAAAAAAAATGGGCTTAACAAGCGCCAGAAGAAATTGCACTAAAACTCTATGTCGTGTTCAGATTCATGAAATGCTGACAAATCCTTTTTACATAGGTATTATGGCAACAAATAAGAGAAAAAAATACAACAATGAAAAGGTAAATATTAAATATTATCCTCATAGATATCCACCTCTAATCAACAAAGAATTATTTGATCGTGTTCAGTTAATCCTAAATGAACGTAATCAAAATTCTAATACATCTAAAGCTTGGTATGGAGAGAAAGACTTTGTCTTAAGAGGGTTGATAAGATGCTCACATTGTGGAGGCTTAATGACAAGCGAAAGACATATAAATCGAAGTGGAAAAGTTTATACTTACCTCAAATGTAATCATATTGATAAAACCTGTCCTCAAAAACCAATACCAGAACATGAAATTATGGAACAAATTGAAGATAAAATTTTTAATTCACTTCATATTACACCGACTTTAATGGAAAATATTAAAAATTGTATTAAAGAAAGTCTTTTAGAAGATAATAAAATAAATGCTGCAAACAAAAGAGCTATCTCTGTGCAAATTCAACAATTAGAAGAAAGAAAGCGTAAATTATTATCAACTTGGCTAGATGGTCGAATTGATGATAGCTCATATAATGATGTTTTAACAGAAATAAATGAAAGATTAGATGAATTAAGGAAAACAACAAGTAGTTTTGAAAAATATGACAAGGATTTGGATGAAGTATTAGAAAAAATATCTGATATCGCTCTAAATGCTAAAAAAATGTTCAATTGTTCGATAATTTCCAAAAAACATGAAATCCTAAAATTGATTTTATCGAACACAAGAATTGAAGGAAAAAATCTTTATTTTTCAATAAATAAACCCTTCGATAAGCTATTAACTTCGAAGGGTTGTAATGTTTGGTACCTCTAGCCGGACTTGAACCAGCATGATCTTGCGATCAACAGATTTTGAGTCTGTCGCGTCTACCAATTTCGCCATAGAGGCATTTTTCACTAGACAAATCGATTATATCACTTTATAATCGGTTGTCAAGCACTTTTTTACATTTTTTTATTTTTTTTATTTAAAGGACTCTTTTATGACTATCAAACAACATCTTTCCCCCTTCAAATCCATCTTAATCACAGGTGCTTCCAGTGGTATCGGAGCCGCTCTTGCAAAACTATATGCTCAACCGGATATTTTTCTCTTCTTATGTGGCCGAAACAAACAACGACTCGACAAAATCGCCGATGAATGCCGAAACAAAGGAGCAACAGTTACTATTTTCTCCTTTGATGTAACCGATGCCGATGCTGCCCACGAAGCAGTTAATACGGCAAATGGTATTTGTCCTCTTGATTTGGTTATTGCAA
This sequence comes from Alphaproteobacteria bacterium, assembly GCA_045635565.1. Classification (GTDB taxonomy): domain Bacteria; phylum Pseudomonadota; class Alphaproteobacteria; order CAAHEQ01; family UBA3637; genus RGIG4140. Next base: position 15,913 of record JAZTVX010000034.1, read on the forward strand.
ACGCAGGTGTTTCAAGTGGTATTATCGGTATGCCCGAAAACACAAACGCAACAACAACGATTATGAAAACAAATATTTTCGGCGTTGTGCATACAATTTTACCAACCATTGAAATATTTAAAGCCCGAAAACAAGGACAAATCGTTTTGATGAGTTCAATGGCCGGCTATCGGGGGTTAAGCAGTTGTCCAGCCTACTCTGCTTCCAAAAATTGTGTAAAGGCTTGGGGTGAAGCACTACGTGGTTTTTTAGCCAAGGACAACATTAAGGTAAACGTAATTTGTCCAGGCTTCATTAAAACACCCCTAACAGACGTGAATGCCTTTCCTATGCCATTTTTAATGCAACCTGAAAAAGCAGCTTGTATTATTGAAAAAGGCATACGCAAAAACAAACCAATTATCGCTTTTCCTCATATTATGGTGTTTTTTGTATGGTTTTGTTCTATTCTGCCTTCTTTTGTTTTTCATCCGATTCTCAGACTATTGCCTCAAAAAGAAAAATAAAACATTGCATTTATGTTTAAATATTGCTATAAACAAAGGATAAATGTTAATTTAAGCAAAGGATAATATTATGAAGAAACAATTACCGAATGAAGAAGAACTCATTAAACAAGCCATTTTAGAAAGAGAAGTAGAAGAAGAATTGCAAAAAGAACGTTTAATGAACTTTTGGAAAAAGTATCGTTTTATCATTATTGGCGGTTTATTCCTCATTATCGGTGTTACGGTCGGAACAGAAGTTTATAAAAGTTGGTATAACAAAGTTCGTATATCCGAATCGAATTTATTTGAACAAGCCGTTTTGTCTGATTACACACAAGAAACTGAAAAAGCAAATCAATTATATGATGATTTAGCCAAAAATGCACGTACCGGTTATCAATATTTGGCTCAAATGCGTTTAGCACAAATGGCTTTTGGTCAGAATAATGCAACAAAGGGGATGCAATTATTAACGCAATTGATGAATGATGGCAATGCTCCGGAAGAATTGCGTGATGTTGCCCGTTTATCAGCCATCGGTCATCAGATTGGTACAACGGATTCAAATGAGTTGTTAAAATTATTACAGCCCTTGTTGGACAAACAAAATTCGTTTTATGCATCAGCCGTTGAATTGCAAGCCATTTTGTTGTTGGAACAAAAACAGTTAAACAACGCAAGAGATGTTTTAAATATAGCATTGGGCTTGCCAACTCTATCGGAACAATCTAAAAACAGATTGAAAGAATTATTGTCTATTATTCAATAACACCGTTACAGGTATCATATCGGTTTATCATTGTCTATGACCAAAATTAAAAGGGAATGAAATGAAAAAATTATGTTGTTTACTTTGTATCGCATTGTTATTAGGTGGGTGTGGAACGGATAAAAAAACAGCACCCAAAGAAGGACGCATGGCTATTTATACGGGCGAAAGTAATCAGTTAGCTCAAACACAGGAGCCTGTTTCTTTACAAGAAGCGAAAACGGATGTGCAATGGCAACAAGCCAGTGCTAATGCTCAAAATTTCATTCCTCATGGTCATATCGACACACCGATTGAGGAAATATGGTCCCGTAATGTGGGAAAGGGATTGTCATCTGATTATTTCGTGTTACCGGAACCGATTATTGTCAATCACAAGATTTATGTGCTAGACGGTTCTTTGCGTTTATCTGTTTTAGATGAAAATACAGGGGACAAAATTCATCAAATTCAATTACCCGTTTCAGAAGGTATGGGGATGAACAGCATCGGATTGACTTCTGACGGCACACATATTTTTATTGTCAGTGGTCATGGCGTTGTTTACGCAACCGATTTAAACGGAAAAATTATTTGGGAACATGATACACATGCCATTTTGCGTTCTGCACCAACCGTAACAGACGGACTTATTTTTGTTTTGTCAGGCAATAATGAATTATTTGTTTTAAATACAAAAGATGGTACAGAAAAGTGGCATTATAAAAACATTAAAACCGATACAAATCTTTTCGGCATGGGACAAGTTGCCGTATCCAAAGGAATTGCTATTGTTCCTTTTTCCAGTGGCGAAATCATTGCCTTTGATGTTCAAAACGGTATGATGTTGTGGTCAGATACATTATTATCCTATCGTACATTTAGCCCTATCGATGATCTTTCACATGTTGTTGCCTCACCGGTAATTGTTGATAACACAGTTTATTTAGTGGGTAACGCAAAAAAAACGGGAGCATATACATTACAAACGGGTGACATCCGTTTTATCCAAAACATTGGTGGACAAAATACACCCATTGTCAATGGAAATTCATTATTTATGATTACCACACAAAACACATTAGTTGCTTTAAATACCACAAACGGGCATATTGTTTGGGAAACGGACTTAACATCAAAAGAACCAAAAGGTATTGCATGGAAGGGTCCTGTTTTAATTAACAATCAATTGGTTGTCGTTTCAAACAAGGGAGATATTTTATTTGTTGACGCATTGAACGGCAATTTAAAACAACATCTACAAAACGAATCTTTTTCAAACAAGCCTATTTTAGGAAAAAATAAAGTCATTTTTTACACAAATGATGCAGATCTAATTGCTTATCAATAAGGAATACCATGAAAACAATTGCTATTGTCGGAAGAACGAATGTCGGAAAATCAACATTATTTAATCGGTTATGTGGTCGAAAATTTGCCATTGTCCACGATGAGCCAGGGGTTACCCGTGACCGAAAAGAAGCAGAAGCATCACTATACAATCTAAAATTTCGTCTTATTGATACGGCAGGTTTAGAAGAAACAACATCACTTGCAGATGCCATGTGGCGACAAACGCAAATGGCTATTGAAGAGGCCGATATTATTTTAGCCGTCATTGATGCTCGTGGTGAATTAACACGTCTTGATGAAAAAATGGCACAAGATTTGAGAAAAGCAAATAAACCGGTTATTTTATTGGCAAACAAATGTGAAGGAAAAGCCATTGAAGCCGGTTTGGGTGAATTTTACCGATTAGGCTTAGGTGAACCAATACCCGTTTCTGCTGAACACGGTTTAGGTATGGGTGATTTACATCATTTATTAGCCCCTCATTTCAAAAACCCAAAAACATCAAATGAGCAAGAAGAAAAAATTGCCAAGATTATTGATGTTCAAAAAAGTATGCGTTACGCAGATAATAAAAAAATGGCTGAAAAAACGGATGATGGCAGTGTAGAAGATATTATCGATGATTTTGATGATGTGATTGAAACAACAACTCAAACGATTGATGAAAAAGCCCGTTTACGTGAAGAAAAACAAAAACGTCCGCTTAAATTAGCCATTGTCGGTCGTCCAAACGTTGGTAAATCAACGTTAATCAATCAATTATTAGGAAAAGAACGTTTACTGACGGGTCCCGAAGCCGGTGTTACCCGTGATGCCATTACAATACCTTGGGAATGGCGAGGCAAGTCCATTTTATTAACAGATACGGCAGGTTTACGCAAACGAGGAAAAGTAGAACAGGATTTGGAAAAAATTTCGGCTGCCGATACCCGTAATGCCATTGATTTTGCCGAAGTTGTTATTTTGGTATTAGATGCCAACGTTCCAATGGAAAAACAAGATTTATTGATTGCTTCAAAAGTTCTTGATGAAGGTCGAACATTGATTATTGCCTTAAATAAATGGGATAGCATTCCTAACCAAAAACAGGTTTTAAATCATTTAAAAGAAAAAATGGCTGTATCTTTGCAACAAGTGAAAGGATTACCTATTCATACCATTTCTGCCAAAACCGGGTATGGATTAGATCGCTTGATGAGTGATGCGTTCAAGATGTATGAACTGTGGAATAAACGTGTTCCGACACATCGTTTAAATGACTTCTTAAAACGCATGACAGAAGCACATCCGACACCTGTTGCTAGCAACGGTAAACGTATTCCGATGAAATACATGACACAAGTCAGCACACGTCCACCAACGTTTGTTATTTTTTCCAGCAATCCGGATTCACTTCCCGAATCTTACTTGCGTTATTTATCAAACGGTATTCGAGAACAATACGGTTTAATCGGCGTACCTATTAGAATTTATATGCGCAAACGGGAAAATCCTTATGCCGAAAAAGCAAAGGAACGTCGTTTAAGTCGTAGTAATACACCTCGTCAAACAACACGCAATAAAAAATAAGTTTCATGAAACAACATATCTGCGATTGTCCGTCTTTTTACATCGGTATTATGACCGGTAATTCGATGGATGCCGTCGATGTTGTATATGCTGCGGTTTCCGAACAACGGATACAGCCGATTTATACACACAGCGTTCCATTCACACAGGATATGCAACAAAAGACTATTCAATTACGTGAATGGGTAAAAACATGTCCTCCCAGAACCACGTTGGAACATCATCCGCTATTTATTTCATATCACACAGCATATACGCAACAAGTTGCACAGGGCATTCTTGAACTTATTAGCAAGTACCATATTGATATCCGATCGGTAAAAGCGATTTGTTCACATGGAAAAACACTGGCTCACTGTCCACCTTCCATTGCCACAAACACCCCTTATACGCTACAAGTCGGGTCAGGCAAAATGTTAGCCAATCTGATTGCTTGTGCAACCCAATGCGAAAACGTGCGTGTTATCTATGATTTTCGTTCCGATGATATGTTAAACGGCGGAGAAGGAGCACCTCTTATTCCACCACTCAATGCTTTTATTGCCCGCCAAGATGGCAGTCCCAATCGTATTGATATTAACGCTGGTAATACATCTAATTTGTGTTTGATTAAAGATAGCCAAGCCGTTGCCGGTTGGGATATCGGTCCGTGCAATGAATATATGGATTTTTTAATCAGAACACATACATGTTTACCATATGATATAGATGGTCTTATTGCACAAAATGGCCAGTTAGACGTACAATTACTGACTGAATTGTTTCATGCTAATGCTGATTTTTATGTTGCACATCCACCTCGTTCCAGTGATCCGGCACATTATTTAACAGACAAAATAACAGCCTTTCATCACAAAGAAAATCTATCTGATTTGGTTTATACATGTGCTTATTTTTCGGCTTATTTAATTGTTCATTCATTACAATTTATCCACGATGAAATTCCCAATTGTTTTTCTTTGTTCGGTGGTGGTTGGAAACACCCTACTCTCTTTCAATCTTTGAAACAGATTTTAATGGGTGACGGTTTTATTTTACCCGAACACCAATTGGTTTTTCAACATATTTTCAAACGAATTAAGAAACCGATTTTTATTGAGAAACATCCGTTTAGTCAGTGGATGGAAAGTTTGTTGTGGACTCAAATGGGGTATTATTATGACCATAGAAGACCATGGACAACACCACAATTAACAAACTGCAAACAATCAACCATTTGTGGAATTGAAGCCGTTTCAAACCTTTCACAAACAACCTATGATGACTGTATTTGTCGTGCTTATCCGTTTTAGTTTTTTTTGATAAAAATCCACTTCCAGAGAAATAAATATCTGTTTTAAAATAAGGTATTTTATTAAATTTATCATATTTTATTTTTCTGTCATTTTTTTTCTTTATTTTTATTTTTTTTTGTGATAAACTTAAAACAAATATAGGAGAAATCAGTATGAACAAAAAAAACAACGAATCGGGTTTACCACAAAATGATCAAATGAATCATTCGGGTAACCGACGTAAAACCATTTTTGAAAGAATGGAAGATTTTTTACGTTCCAATCCTCAACGGGCTAATATACTTTTTCAGGAAATGCGTAAACAAATTGTTCAAAAAATGCAGGAACAATTTTCCGAAGCATGTCAAAATCTGCGTCAAAAATTATCTAATACCTCAATATCTGCGGAAAAAGCCCAACATTTCAGTCAAGCCGAAATCAAATTATCTCTTTATTCTTTCTGGAAAGAACATGATTTAATGTATGCTTTAGGCATTTGGGATAAACAGAACCTAAAACGATTTGAAACAATTCGTAACCGCATTGTCAGCGAACAAGTTGATCAACGAAAATCCAAACACCCTAATATTACGGCTGTCACCTTGTTATTGGATACAGAAACGATTTTTGCATATGCTGCACAATGTGGTGTTTATTTTTCTCACAACGATGCTTTAAAAGCATCTGTTAAACAATTATCATCTGCGTTATCCTTGTATAATTTATCTTTTTTAAATTTGAACGGGAAAGAATATAATTTTGAAGATGGCACTCCCCCTTGTTTTGATTGGGGCAAAAACAAAACATCGGACGAAACGGAACATATCGTTTTATATAACACCATCATGACGCTAAATGCTTACACAGATGAACGGGATGTTCTTATTCGGATATTAACTGAACGACTGATTGAAAATAAAGTTGCCTGTGCCGTTCAAAATTTACAGGAACAATCTTTTGATTTATTATTGGACAATCCGGAACAGGCATTACACATTTATTTAGCATGCGATCATTTAAAATCATTATTAAAATTTCAAGAACCGATTGATACACTTCATCATCAGTTTTTGATACACCATACGATGATGGAAATGAAAAATTTTTTAGAAGCACAAGACAATGAAACAACACCGATGATTTTAAACTGGTATCAACAATGTACACATAGTTTCATTGAAACAATGCCAGAAGAAGTCAAAAAATCACAATTAAAAATCGTATCCCATCAGTCTAATCCGAAAAACAACATCGAACAAAGAGAAAAAGATGACTAAAAAGAAACATAATCATATTACTCAAATCGGACAACAACTGTTTTCTGATTTTATGTCTTTACCAAAGACGGAACGAACAACACTTTTAAAACAGGTTGCCGGTGAAAGCAGAACGATGAAATACTTATACGCTTTGGCACAACAACCGGAACCATTGTGGGAGTACGTCTGTGGTATTTTACCATATGATGATGCCGTTGAAATAGCAACAATGAAACAGGTTATTGAACGTTCTCGCTTTTGTCAATTGATGGATACCATTGATGAAGAAACTCTCAATGATGAAGAAGGACGGGTTTGGGACGATGTTGTCGATGAAATGAATGCCGGCACTTTTAATTTTAACATGGCAGAAGTTTTACGACAATTTCACGTGCCGGAACATCTCATCGATACATGCTTTGTCGATTATGACGAAGTCTATCGTGAAATATTAACTAATGATGATGAATTTGATACTGAAATGTATCATAACATTCTCAAACGTTTAAAGCCTGAGTATATTCATAAAATCAATCAACTCAAAAAGACGGCTCATTTAATTGTTGGCATGCTTTTTGAAAATGGAGAAACTGATTTATCAACACTTTCCGTACCTCATCAGAAAAACACCACACCGGAAGATAAACTTATCAATCAATTATATTTTATTGATGGTATTATCGGTTATTTACACAATCAAAACATCAGCAATCCCGTTCTTCACAAATGTGAATATTATTGGGAACGCATGACAAAGGCAATATTTGTTCAAATTTCGCAACAATTACAACAACTGCCGACACACAAAGAATTTCCCGAAATCGGCAAAAAATTAAAACAAACGGGAATGGTTTTCTCTGAATTTTTTCCAGAAGTTAAAGAAAATGACCTTGAGATGTACTACAATTTATTACTGGATTACACACGACGTTCTTTGTGTTTAGTCGCTCGCAACAAACAACACGAACACAAATTGATGTGTTGGTTTAGTCAACAAATGGGCATTCAAAATGAAACTGTTACATTAACATCAGAACAGCAAAAAGAAGATGAAGAAACAGGAAAACTGATGAGTGCGGCTGCATTTTTAGAAAAAATAATGTTTGGCAATAAAGAAGAAAAGCAAGAAACAATTCAATCATATCCCGATTTAACGGACATTATTCAAAAATTTGTCGACTATCACGATATTACCAATATTCGATTGACAGAAGAAGTCATTCAAACATTAAGAGAATCGTCAAACACCCAACCCAAAGATGAAGTCGTCAAAAAACGTTCTTTGTTTAGATTTATGCAAGAACATGAATTATTATATATTATGGGTATATTTAATCAAGAAGAATTTCACGCCTGTCATGAATGTATTGTTCAACGCAAACAAAATTCAACATTGAGATCGGCCAAAATACCGGTCAAAATTACGGATATTTATAATGATTTATTCAATCAACCCGGTGATTGGAAAGAATTACCGTTAAAAAAAGAATATATTGAAACAATGCAACTGATTCGGCAAGCATCAGATTTATATCATCAATTGTATAAAGTTAATGCAGTTAAAGTTAATTTGTTGTCGGATTTAACATTTTTAATGTCAACAGAAAAAACTGATTCTCCGTTAAAAAAAGAAGGAATCTTTTTATACAACATGATACTGTTATCTAAAACTTTAATTAGTCCTGATTATATTACCCCGCAATTAGCACAATTAGTTGATTCGTATTGGAATGAGTGTGTTAGTCAACTAACAGCATTAACACCCTATCGCAATCGGACAGATATCATCAATCAAATTCATGAAAACCTGTCATGCTTTGATGCATCCCCTACCCTTGTTCAAAACGGATTTTCCGAAAGACGACAAACACATCAATATATTTTAGCCGATATTGATGAATTGATATGTTTGAAACATCCACACCCTCATGTTAGAAACACAGCCTTATCAACACGTCAAAAATATACATATTTATTTGAAGAACAATTAAATACAACCATTGACGAACAAATCAATATGGCATTCAACAGACACATTCAACAAAGACAGAATATTCATGAATAAAAAATAAAAAACATCTGTTTTTTTTCTTGACAAAGGTAAAATAATCTGTTAAAAGGTTTTCTACCATGGCGAATGTAGCTCAGTTGGTTAGAGCGCTGGTTTGTGGTACCAGATGTCGTCGGTTCGAGTCCGATCTTTCGCCCCATAACTCCCTTTTGGGAGTTTTTTTATATCTTTATATAATCTTTTTTCGCAAAAAAGACAACAAAACATATATACAATTTCTCATCAATATTATGCAACTCAATTAAACAGTTATATACACTCAAAAAGTTTAAATTTAATATTATTGTAAAATATTACATAATGATGAGTTTTTTATACATAACAATATGCGTTGTTATACATTTTGATATCTGACACGATTGACATATGATGTTTATGCGTTGTTTTTATAATTGAACAAAAAAAATCCACCTGTTTAGATGGATTTGGTATTTTTAAAACAGTGAATAACTGTTGGGTTAATAACACATAGCGTGGTAGTAACTACCACCATAGGTACGTGAGTAGCCAGACACATAACCATCATTTAAACTAACGCCATAGGCAGAATTATCCCCTGATGCTATCGATGTCCATACGTTTTTACTTATACCAATAGCCATATTTTTGCAACTACCTGACCAACTTTTATTATTACAGGCTTCATCCAATGTTGCCAGATGCCGTTTGTTAGCCTTACACCAAGCAAATGCACTCCACCAGTTCATTGTTTGATTACTGATACAATAAACGTGACCATTTTTACCCGGTTTTTCTTCGCCTCCTACACAGTCAGCCATA
>JAZTVX010000035.1:0-1215 GCA_045635565.1 Alphaproteobacteria bacterium
ATTACCGGCTGATGCGGTACAAAGATTATTTTTAAAGGACAAATAACAATATTGTCCCTCCGGACAACCGACATTTTCTTTAACCATTTCACCCGACGACGGCATATCTATTAAACAAGAAGCATTTTTATTGTTCATATCCGTACAGACACCATACAAGACACCGGAATGATTATTACCTGCTGAACTGGTACAAGAATCATTTTTAAATGATAAATAGCAATATTGTCCCGATAAACATCCTTTATCTTCAGTTACCATTTCACCTATAGTCGCTGTTTGAACGCTACAAGAGGCATTTTTATTGTTCATATCTGTACAGACACCGTAAATCGTTTCCGCCCCTGTTGCCGAAACAGATGACGAACAATCCGATGTTTTAAAGGACAAATAACAGTACTGCCCCACCGGACAAGATATTCCTTCCGTCATGCTTAATGTTTCTCCATCCGAAGCCAAGCCGTTTGTAAAGGAACAATTTGTACTCAACGTCATGACATCAGGTGATACATTAAATGAACAATTCGTGTGCATATTCATCAATTCATCTGATACATTAAATGAACAATTCGTGCTCAATTTCATTTCTTCATTGGATATTTGATATGAACAATTGGCTTTGGCTCGCATATCCATATTTTGAAACGCATATTTACAAAATCCGTCGGATTCAACGCATTCATCAGACGTTTTCCCACAAATCGTATTGCCTCCACAACACCACCGACGTTCATCTAGCCAGCATTCGCTTTCTGTTTCCGTATCACAAATCGGATTGCAAAATGTGTGAGAGACATTGGGTTCTTTTCCATCAGGACAATCATAACAGGTGCCCGTTTCGGCATGGCAATATCCACCTGCCGAATCGGCACAATCATCATTCGTTTCACAATCCTTACCGGGGGCTCGTGTCCCTTCAAACGCAAAAATAATATCCATCGGTTCCGGATTGCATTCGGTAACAAGGGCGATATTGGTTTCTTCCAATTCCACCTGCTGATAAAATGATAACGCATCATTGTTGCCTAACTGCATGAGCATTTGACACATCTCTTTATCAATGTTTTCAACCAAAACAAAGGTATCTCCGTCTTCATCTTTTCCCGTGAACATATCGTATCCACATTTTGGTGTAAAATTGACCGGTATCCAGTTTGTTTCTTCGGTACTTTCTCGCCCTTGTTGATTCGCATAAGCCAGATGGGCTTCTTGGAC
>JAZTVX010000036.1:0-1763 GCA_045635565.1 Alphaproteobacteria bacterium
AGTAAAAGTCATAAGGATGGAGTATTTGTTGAACCAGTTTGGATTTGGAGAAAATAATTTTCCGCAGAATTGAAAAAAGTTTTAAATAAAAGTTGACAAAGCAATAGAACTCGTGTATAATTGTCTTGTCAACACGACAAAAGGCGTAGTAACCCAATTGGCAAGAGGTAGGAAGCTCAAACCTTCCGTGTTGTGTGTTCGAATCACACCTACGCTATCAAAAGAAAACTTCCTAGATTATTTTGTCTAGGAAGTTTTTTTATTTTTATTGATAAAATCAATCTGAACTCGCACTCCACAGAATAAAGATTCCATAAATAAAAGCATGGAATCAATTACGAAAGAAAAACTCATCGATGCTGTATCTTTAATGAAAACCAAGACTGGTGCTGCCGCAGCTCTGGGTATTAATTATAAAATTTTGGTATCTCTAATTAAACAATTTAATTGTGAAGATGAAGTCTCCGATATTTTGCAACAAAGAAAAAGAATAAAACATTTAACATTTACATTATCCGATTTGGAACGAGTCTTAAACGGTGAAAAAATAATGACCGCATATAGATTAAAAATGCGTTTATTTCAATTCGGTATAAAAAATAAGGTTTGTGAACGATGCGGACTATCAAACTGGTTGGGAAAAGAAATCCCACTTGAATTACACCACAAAAACGGAAACAACCTTGACAATAGATTGGAAAATTTAGAAATTTTATGCCCAAATTGTCACGCGATGGAACCTAACTACCGTGGGTCAAACAAAATTTCGCACAAAAATAAAGTATTGAATCTTAAAAAAATAAAAGATATTCAAAAAACATTTGACTCTGGTAAAAATTCAAATGGAAAAAAAGCAGAAAATGAGAAAAACAAAGGAGAGAAACGATTTTGTGTAATTTGTGGAAATGTACTGGGTTATAGACAGATAAAATGTTGCTGCAAAGAATGTTTCCGAAAATGGAACACGAAAGATATACCCTCAAAAGAAAAATTGATTGAAGTAGTAAAATCAAAAACATCACTAATACAAGTTGCGAAAGTTTATAAAGTTACTGACAATGCAGTGAGAAAATGGTTAAAAAAATACGACATTGACATAAACAAATACGGATATAGAAAAATAAATAAGAAAAACACTTGACTTCCGAATAGAACTTGTGTATAATGGAAACCGTAACAGGGAACGGTCAAACAAATCCCTGAAAACGAAAGCCAAGGTGGCGAAACTGGTAAACGCATCAGACTTTGATTATCAATGAGTTACATCGTTGAGAAAGCAGAGCGGTAAAGTAGCAATACTTTATTTGAATCGCGAGAATTGCTGGGAAGCCCTTAGAGCATCAAGTGCTACAACATAATCGGAAACGGTAAGTGTGAATGCTTGAAAAACTTGATGATTGGGTAATCAGCAGCCGAGTCCCTGTAAAATGGGAATGGTTCAGAGACTATGCACGTGACATCCTACTGGGATGATGATATAGTCCAGACTACAACTGAAAAGGCTTAGGAGACTGAGAGTAGTAAGAAAATCTGACGAAGAGCAATCTTCTTGAGGGTTCGATTCCCTTCCTTGGTACTTAATAAAAACAAAATGATAACACTAGCATACATATTCATCGGTGTAGGTCTACTACTCACGTTCTTATTATGGAACACTTGGAGAAACAAAGACCGAATAATGGAGGAGTATGATATTCCACAAGAGGAAATATATGCTACAATGAAATCACTTCATTGGAAAATTTATTTCTGCTATGTGTTGG
>JAZTVX010000037.1:0-1006 GCA_045635565.1 Alphaproteobacteria bacterium
TAACGCAGCTTTCGCAGGTGAAGCCCCTGACAAACCGACCATGCGCGAACGCGTTAATAAAATCCTCAAATGCGAAGACAAAGTTGATTGCAAAGAACATCGCCAACACAAAATGGGCAAACATCGTCGCGTAAAACTGACTGAAGAACAAATCAAAGAACGTCAAGAACGTCGCGAAGCTTGGAAAAAAATGTCCCCCGAAGAACGTAAAGAAGCTATCCAAAAATGGCGCGCTAAACGTTTAGAAAAAATGACTCCGGAAGAAAAAGAACGCTTCGAAAAACGTATGGCTCGTTTTGAAAAACGCAAAGAAATGCACCAAAAACGTGTAGAAGCAAAAATGAACAAACTCACCCCGGAACAACGTCAAGAAGTTGAAGACTTCATCAAAAAAGACAGAGCATTCCACAAAGCACAAATGGAAAAAATGAGAAAGCATTACGAAGCCCAACGCGAAGAAATGCGTGACATGACCAAAGATCAACGTGCTGCAATCAAAGCACAACAACCTCATAAAAAAATTGGCATGCCCAACCCGTTCAAACACCAACGCAATTGCAAATAACCAAATCCCCTTCCCTCAAACTTCATAATATCCCCTAAACAAAAAATCCGTACTGCAAAGCAGCACGGATTTTTTCATTAACTTATATAATATTAATTTTTCAAAACTTGTCAGAAGTGCCGGAAGGCGACAAAGTCTAACAGTGCTTATGGCAAGTTTTACTTAGTCCATTGCCAGATACGATAAGAAAGCCACATGCAAAATGTTCCGCTAAAATCAAGCAACACATCAGTTACACGGCATTCACGACCAGGCGAAAAAAACTGAATGTATTCGCCAACAACAGCTGTCAGCAAGCCGAAGAATAAAATATATCCGGTTGAAGCACGATTGCTAACGTAAAAGGCATTGTAGGTTTTACACAGGAGCCAGCTTTGACCGCCAAACTCCATAAAATGAGCAAGCTTACGAATGGTATATTCTATATTGCCATCATATTTA
>JAZTVX010000038.1:0-2768 GCA_045635565.1 Alphaproteobacteria bacterium
GTTTAAAAATAACGATTAAAAATCAATATATTCTCTTTAAAAAACGTGTCAAAAAAAGGTACGTTATTTTTCCCATACTATTATGCGAAATATCTCTTGTCAACTAAAAAATGTAATCATCTGATTTTTATATCTTTTTTACCTTGTTAAAAACACACGTCGTCTATCAAAAAAAAGCGTCAAAAAAACGTACCTTTTTTTGACACGTTTTTTAATGAGAAGGTTTTGATTTTTTGAGATTATTTTAATGGAGGTTTTATGATTCGCAAATTGCCTTTTTTACATCGTTTTTTGAACAAAAACACACAAGAATCCGGTCGTAGTATGGTTGAAATCCTTGGTGTTTTGGCTGTGATGGGGGTCTTATCAGCCGGTGGGATTTATGGGTATTCGTTTGCCATGGATAAATATCGGGCTAACGATATTGTGTATGAAGTGAACCTGCGTGCGAATGATATCTGGCATAAATATCAGGAAATGCCTTTGCCTGAACCGAGTGAAGATGGCACTGATTTTGATGAATTTCCGGATACAACGGGAACGGGTTATCCGATTTACATGACATCACACCCCGATGTGGCTTTTAAAACATATGTTGAAGGTGTTTCTTCCCGTGTATGTAAAAATGTTGTGAACATGAACTTAAATGGTGTTATTCAAGGTATACAATTTGTACAGGTTGCTCAAGGGGACGGGGATTTAGTCAAATACACAGGCTCTGCCTCCATTTGTGGGGAAGAAGAAACAGATAATTTGCTTGTCTTTACATCGTTTGTTGATTCTGAAAGTAATGAAGGCGAAGGACAAAGTGGTGACCCATGCGTTGAAGAAGAAGATTGTAATATGTTGTGTGCTCCCGTTACATGTGAAGACGATATGACGTGTCATAACAGTTGTACCGGAACCTCAACACCATTTTGTTATGATAATGACAGTGGCGGTGTTTGTGTGGAATGTTTGGCCAATAAAGATTGTCCGAATGAACAAATTTGTGATTTAACAAACCACAAATGTGTTGATATTCCCAAAGCCTGTGGTGAGGGGGACCGATATGGCAAAGAATATCGAGCAGCAAACGGGTCATGTGTCAGTTGTGATTATATGAGTGAGATTGTTATTCTTAATTCTGATGATAATGACGGTATTTTTGAAAAACAAGTTGGTGGTGTATCTATTAAAGATACACATAGTGGCATAGACATGTGCAATGCCTGTCAAAACGTTGCTCATCGCACGGAAGAAGCCAATCAAGAGGGCAATATCAAAACATATTGTGCAACGAGTTGTGTGAAGGGAAACAGTTATTTAGATTCAACAGGTAAATGTATTCCGTGCGATTCAACAACGGAAAATCAAATACCAAATGATTCTAAAGCACATAAATTATGTGATGCTTGCTCAAATAGGACTGTTTTGGGTAATGTTTTTTGTGTTTTAAAAACGTGTCCGGATGGTTATTATAAAGGATTGATGAATGACCGTGGAACAGTCGGTTTATGTCGTGCCTGTAATAATGACAAACTTAATTGTTACAGTGGTAATTGGCCTAATTGTTATGATTTTTGGGGTGGGCGTATGTGGTATTCCAATACAACAACATCTGCCGGTAACATGGTATCCGAATGGTCGGCCTTGTGTGAGCGATGTGGTTCAGCGCAAGATTCGGCATATCGGCAAGAAAGAGTAGTATTGCATGTAGATAATATTTATAGATGTGTTAAAAAATGCAAATCAGGACAATTTTATTCTAGTGCCGGCAATTGTTTGGATTGTGACTATCCGGAAAGCGTTGCACTTACTGGAACAGGGATTGCCAGTAACGAATTAAAACAATATTTACGTGATTTGTGTGAAGCTTGTGGCAGAACATATAAAGATGGTTACTGTCTTCCTTTGGAACTAGATACATGTGAAGATGGAAAAGAATTTAAAGGAAAAGATGCTAAATGTTATCCCTGTACAACGAGTATTGGGCGTGTCACTGTTGATTCTGATGAAGAATCTAAATGTACGGACAACTGTGGGAATGAACGGGTCTATTCTGATGGCTTTTGTTTTAAAAAATGTCAAGCAAATGAATATTTAGCAAGCGATGGAACTTGTTATCCGTGTTCACACATCGGTGATGGCAAAATGGTAAGATATGAACAAGAAACTGTTGAGTATGAAAATAAACTCTGTACCTCTTGTGGTGTAAATCAGTATCGGATGTGGTCGTACAAGAGCACACAGTATTGTGTGCCGGTTGCGTGTGGACAAAACAAAATACGAAAAAATAACGGTATTTGTACTTCATGCTTAACATCGTCAGGAACAATTTCTGATATTATATCGCAAACCGAATGTGAAAAATGTCCGAATCATATTTACTTGAACGGTTATTGTGTTTATGTTGTTGCCGGTCAATCAGGTGTTTGTAATAATGATAGCCCCGATACAAGTAAGTATCCCAATTTTTCACCGGTCGGTTTAAAATATCGTGATAATACGGGCATTTGTCGTTCTTGTTCCGAAACAAATAAGGGATATGAAGCAACAGCAGAAGAATGTGCATCATGTGGTGGGATTCGGACGCTTATCGGCGGTAAATGTATGTATGGAGGTTGTTTGCAAAATGATACCTTTATGTCAACGAGTGGTTGTCCGTCTTGTGATGCTACGGGAGCCGTTACTATTCCCGATAAAACCGAAGCCGAGCAGTTGTGTCATGATTGTAACCGTCGGATAATGATGAAGGTTGACGAGTTAAAATATTGTGTTCAAACATG
>JAZTVX010000039.1:0-27549 GCA_045635565.1 Alphaproteobacteria bacterium
TAAAACCCCTATCACAGCCAAAACACCAAGGATTTCCACCATACTACGACCGGATTCTTGTGTGTTTTTGTTCAAAAAACGATGTAAAAAAGGCAATTTGCGAATCATAAAACCTCCGTTAAAATAATCTCAAAAAATCAATATATTCTCTTAAAAAAACGTGTCAAAAAAAGGTACGTTTTTTTGACGCTTTTTTTTGATGGACGGAAAGGGCTTTTAGTGAAGTAAAAAAGATATAAAAATCAGATGATTACATTTTTTAGTTGACAAGGGGTATTTTGCATCATAATATGGGAAAAATAACGTACCTTTTTTTGACACGTTTTTTTAAGAGAATATATTGATTTTTAAGCCTTATTTTTGAATAGGTTTTGGCGTTTTGTAAAGGGCTTTTTTGTTAAAATTCATCGTTTGTTTTAAAAGATAATACGATATGGGAACGTTTGGGTGTTTTTTACATAATAATAAAAAAACAAACGATTGGAATAAAATAAAAAACCGTCGAATAATCAACGGTTTTTGAACGTACGTTTTTAAATGCAATGCTTACATTTTTTTCAAAGCAGTAGCCAAACGAGATACTTTGCGTGAAGCATTTTTCTTGTGGATTGTGCCTTTGCCAGCGGCTGTCATTAAAGCAGATTCTGCGGCTCTGAAACATGTCTGAGCGGCTTCTTTATCGCCTGTCAAAATAGCAGAACGTGTTTTTTTAACGGCTGTTCTGACAGCACTTAAACGATCAGAGTTAATTCTCTGTCTTTTAGCATTGCGATTGATACGTGTTTTTGCAGATGCAATATTTGCCATTTTTTATTCCTCAATTGAAAAATTTATAAATTTAAGGATTATCTTATAAACCAAAAAAAATGAAAAGTCAACACTTTTTAACGGTTAAGATAAAAAACTTATTTATTGGGCGTTTGTTTGTGTGATTTCAAAGCGAACAACGGCCGGCTTTTTCGTTTGTATCGGGGTTAACACAAATGTATCCGTATCTCGTTGACATGAAATGTTTTCCGTTTGGCATATCCATCCTAATGATGGCAATATTTGACGATAATACGATGCAATCTGATGACTCGTCAACACAGAACTTTGTGCTTCAAATGTTAAAACTTGCCCAACGGGTGTATCAAAATTCATGTCGTCCGTTATATCTATTTCTAAACCCGACATGAGCGGTATATCCGGTGTGCCCGGAATAAATATACCGTTAGCATGACTTGAAACATTGAATAAAGCCGTCAAACAAACACTTGCTGAAAAAAAGACGAGACGTATCATTTTTTCATTCGGTCGCTTTCATCAAAAATAGGTGTTTCATCACTTTTTTTACCCCGACGACGGCGAAGTGGTTTGCGTTCCTTCTTTTCTTCGACTTTTTTATTTGTTTCTTTGGAAGGTTCCTGTGCAGACTTGAGTTGTTCTGCTTTTGCTTTTTCGGCGGCTTCGGCTTTGTTGTATTCTTCAATTAACTTGTCTTCTTCTGCTTTTTGTTTTTCCATTCGGGCTCGAGCAGCGGCACGAATTTCGTCAATAGATTTAATTTGTGGTTGTTTGTAGTTAACACCCAACAATTCATCAATTTCCTTATTCAATTCTTCCAATTCAGCCTTTTTGGACGTTAATAATTCTTCTTGTTTCTGCAAATCCGAATCTTTTGCACTTTTTAAATCCGGCAACATCGGTTCAACCGTTTTGGTTGCCATTTGAATTTCTTCCGCCGTGAGGAGTTGTTCCAATGTCAATGCTAATTGTTCGGCTTCCTTGCTGCCTCCCAATGCGGCCAAGAAAGCCCATCGATAAGCAACGATATCATTTTGGGGTAAAACCAATCCTTTGTTATACAATTGGGCAACACGGTATTGTGCTTTAACATTACCTTGAATGGCTGATGATAATAAACAATAAGCGGCATTAGCCCGTGTTGAGCCCTTTTCTAACAAAAAGGCTTCTCCTTGTTCAAAAAGGTCCTCGGGTGAGGGCATAAATACCCCGCCGTTTGTTTCATCAAATTGACCGTCACATTGTGCCGGAATATACGTTTCATTGTTGTTTTCATCAAATCCCCAAAAAACAGTTTGAGCCGATACGCCGGTTGTTAACATAAAACTGCCGACAAGTGTACCTAAAATAAAACGATTCATTTGCTGTCCTTTCCGAATAATATCTCTTTTATTGATAAAATGTTTTTCCGATTTATGCAAGCATAAAATGACATATTCCTAAAAAAACTGCTTTTTCCACCATGTCATCGGATTGACGCCTTTTAAGGGTGTTTGTTCGGGCATTTGAATATCTTGCCAATAAATAAAACGATTGTATGGAGAATACCAATGCGGAATAACGATAAACATGTTTTGCAATGCTCTGTCCAAGGCATGTGTTGATGCTGTTAGTTTTTCGGGCGTATCAGCCTGAATGATTTTATCGATTAACGCATCAATAACAGGGCTGGCAATCCCGCTGTAATTCATTGAACCGTTTTGATGTGCCGTTTGACTTCCCCAAAAATAACGTTGTTCATTCCCTGGGGAAAGTGATTGCCCCCAAACGCTGACAATCATGTCATATTCATAGGAATCTAACCTGTTTTTGTATTGTATGCTGTCAATTGAACGAATGTTGGCCTGTATTCCAAGTCGTTTGAGTTGAGCAACATACGGTAACGTAACCCGTTCCCATGTTGCACTACTGCCGGCATCAAACAAAATATCAAACATGAATGGTTTTTGATGTTTGTCAACTAAAATCCCTTTCTCGTTCACATGCCAACCGGCTTGTTTGAGCAAAGTCAATGCCTGTTTTAATCGTGTACGCAAGGGTACATGACTTGGTGTTGGTAATGGATTTTGATATGGTGTCAAATCTTGAAACGGTAAATCTGCCCAAACGGTCTGTTCGTCCAAAGTGGGATATGGTGGGGCTTTCAAATAGGAATTGTCAAAAAAACTGGTGGTACGGGTATAAAGTCCGTGAAACAAATTGTGGTTCATCCAGTCAAAATCAAATGCTAATGTTAAGGCTTGACGAACACGAATATCTTGAAACAACGGGCGTCTTAAATTAAACACATAGCCTTGCATACCACTGGGCAGACCGTGTTTAAATTGCTTCATATGTATTTTACCGTCCTGAACGGCTTGTTCCGTTTTGAAGTGAGCCCATTTTTTTGCCTCGTTTTCCAGACGAATGTCAAATTCATGGGCTTTAAAGGCTTCAACGGCAACAGTTGTATCTCGATAATATTCATAAATAATTGTATCAAAATTATAAAAACCTTTGTTGACGTTTAAATCAGTTGCCCAATAGTCAGGCAGACGTTTATAGACAATGCGTCTGCCGACATCGAACGTATCGATTTGATAAGGACCGCTACTGACCGGTTTTTCCAATATTGTTTTTGTAAAATCCCTCGTTTGCCACCAATGAGCCGGCAAAATAGGTAATTCCCCCAAAATAAACGGTAGTTCCGGATTTTGTGTGTTTTCCCGAAAGTGAAAAATAACAGTATGTGTATCAACTTGTTCCACACGTTGAACATCTTGATAATAATACCGATATGTCGGTACACCTTTTTCTTTCAAAGTCTGAAAAGAAAACGCTACATCTTTTGCCGTTATCGGTTGATTATCACTGAAACGGGCTTTCGGATTGATGTGAAAAGCCACGCCTTTGTTATCAGGTAAAACAAAAATACCATCGGCAATCAGGCCGTATAACGAAAAAACCTCATCAGCACTTTGTTTCATCAATGTGTCATACATGAGCCCGATACCGGCTGCCGATATGCCGTTGATAACAAACGGATTAAATGTGTCAAATGAACCGAAGGCACTTTGCTTTAATGTGCCATGTTTCGGGGCATCAGGGTTAACATAATCAAAAGCCTGAAAGTCAGGGGTGTATTTGGGTTGCCCTCTCATGGATATAGCCGATTGAAGCGGATATGTATCGGCCGATAATGGGCGTATTATCAACAGACACCACAAAATAAGACTATAACTAATCTTCAATAAAATTGATTTTAACGTCATCAGGCAAACTCACTTGTTCGTATTTAGCAATCGGTTCATCAATCGGAATGGATATTTCGGGTGTTTTATGTTCGTTTTTGCGTTCGTGTATGGATTTTTCCAAAGACAAAAGATGATTTGTCATAAATTGAAAACCTTCCCGTTGCCGTTTTAAGACA
Source organism: Alphaproteobacteria bacterium (assembly GCA_045635565.1). Classification (GTDB taxonomy): domain Bacteria; phylum Pseudomonadota; class Alphaproteobacteria; order CAAHEQ01; family UBA3637; genus RGIG4140. The sequence goes on from JAZTVX010000039.1 coordinate 4,196, forward strand.
AGCCATAAAACATAAACGACGGTCGCACAGACCAAGACGTTTCCGAAGATAAGTACATAAATTCCGACTAATAAAGCGTAAGACATTTTGTTTCCCTTTTGTGACAAACTGAAAATTTGCTGGACATTTGTTACTATACTGCGTATAATACAAAAAATCAATTTGAAAATGAGGAAAACATGCAATATCTCGATTTTGAAAAAAACATCGCTGAAATCGAACATCGAATCGATGAAATTAAATATGAAAAAACGGCAACGGGTGTCAATGTTGTTGCTGAATTGGAACGATTAAAAATCAAACATGAAAAAGCGTTGGCATCAGCATATAAAAATTTATCGGCATGGCAAAAGTCGGCTGTTGCCCGTCATGAAAGCCGTCCTCATACCAGTGATTACATTGCCCGTATTTTTACACATTTTTGCCCATTGTCGGGGGATAGAAATTTTGCCGATGATTTGGCTATTATCGGTGGTTTTGCAAAATTGGACGGGCGAACGGTCATGGTTATCGGTCATGAAAAAGGGCATGATACGGAAAGCCGGTTGACCCATAATTTCGGCATGGCAAAACCCGAAGGATACCGCAAAGCCATTCGTTTAATGAAGTTGGCAGAACAGTTTGGTGTTCCTGTCATCACATTGGTTGACACGGCTGGGGCTTTCCCCGGTATGGAAGGGGAAGAACGGGGGCAGGGCCAAGCCATTGCTGCCTGCACGGAAGCCTGTTTAGAATTAAAAGTGCCGTTGATTTCCTGTATTATCGGGGAGGGTGGATCCGGTGGGGCAATTGCGTTGGCTGCCGGTAATACGGTTTTAATGTTGGAACATTCGATTTATTCCGTTATTTCACCGGAAGGGTGTGCATCTATTTTATGGAAAGATGCGAAAATGGCACCGAAAGCAGCCGAAATTTTGCATTTAACGGCACAGGATTTGTTAAAGTTCGGCTTGATAGATGCCATTATTCCGGAACCGATTGGCGGGGCTCATCGTTTCCCTGAACAAGTAATGGATTCGTTTAAACAAACGGTTGTGCACTATTTATCACAATTGGATAAATTAACGCCGGAAGCCTTGTTATCGCATCGGCAGGAAAAGTTTTTGACTATGACTCGTTTAAATGAAAATTAAACGTGTGTTTGTTCAATCCATTGTTTGATTTTGTGATATCGACGGGTTAGCCACAATAATTTGGTCCATATGATGATTTGATGCCACGAACCGGTTTTGTATTTTGACCGAAAGGCTTTGTCTGCCCGTTGAACATAGTAAGAATTAAGCCCTAAAATCCATTCTTCTTTGGAAAAACGGAATTTATCATCGGCACACTTAACCCAACATCGAATAAGCGGATAGGGATTGATGAAAATCGGTAACCGTTGTACAACGCACAAAATAAAACGCATGATGTCTTCGATAATATAACCGTGACCGACTTCTTCAAAATCCAAAAAACTAACCAGTTGATTGTGGTGGAATAATACATTGTTATTGTGAAAATCCCCATGAATGATTGTTTGTTTGTTGAGAGGCAGGTTGACAGTTGTTTCCAAAAGCCGTTCAAAAAATGTCAAATGAGCATTGCCGATTTTTGTTAACAGGTATTTTTTGACAGGATTTATATGGCTTGTTTTATTGAGTGTTTCCTGTATAAAATTCATATGTGTCAAACATTGTTCCTTAAGAGGATAAAGAGGAATAAATACATCTTCTTTTGGCCATGATGTGTTTGTAAAAACGGCATAAGCATCGATGATTTGCATGAAATGTTGTTCGGTTAGGTTATATGACGCAACGGCATGTCCTTGACAATATTCCATGATTAAACCGAATCTGTTTTGATATTGGAAATAGGTTTTTTTGTTAATTGGTATCAAACGAGCAACAGGCAGTTGATGGTTGTCGGATACGGCTTGACAGATTTGAGCCAATCGGGCAATGCCTTGTTCATCGTAAGCATGTGTCAGTTTGACCAATAATTCTCGTTGATTGCCGAGTGTGACATGGTAATTTTGTGAAGCCGACCCGTGTGCAAATTGTCGAACAGATATAATCGGTTGTTTGAGCAGATGTTGCTCCAGAAATGCTATCAAATCGATTGCTTCTTTTGTTAATGTACGTCGGTAAACACTCATGAATAACCCTATGCTTTTTTAATTTTGACCAATGGCAAATAAAAGAATTTATATAAAACCGTGTTGTTTTTTTCTTTTCGTTGAAACAGTTGCACACCCAAAATACGATACGAGCATTTGTTGAATTGTTTGAATACATGTATAATCGGCAATCCGAAAAACGCATATGTTTTAATTTTTCCGTCTTGTTTCGATATCAATGACAAAACAGGCAATGACCCGAACAACAACCATTTTGTTTTTTCAATCGTTGTTGCTGTTTGAACCAACGGATAATGTGTAATCAAACATTCATTTGCCGGTGTTTTTTTCGATTTTTGAATTGTTTTTAACATCTTTTGACGTAAATCGGGACAAACAGAATGGGACAATTGCTGTATCAATGAAACAGGAACCCGCAATTCATGATACATACCGGTATAATCTGTTGTAACATTGAATTGTGCATAGTTTTTTTCAAAACTTTTAATACATTCATTTATGCTCTGTTCTTGTTGTTTGTCGGATAAGCCTCCTAAACGGTAACTGACAAAATTATCCGGTATTTCAACGTATGTTGCCCCACTCATACATAACCGAATGACAAAATCATAATCACCGGCACTTCTGAATGTTTCGTCAAAACCATTGAGTTGACGTATCACATCTGTTTTGACAAATAATGTTTGATGTGAACAAGGCATGCGAATAAAAAAGTTATCAATAACGGGACATAAATGCCCGATAAATTTATCAGATTCCGTTAAATACCGACACGGAGCAAACCCGAAATCCGCCTGACTGTTTTCCAATGCCGTTACCATTTTTTGAATTCCGTCTTTTCCGTGAAAAAAGTCATCTGAATTTAAAAAAACGATATATTTGCCGGTTGCTTTTTGCACTCCTTTATTCATGGCATTATAAATACCGGTATCCGGTTCGGAAAAAAATGTTATCCATTCTTTTTGAGCATATTGTTGAATAATTTTTAACGTGCCGTCTGTTGAAGCACCGTCAATGACAATATGTTCTATGTTGGGATAATCTTGTTGCCGGACGGATTCTAAACACTGCCGAAACATACGTTCACGACCGGCATTTAGTAAATTATATGTAATCGTTACAACGGTTACTTTCGGATTTAACATTTATAACTCCTTTTTTTAACGGTCAACAAAGGAATACACCCAAACAAATGATACGATTTTTTGTAACGGGATTTTTTCTGTTTTACCTTTAATAATGGTATTCTGCAGACATAATATACTTGTTTTAACGGATTGGATTTGATTTCAAACACCCTTAATCCAAGGAAATAAAAGCGATAACGTGTTGTCATGGGGGCATTTTCCTGCTTTCTTTTTTTAGACAGTTTAGCTAAATGTAACTGTATTTTTTCCGTATCAACGGTTAATTCTTCTTCTGCCCAAGTCAGAATGTTCTTTTTTTCTTTTTCCCAACGAGCATATCCTTCTTGAATGAATTGTAACGTGTTTTTTTGAATTTGTCGAACATGATGAATAGTGAGAGGTTGTGGATTTTTAAAGTCACACAAGAAACCCGTTTTCCCGTGTTCAATATATTCATTCATCGTTGCATCATCATGTGCAATCACGCAACGCCCCATCGACATGGCTTCCAAAAAACTCATCCCGATACCTTCATAAATGCGTGGGGCAATATAAAGAGCTGATTTTTGCACATCTTTTAACATATCTTCTTTTTTATCGTACCAAGATGAATATGAAATCATGCTTTGCCATTGTTCGGATGGTTCAATAAATTGATGGCTGGGGTCCAGTGCTTTATGAAAATGAACGTGATTTAAATGGGTATTTTTTAAAACCGTTTCGACCGAACGAATATTGATTTCATTTGTTCTTTGCCAAAAGAAAACCGAATCAAGTCGTCCCATGTTGTTAACAGATAATGGTTTCGGAAAATATTGAATATAACGTGCTGAAAAACCGGCATTTGTCAAATCATTGTATATAGATTTCGAAAAACACACGGTTTGAACGTCTGTATATTCTGCCCATAAAGGAGAGAAGGCTCCTCCTTGAAAAATATAATAATCATACATCGGAAAAAAGATACACCGTTGAAAATGAATATATTTTTTCAACGTGTTGAGTGACGGCATGATTTGCCATAAAACAACGACATCAAATGTTTTACCGTCTAATTCTTTATAAACAGAAACATCGTCTGAATGGGGGTCGAAATAAAAATGTGTGATATCATATTTTTTGGCAAACATGTCTTGAATAAAGTCTGATGACTTTGTTTTCAAATGATATGTGTGTCCGATGAAAAGAAGTGATTTTTTTTGAGCCATGATATACCTGTTCGTTTATTTTGCGTACCACTTTTCCAAAATCCAAGAAGATGAATTGGCTTTGTTATCACCACCGACACCAAACGCCAAATCGACGTGGCATTCCCGACAAACATCATCTTCCCGAATGTTACCGGCTCCACGGTCCCCCCCATTTGCAAAAACAAGGTGGGCGTTTGGATATTTTAAACGGGCTTTGCGAATGCCATCAGATGCCGAATTATCGGAATCGTCAAACGCAAGTGTATCAATAACACCTTTTAAATTTTCACAAATGGCTTGACGGGTTTTAAAACTTTGGAAGTTTTTGCCCTTTTTACGAATTAGCCACTCATCAGAATTGATTAGAACGATGACACCATCACTAATAGCAGCACTGGCCTTAATCATATCAATATGACCTTCGTGGATGGGGTCAAACCCACCACTGACAATATAATACGTTTTCATTTTATTTGTTCCTGTTTTTGACGTGATAAATATATTGGCAGGATATCCTTTTTTTATTCAACCGTCAATGGTTATTTCTGTAATAAAAGTGCTTATGTCTAAAAAAGAAGACACATTTATCTTTAAACGGAATATATAGGTGTATCACTATCATAAAAAAGTATTTTATAATAATTGCAAAATGATTGATTTGTCATTTGTGTTGTGATAAAATGGGGGAAGAAAATATGTTGATTGCCTCACAAAATGGGAATAATGATTGTTTTTGTTGCGGGGGAAAAGTGATATGTACACAAAGTTATTATCTGTATTTAAAGGTAGAATTTCTCCAAGTGAAAAAATTATTTGGGTCGGTAAACCAAAACTGATAAGTGCTATTTTTAGCATGATTTTTTCGGAATTTACGATTTTTGTTGTTTTTTATGTCGGTGCTAATGTCATGTCTGTTCCTGATGCACGTAATATGCGTTTCTACATGTATTCCTACTCAGAGATACAAAAGATTGCTCCGATGTTTCTTTTTTGTTTGATATTGATGAGTGTCTGGATTTTATTCTTTTTGCTGCTTATTTATCATGCCTATAAAATGACATATGCTATTACAGATAAATATTTTTACTGTCGTGACGGAACAAGTATTGAAAAATTTTCATTAACAGAATGTGAAGATGTAACTTTCCGTCGAGGAGTTATTGATAAAATATTTGGTGTCGGATGTATATATTTGCACGTTAAACGCAGACGTTTAGAAGGGCGTCAACGTCCAAAAGAAATTCTATACATTCCTGATTTCAAAGTGGTTTCTTTTCAAATTCAACACGCAGTTGACAATGCAAAAAAACGGAAAAAAGAAGAAATACGGCGTAAATATCGTAAATCCGCTTAATATAATTTATTGAACAAATTGGGACGTGTTTTGTGTAGCGAAATGGTTTTTTTAGTGTTTTATTGTGAATAATTATTTATGATTGTGAAGGGTTTTCACTTGAAAAAACAAATTTTTGTTGTATAATCTCGCTTAAAAAGAGGGAAATATGCTTGAAAAATTAGAACAATTACGTCAAGAATGTGCCGTTTGTCAAAAATGTCCGTTAGGGCAAACACGTACAAACAGTGTTTTTTCAGATGGAAAACCGAATTCAAATTTGATGCTTATCGGTGAAGCCCCCGGTTTTAATGAGGATATGCAGGGTAAGCCGTTTGTCGGACGTGCCGGTCAATTACTGGATAAAATTTTTGAATCAGTGGGGTTATCCCGTGAAAAAGACGTCTATATATGTAATACACTCAAATGTCGTCCGCCTGATAATCGTGACCCGTTGCCATCTGAAAAAGAAGCATGTCGGGCTTATTTAGATGCTCAAATTGCTCTTTTAAAACCACGATTGATTTTATTATGCGGGAAAGTAGCCCTAACATCTTTTCTACCCGATGCCAAAGGAATTTCCAAAGTGCGGGGGCAATGGTTTGACGGACCGTATGGCTCTAAAATGATGCCGATTTTTCACCCATCATATCTGTTACGTAACCCGATTGCTCGTCCGGGGTCACCCAAAGCATTGATGTGGGATGATATTCGGGAAATTAAACGGGCGTATGATGAACTTGTTTTGAAAGGAAATGAATGACATGTATATGATGCAACCTTCTGTATTAAAAGATATGGTTAACCGTGATGAACGAATTATTTGGTGGGGAAAACCACATCGGGCAGGGTTGATTTTAGAAGCGTTGTTTACACCGTTTGCCATTTTTGCACTCTGTTGGGGAACAATTGATGCCTTTATAAGTATTGATTTTTTTTTGAATAAAACTGATATTTGGGAAAAAGTGGGGGTTGTTGCTTTTATGACGCTCCACATGTGTCCTGTTTGGTTGTATATTTGGATGGTTGTACGTGCCTTTCGGAGTGGTAAAAAAATAGAGTATATCGTTACAGATAAAATGTTTTATCATTGGACAGGTTCGGAATGTATTTCTTGCCCCTTGGTAGATTATTATCACATTTCCTATAAACAAGGTTTTTGGGATAAAAAATTCAATATTGGCGACATTTGTTTTCACAGTCGTGAGGAAGGCAGTGATTTAATTGAAAATATTACTGATTTTCAGAGGGTTTTTTTTCAAATACGAGATGCTTTCATATATGCCAAAGAACAAGAAGATACTGAAAAGAAAAACAAAGATTCTTTGTGATACCAAAGACGGATGTAAATTTTGTTCGACTGATACGATGGCTCAAAACGGTCAATGTATTACTTTGTGATATAAGAACAGATTGATGATTATTAAAAACGTCGTTTATGCCAATCAACGGCGTTTTTAATATTGGACATCTTCATTCGATAATAAGGTAAATGATTTTAACCTATCGTCAGATAATTGATTCTACAAATATCATCGGTTATTTTTCGTAACTTAATACAAACGATACAAATTTTGTTGCTGTATTGTCCGGATAAAAAACGGCTTCACCCGATACGTTTTTTTTCTTTTCACATGATAAAACAAACGGACAACGAACAGAATAACCGTTGGCTGATTGGTATTTATCTTCTCTCATTTCTTTGTAACGTTCCTGTGATTCACAGGTGCCGACTTCTTTCAACTGACAGACCCCGACAACTTCCTGTATTCGTTTTAACAAGCGGGCAATATTATTTATTTCGGCATTTTCAATGTATAGTGACGGCACACGTTCCACTTTCCAATCCGAAACAAAATCTTTGAATTTGGTTTGCATCGTGGACAAAGCGTGTTGTTCTTGTGCTTTGAATTTAAGCCGTTGAATATAACACGTACCACCCCAACCGGCCAAGCCGAGCAAACATAAAACACAAATTAAAACAAATATTTTTTTCATCTTAAAATCTCCTTTAATAGCACTATAACATATTATCGTTAAAAATCAAGACTTCTTTTTATCGTCGAAAGATGAGTTGTTTTTGCTTGCAATATTATCTTATATCTTAACAAATATATGACAGGTTAAAATAAATGAAAACATGTTGTGAAAAACGTTCTCCCCTGTATTGCTACTGGCAACAAATTCCATGTTGTCGGGCTTTTAATCAAATGAATGTCGGTGTTTTGTTCACCATTAACGGATGTGTACAGTTTGCCAATCAACAAATGTGCTTATATTTAAAACGAAAAGCATCTACACTTTATGCCCGTGGGTGGCATCATTTGTTTCGTGATAATGCTCAATTGCGTCGGGATTTTGAACAAGCCGAACACATGCTTAACACATATGATTGTTGCTGTTTTATGAGCCAAAAATCATTATTTCCCAAAGCACAGAGCCATCGGTTGTTTAAAATTATGGCATTTTGGGTGCATCCCCAAAATAAATCAGCCGGTATTTGTTGGGTTTTTCAAGATACGACAAACCTCATTGAAAAAGAAGAATTAACCCATTATGAAGCAACATCTTTAAAACTATTTGAGTTACTCCGACAATCATATACGGTCGGTTTTAACAAAAAGATGATTTTTAAACATTTACTTGAAGAAGTTGTTAACCGTTACAGATTAAAAACAGCCCTGTATTTTGAACGGCACAATCAGGCACTCAAAACCGTGTTTGCCATTGGGAATAATACGGATTTTCCTTATGAATTTGAACATGTTCCTATTGATGATGAAATACAAGAATCTGTTGCTTATCGAGCCATGAAGCACAAAAAACCAATGGGATGTTTAGATATTTCAGAACACCCGTTTTACCAAAAGCACCTCAAAAAACCCAATGATTTGAGTATTCAGGTAGCAACATTTGCATTTCCCGTTATTATTAACCGGCATGTTGAAGGTGTTATCAGTTTATACAGTTATGATACTTTCTTTTTTTCCCGTCCTGTCGTACGACAATTAAGTCGATTGATTAACGAAATTTGTTTATACATTCAACAAGACAGAATAAAACAACAACACATTTCTGCCGAAAAAAAATTACAAAAACAATTGGCGTATCAAATTAGTACGTTAGAAAAAAACAAACAACTCATGCTTCAACAAATGGCTGAATCCAATAAAACGGTTGCCGATTTAATCGTTGCACGTAATCAGGCAGAAACAGCCAATCGGTCAAAAATGAATTTTTTAGCCAATGTTAGCCACGAATTAAGAACACCACTTAATGCCGTTTTGGGATTTACGCAAATGATACAAGCCGAAACATTTGGACCGATAGCCCAGCCTCAATATACAGAATACATCGGTTTTATTCATAAAAGTGCAACTCATTTATTGTCTTTAATCAATGATATTTTGGATTTATCCCGTATGGAAGCCGATAAATTTATTTTAACGGAAACTGTTGTTTCTCTTAAAACCCTTTTGGAAGAATCACTGCGTCTTATTGCTCATTATCCGCAAGCCAGCGAGCGTCATTTTAAACTGGATATGGCAACGGATATTTTTATCAAAGCCGATGAGCGTTCTTTGAAACAAATTGTGTTGAATGCGTTATCTAACGCTGTTAAATTTACCCGACAAGACGGACATATTACCATCATTGTGCAATGTTCTACAGATGGTTTAACTTTGATTTTTGAAGATGACGGCATCGGCATTCCGGCAGATAAAATTGATTCTTTGTTTCAGCCGTTCACGCAAATTGAAAATATTTTAACCAGAACACACCAAGGTTCAGGATTAGGACTTGTATTAGTTCAAAAAATGGTTATACTACATCAAGGACGGGTTCGATTGGAAAGTGAAGAAGGTAAAGGTACACGTCTGATTATTCATTTTCCCACGGAACGAATCATAGATAAACGGGATAATTAAGATGTTAAAAAAACTGATATTTGTTTTATGTGTTTTAGGTGTAATGATGACTGTTTGTCTGGCACAGGCAGCCCCGAAAAAAGAAACGAAGCAAAATCGTTTTCAAAAAACGAAAACGGAAACGGTTGTGGAAGAAGAAAAATCCAAAAACAAAAAGAAACGTCGGATAAAATCTGAAATCAGTTGTGGTAAAACAGAACCGATTCGTATCGCCGGTTTTGTTACCAATCCGCCGTTTGGCTGGGTGAATGTGACACCACCGTCGGGGTTAAAAAAAGCCCAATATCACAATGCCGGTTTTGCATATGATTTATTTGAACAAATGGCACATAACATTGGATTAAAAACGGCAAACGTTGGTTACACATCTTATCAAGATGCCATGCGTGATTTACGACGAGGTAAAATTGACGTTGTTGTCGGAGCATATTATGACCGTCGCACGTTAGGGGCTGGTGTTAATTTATTATTTCCCAGTTACTTTACCAATCCGATTATGACGATTTTTTTGAAAGGTAAAGAACGACCCGTTCAATCATGGGAAGATTTACGGGGATTGAAAGGGGTTGTTCGTCAAGAAGAAATGATATATTCACTTATTTTCCAACAATTGCCCAAAGATTTGGAAATCACACAGGTGAGTGGTTCAAAAAAAGCATTTCGCATGTTGTTAGAAGGGGAAGCCGACTTTATGATAACGGGTTTATATGGGGCAGAAGCAGAAGTTCGTCGGTATAAATTGGTTAATGACATTCATTTTGAACCGAAAACGTTGATTTCGCCGGAATTATTTTTTGTTTTTTCTTCTCATACCGATTGCCGTGTTTACAAGGATAAGTTGGCAGCGGAATTGAAAAAAATAAAAGCAGACAAAGATACTTATCATCGAACACTTGTGCAATATATTGATGATTGGGGTATGCGTTTTAAAGATAAACCGTCTTTGGTACAAGAAATCCGTCAGGAACGCATGAAAGCCGCTTTGCCGTCTGATATAAAAGATATAACTTCTGACGAAACAGATGTATTGGAACAGGAACAATCACAGCCGGATACGGGTCATAATCAAGATACATCTGATAAAACAGATAATGTCTTGCCGATAAGTGTGATACAATCAGATGTATCGCAGGAAAAAGAAACGGTTGATACATCCTCTCAAAAGGGAGCACAACCGACGGATAAATCATCTCAATTACCGACAACGCAAATTATCTCTCCCAAGGTTCCGTTATCGCCATCTGCTCAACGTGCTTTACAATTTTAAAAGTGAAGTCGCATATAACATTGATGTTTCTCTTTGGAAACATGTTGTTTTATCTGGTTTGTATTAGAAAAAAAATACAAAAAGTATTTACTTTTCATTTTATTTGTACATAATACATTATGATGAAAAAAAGTACATTACATAGAACCGTTACGGCAACACATATGAATGGTATGACTGATATTGTCATTAAAAGTTTAACAACCGGTCCGTTGTTGACGGCTTATGTGTTGAGTTTTGGTGTCGGCAATATTATGTTAGGTTTTTTACAGGCCGTTGTACCACTTTTTTGCTTTTTACATGTGTTTGTAGCATGCTTTTTAGAACGAGGGGTTTCTCCTAAAAAAATAGCTTGTATCAGTTCCGTGTTGTCCCGACCGTTTCTGTTGTTGATGGGAATTGCGTTGTTGTGCCAAACGAAACCTTTCGGGTTTGGATTGTTTGCCTGTTCATATATTTTATTTTATATATTGGTTGCCATTACGGGTGGGGCTTTTTGGCCGTGGTGTAAACAGTTGGTCCCCCATCGCCTGATGAGTGCTTTTTTTGCACAACGCTTGCGTTACATTTTATCTGTCAAAATTATTGTTGTCACAGGGGCAACGTTATTTTTGGCTTTTTTATCCGTCGCCCAACCTGATTGGCAAACAACAATTTACGCTGTCTTTTTATTTGTTGCTTTCGGTGTAGGAATTTTTTATACATATACACTGTTTCAAATGTCGGACGTTCAATTAAAACGGTGTATAGATATACCATTTCGTCATAAAGTTATCCGTGTCTTAAAGAAAAAATCATTTTTGTCTTTATTGTTCAAATTGGGGGTGGGTAATTTTGCTTTTGCTTTGTTTACACCATTTAGTATCGCTTTTCTCATGAAAGGACTGAAGTTGTCGGTTGTTGACTGTATGATTTATTTTATTTTGAGTAGTTGTACGGATATTGTCTTTATTTCATTTTGGAAAAAACGCATCCAACTTAATCTGTCAAAAGTTATTGCTCAATCTTTGTTGTTGATGATGTCCGGCAGTTGTGTTTTTGCATGTTTGGCTTGTACACCATCCGTCCCTGTTTACATGCTGTTGACGATTGCCGCTATATTAACCGGCATCGGTAGTGCCGGTATTAACTTGGGGATAAGTGATGCATCCGTTTCTTATGTTCCACATCAAATGTCTTCTGTTTATATTGCTGTTGTTAATATTGCACGATTTGGTTTTACGGCATTGGGAACATTTTTAGCGGGTGTAACCGTTGAAGTTTTAACACGTTATACGACTAATCAGTGGTTTTATTTTTTCATTATTACAAGCGTTATTTTTGTTGGGTCAACTCTGTTTGTCCGACAAATAAAACCCGTTTCATGAGAAATATGCAAGAAAGGAAAGATGAATGATAAAAAAATATCTGGTTGCCTGTGTGATTTTTGCATTGGGAGTTATTTTATCTGATTATATGTTTTCTTGTTTTAATACGAAAACGGTATCTGTTGTTTTGCCGACCTATAATCGTGCTGAATATCTGTCCAAAGCAATTGATTCAATATTAAATCAAACGTTTCAAGATTTTGAATTGATTGTTGTTGATGATGGTTCAACGGATAATACCATGGATATTTTAAAAGCATATTTGTCAAAATCAGATAAAATTAAAGTTATTCGTCATATTCATAATCAAGGTGTTTCTGTGTCCAGAAACCGAGGTAATCAATATGCAACCGGTAAGTACATTGCCATTATGGACAGCGATGATTTTGCTTATCCGAGTTATTTGGAAACAGTTGTCGCTTTTATGGAAAAAAATCCTGATGTTACAGTAGGTGTTCCGATGAAAAACAAATTTATTGAGGAAAAAGGTGTTCCATTTGAAGAGTTAAGACAATGGCTCATGTTCCCATCTACTTATCAGATTGTGTTTGCGAATTACGTCGGGAATGTCGGCAATATTTTTCGACGAGAGTTTGCTGAAAAACATCAAATAACCTATAATCGTCAGTATTCCTGTGGGGAAGATTATGATTTTTGGCTTCAAATTTTGTATAAAAATGGTCGAATTGAAACAGTTCCAAGTCTTACCCCCTTGGTTGCCACAAGACACAAAGGAGGCTTGTCCGTAACGGGTAATTGTTGGTATGCAACCGATAGAATTAAAAACGAATTATATCAAAAAATCAATTATTCCTGGGAAGATGGATATTTTGATAATTGCCATCTTTTATTCCACACTGTTAAGGCATTTCCTAACGCTTTTTCAAAAAAGGAACAACAACAAATTATCAATGTCTGCCCCACTGAAACAGATATATTTATCAAAGTGCAACATCCGTCTTGGGAAGATTATTTAGTCTTTGAAACCGGTGGTGAAACGGTTAGCAGAAAATCCGTTTTACAAAAAGCACGTGTTTTATTATTCATTCCCAATGAAAAAATAACGATTAAATGGGATGATTGGGGTGAAGAAACATTTATGTTTGATATACACAAACGTGTTTATGTGCATCAAAACATCTCAACTGATGAGGAGAGATAACCGTGGATTTAAACAAACTGGAACAAGCCGTTAAATTAAAGGACAGTGGAGCCATCACGGCGGATGAATTTCAACAAATCAAAGAGAATATTCTGAATGAAACAAACAAAACACGCCCAATAAAGGAACGAAAAACTTCAACATCAAGATCAACATCTATTATCGGGATTATTTTTATTATTGTGACTATGATCGGTTTTGTTTGGGATACAATAAGAGTGCCGTCATGTCAAACCGTTCATCAGGACGTATTAAATTTAGTCAATGCATTTGAAATTTTACAACGGGCAAATATTGAAGCAACACAGATTCATTCTTCGTTTGAAAAATCATATGACAAAGAAAATAAGAGCAGAACGTGTCAGGCTAACTTACAATTAAATAATTCGGAAAATGTCAATGTTACTTATACACTGAAAAAACAATCAGGGATATACTTAATACGGGCATTTTTAACGGATATTCCGAATTGTCAGTTATTTCATCAAGATTTGTTACAAACAATGAACAAGATGCCGTATTTGAAAGCAAACAAGACGACTGCTATTCGGGTTGATTCGTCGTTTGAAAAATCTTATGATACCAAAAATAAAATAAAATACTGTCAAGCACATGTTCAATTGAGTAATGCCGAAGATATTCGTGTTGCATATAAACTGGAAGAACAATCTGCCGGACAATATTATATTGAAATTACATTGACAGATGAGTAAAAACATTTTTATAAAACCCTTTTTCTATAAAGAACACAGCGTATTGTAATTGATATACAAGGGATGTTTAATTATGCAACATATTATACAAGAAGAATTAAAACGATTTCAAATATTTAAACAACAAGTCGTTTTTGAACAGAAAGAAATTGTTGAAGAAAACAATCAGATGTTTTGTGATGGTTTCCCTATATTTGACACGGACGGAAAATTACTTCCCCAAACAGAAACATGGCTTAACGTCGGATACAATATCAAACATGCTCAATCAAAATGCTTGTCGAATTTATTTCCATATCATTTCGAATTTAGAGGATTTTTATTTCACAGTTTAGAAGCCGTTTTTCAATCTCTCAAATTTAAAAATCCCACAGAACAACGATTTGTTTTTCACTATGACGGTTTAAATGCGTATTATATTCAAACGGCCTCCATGTATGATTGGAAAAAAACGGGTATTTTATATTGGCAAGGTGAACCAATAATACGTCAGAGTCAAGCGTACGAATATTTTATTGATGAGGTTTATATATCTGCACTTCAAAATCCGTTATATCGGCACGTTTTGTATCAGGTGCAAAAATATATTCTGCATTCAATCGGAAAAGACAATCCGAATGAAACAGTTTTCACACGTTTTGAATTTGAAAAACAATTAAATCTATTAAACCGTTTTTTAAGAAGTGAATGACGTTCCATCTTGGGTACAATATAGCCGTGTGAACGACCCCTTTTCTGGGTTCGCCCCACATCGCACGTCACACAAAAAAACCACCCTATGAAGGGTGGTTTTTAAATGGTGAGCGCGCTGGGATTGCTCGGACATAACACGTCCTCGTCCTCACTGTCGTTCGGACCGTCCTGTCGGACGTCTATTTCGCTATCGCTTCATGAACGAACCCTTTTCTGGGTTCGCCCCACATCGCACGTCACACAAAAAAACCACCCTATGAAGGGTGGTTTTTAAATGGTGAGCGCGCTGGGATTCGAACCCAGGGCCACCTGATTAAAAGTCAGGTGCTCTACCAGCTGAGCTACGCACTCATCGCTCAACATAGTTACACACTATATATAACTTTTATTCGCTTGTCAATACTTTTTTTTAAATAAAATGATTTTTTTTGCATCCTGACCTCTTTTCCCTTTTTTGCTTGCACTTTTCGGATATTTTTGATATATTGTCTCCACTCGAAAGGATATTCGTTATGCGTCTGTTTTTTAATCAAAAATACGTTGCTAAATCACTTTTTGCCACCATTGGTATTGTCTTTATTATACTCTTAATAAAATTATCACTTGATATTGCTTTGGTACAATCTTTTTCATCTTATTTTAATCAACCACGATTGCTTTTACAAAAATCTTTGTTCACGCAATCAATTCAAATCCCCCACTGGAAGAATGTAACACGCATTCCAACACCTGATAATGATATTGTTGTGTTGGATTTAGGTCGTGTATCCGTACCAATGTGTCATCGGCTCCTGCATACATCAATCCCGTTTTCACACCAGTTTTGGATAGAAAATCAAAAAGCAAATTTTGATTCAACGCATTTATGTGGATTGACATCAAAACACATGTTTTTTCAATTCCATAAAGATCTTCAATCATTTGCTCATTTGTTATCGGCTGATTCGCCTTGCCATTGCGACAAATGGTTTTCATCGTTTGGTATTTGTTCGAACTCATGTCTGCATCATCAAAACTGTATGAAAACACCGTCCTGTTCCCGATTAAAGGAAAAAACACATTCTTTTAACAATGAAACGATGTTTTATTTGACAAATTTTTCTTTTAGAGTATGATTAAAAATTAAGACGGGATGTATCTATGAATTTAATCTTATTTCGATATCTTTTAAAACACTTTGTTTTTATCTTTATTGCGACATTGTTGGCATTAACGGCCGTTATCATGTTGTTTGACGTGATTGAATTGTTGCGACGGGCTGCTAAACACGAAAATATTGCATTTTTAAATGTTTTGGTCTTGGCGTTGTTAAAATCTCCTCAAATGATTCATATCATTTTACCGTTTGTGACGTTAATCGCTGGCGTTATTTTCTTTTTGAAATATAGTGCATCTTCCGAATTGATTGTCATGCGTTCCGTCGGTCTATCTGTTTGGAACTTTATGACACCGATTATTGGATTCGTCTTTTTGCTGGGTATATTTAACATTACCGTTTTTAATCCGATTACGGCTATGACGGCAAAACAGTATGAACGATTAGAGGAACGAATAGGTATGTCTTCATCTCATCTGTTTTCCTGGTCGGAAAAAGGATTTTGGCTTCGGGAAGCCGACGATGAACAAACAACGGTTTTACGGGCAACACGTGTTCGTCAACAAGAAAATGATGTTGTGTTGGACAAGGTGTCTGTTTTTGAATTGACACCAAATGGGTCGTTAACCCGTCAGATTGAGGCTGATTTTGCTTTGTTGTCACAAGGGGTTTTAACATTGCCGAATGCATTTGTTATCAATCCTATATTGGAAGAATCTCAAACAAAAAAAATTGAAAGTTTTAAAACGGTATTTTCTTTGGAACGCATTTTTGAACGTTTTGATGAGCCCAGAACAATGTCTTTTTGGCGTTTCCCTCAATTTATCAAGTTTTTACAGGAGGCTGGTTTTGCAACGGCAGAACATCGCATGTATTTTCATGAATTGATTGCTTTTCCCGTTATGTTGGTTGCCATGTTGCTGATTGCTGCCGTCTTTACTTTACCACCGACGACACGGCAAGGAAAAACATTGGTTCGTGTTGTTTCGGCTATTGCATGTGGATTTTTATTGTTCACATTGGGGCAATTGGCTCATACGGTTGGTTTGTCACAAAGTTTGCCATATGTATTAGCAGCTTGGGGACCATCTTTAATTGTAATTCCGTTATGTATTTCGGCATTGCTTCATTTGGAAGACGGTTAGATATGACTAAAACCAATCGTACGCCTCAAGAAATTTTGGAATATATCGGTCGTAGCATGTTTATGCTGAAATTTGCCGATATGAAGGCATCAGTTTCTCTGTGTAATACACCTGTTAAAAGACTTGAATCCGTTTTTAATATTGCACAACAAATTGATGTTTATCGTTCTATGGTGTCTTCGGATACGTTTTTAAGTGAAACGCAGATTTTACAGTTTCGTCAACGGGAAATTGCTAAAACAGCACAAGTGTTACTAGCACTCAATCAGGCGAACATGCTTATGACACAGGATTTATTGTCACCGAATACGAGCAAGATTAAAAAAGACAAATTGCGTCATGAAATAGCCCAAAACGGTGAGTCGGAAGTATATGCTAATCTTGTTTTCAATCATTTAACTGCTTCGTATGTTCAAGATTACGGCAGAAAGCAATTGTTATCTTTGCCGTATGTGGGTCAACTGTTGAAACAAAATGAAAAACATCAAAAAGAGATGGAAAAAACATCTCTCAAAGAACGGTTGATAGACGCTCAAAATGAACAGAAGTCCATGGATAAAAAGGGGGCAAAACTACAGGCTCAACCTGTTTTGACAGATGAAGTTGATGTCATACAACCAACATCCAAAAGTCAATCAATCCAAAATAATTAACCTTAATCCGTAATGTCTTTATCTTGACGACGCATGCGTTTCGTTGTCGAATGATGGTATTTTTGGCTGTCACAATATGTTGTTGCCCGTGTCGGACGGCTGGCATTGTGTTCGATTTCTTCTTGCTTTTTGAGCACTTTTTTGTGATGACGATATTGTTTTGTTAATCGGTCAGCTAATTCCGGTGTCATACGAGCATACTTTTTTGAAAATCGTTGTTCTTGCATCTGTGTTTTTTTGCGTTGAGCAATTTCTTTCCGTCGTTTGGCTTTATATTCTCTGTATTTTCGATTTTTAACAATTTCTGTCCGAATTTCAGCACAATCTTCTGATGAAAAAAAGAGTTCCAAATGATCCATGGTTAAAAAATGTAAATCGGTCGGCGTGTAAAAATATGCTTTTGGATATTCATTCGGTTGCCATGAATCCCGAATCAAATTAAAATAGCGTTGATGTAAAACGGTGTGCATATCCCGATGAATGACACAAAAATTGCTTTCTTCATTTGTTCCACCCAAAGATAACGGAATAATATGGTGAATATCATATTCCTCCGGCAACATGCCGTATTTTTTGGCATTTTCAATTTCTTCCGGTGTAAATGCTGCATCAAACAATCCCTGATGAGCACATTTTTGAACAAATGGATTGACTTTATTTTTTTATGACCGGACCCGTACCTTTTGCGAAAAAAAGACCTTTTACCTTCTACTTCCTGTGTTGAACTTTGCTTCAATTCCAACCAAGCCCCTTGGTAAGCAGAATATTCTTCATAAAAATATAAAACACCTTCTTTTTTGCGACCTGCTAACATAAATCATCCTTTTGTTTCAAAATCAGTTTATTTATTGTACATAATTTGTCAACAATATTCAAGTTTTTTATTTTGAGGGGGAAGGCATAACCATTTTTAGTGGTTGAGCATGATATGTATGAGATGTTTTTTTTGTTTGTTCATTAGCCTTAAAAACATCTTTTGGGGTGATGGGCTTGTCCAACAATTGCCATTTAATTTCATTCGGAAAATGTGTTGCAATCATCACGTCGGGTGGTGTTAAAAACCACACATTGTTTAACAGCCGATGTGATGACTTTGGCATTTGTTGGATGTCCCGTTGTCGTTGCCGAATAATTTTTTTGTGTTCCTTAATGCTCTCCATGTCATCAAATACGGTGTAATCGCCCCCCATTGCCCATGTCACGTCAAGTAAATACCACTTGTTATCAATTCGAATAGCATTCCAAGCATGGGGAGATGATAATGCTGTCTGGCGTGTCAAATGATGACCGGCAACACCATCAATCCGAACGGCTTTCAGATTGGCTCGATTAGCTAATTTAACAAATAAATCTGCAAAGTCACCACACACACCGACACGTGTTTTAAAAGCATCACCACTGTTTAAAATTTTATGTCTTCCATGTTTGTTTTTACCCAAAATATTATCAGCCTTAAATTGGTCATAACTTAAATGATATACCATCCAGGCAAAAACGGATCTGGCACGTAATCGTTCATTATTTTGATATGGTTTTGATAAATAATCTGCTAATTGCGACAAATGATTAAATTCCGGTGCATTTTTAGCATATTCATCAACCAAAGGATATTGATTGATTATATGGGGCTGTTCCCGTGGTTGATTCGTCGGAACGGTTAATCCGTAATAAACGGTTTTTCCACCGATTTGTGCTGACGAGGGAAATGTCAATAAAAGCAATAATCCAAAACAAATCCAATAGTGCATATGTTATTCCTTGTTGAAATGATTTTATACGTATTTTATTTTTTTTGCAAAGAAAAAACGCCGTTAAAAAAACGGCGTTTTAAATTGGGTTTCTATTTCTGATTAAGCGGCTTTTTCGCTATGAACTGAACAACCGCAACGATCTTCTAAAAACCATTTACGATCATCAAATTCAGATTTTTTACCTTTGTTAAATTGGCTGTAAGGGCGAAAATATCCCATAACACGTGTCCAACATTCGACCGGTTGGCGTTCTTGTTCATTTGCTTTTAAAATTTCGTTATCCGTCATTTTTTCCTCCTTTTCTTTCAACGGGTTGTTTGTAAAATACAAGATATAGATTTTTTATATCACTGCCAACCTATATTTTGTGCTGTTTGTTTCTTTGACATTACGCATAAAAAAGTCATCTGTCAAACACTTTTTGAAACTTTTTGACAGTTGCTTGAATCGTAAATAAAAAATTTTTCGTATTAAAATATTTTTTTGCTCGAATAATTGTTCGGTTTTAAAGTCATTAAAATTCACAAACGCAAACGACTTGATTTACCTTGTCTTTGACAAGCGAATCGATTCGTTTCTTATGGTATCATACAAACGTATATTTTTTTTCTTGCAATCATACACAAAAGAAGGTAAAGTAAAACCATGCAGATTATCTGCTGGTTTTAATATGAATTAAGGAGTACAATATGTTAAAACAAACTTTATTAGTCGCCGGTGTTTTATCGATTGCCACAGCAGCATCCGCTTTGGAATTGACAAACCCGTTCTACGGACCGGCTAAAAACACAATTGCTTCTACAACAATATATGATTTTGAAACAGAAACTGTTAAAACGAACGGTATGCGTTTGAAATCTTACGATCATTATGTTGCCGAAACATTGCGATACGGATTGACAGATACTGTTTCATTAGATGCAACAGTATCTAATACATTTGACAAAGATGTTCTTCCGTTGACACACACTGACAGAACAGATAAAAACATTGATTTCGAAGTTGGTTCAACATGGAATGTTTTGACAGGTCCGGCAAAATTACAGGTTCAAGGTGCTTATGGTCAAGCAGAAAGCAACAGTTTTGATAATTTAGGTGCTTACAAATATGTTTTAGGTGGTATCAAAGCCGGTTATACGATGGGAATTTATACACCGTACGTTTCCGGTACAGCTGAATTACCGGTTGCCCAAAACAAAAATGCTGACAATCATTACAAATATGAAGGTAAAGCCGGTGTATATGCTTATTGCCCACGTATGAAAACAGCCGTTGATACAGGTGTTCGTGTTAACTATGACGAAACAGTTGAAGCCCGTACATTTGCTTATGATTTAGAAGTTTCATACTTCATTACGAAAAATTGGGCCGTTAGTGCATTCGGTTCTGTCACATTTGACGGCAAAGCCGAAGATAGCACAGATGTCTATGGTAATAAAGTCGGATTAAAATTGCGTACTGCTTTTTAATTCTTTTAATTATTACGAAGCAAAAACTCCGGAAACGATTCGTTTTCGGAGTTTTTTTGATGTATAACAGACAAGATTGTTTGTATCATACCGATTGGTACAAACAATCTATTTTAAATAACAAGCGAAAATTGATAAAAAAATCCCCCTCTTGACGTAAGCAGAGGAGGGGGACAGAGATGATAATTTAATTCGTGAGATATTATCATCTGTTACGGCTGACAATGTACCTTGCCTGTTTCATAATCTTTCGTTGGTGTTCGTGACGCATTTCGACACAATTGTGCCGACAATTCATCAACGCCGATTTCGGTGGTTCCACTGTCCATATTTGAGGTGTGACAAACGCCGTTAATGTCTTGCCATTCGTCTGTATCACATGATGGAACACAGTATTTCAATTCATTAACATCTGCCATAACCCGACGATTACAATCACGACATAACTGTTCGGCTTCACCTCTTGTTGGTATGGCAACTTTAACACGATTTGTGTTACAAGCAACACATTCGGTTGTTGACATAAATGTATCATGTTGAATACAACCGCCATATACACAATACCCACCTTCTATATGACGTAAGCCATTACAACTGGCACATTCATCTGCCGTTGCTTCATATCCCTTACCGGGTTCGGAACAATCTCGACAAATACCCGTGTTATCCAGATATTTAACACCGATACCGTCAACGTAATCAGACCATCTCGTTTTATTCGGACTATAATTACAAATACCTGAATGACCTGGATTTACATAAGCACAATATTTTCCCACATAAACGTGATTACCACAGGCTTCACATTCATCTTTTATTCCTGCACGCGGACCTTCATTTTTAGTGCTTGCTGTTGGACAAGGGAAACAAATTTTTGACCAATTGGAATGTGTTCGACCATGAATTTTACCTTCCCCACAATCGATAGGGGCACAAAAGTCATAATCTCCGACCGTACCGGCTACATACACATCATTCACATCCGAACCACATGCTGTTTGACACTTTTCTACAATGGTGGAATTATGATAACTATGATACCCCATTTGGAAACCATCCCCAATATCAGAACAGGCCTTGCATGTACCGTCATATGCCATAATGTACCCTTCACCACAATTTTTAAAACACATGCTTTTGACCGAATCAAAAAACCGTTGACCGTTACAGGCAGATTCGCATTTTGATGCTTCGTTTGAATCTACCGTAACACCTTTTTCATGTGTACATGGATAGCACTTGTAATCAGCCCCCATAAAAGATGGAACCGCTTCACCCGAGCAATCTTCGTTTCGAATCTTAACACATTGATTAGCCTTAATTTCACGATTACCACACGCCAAACAGCGTTCATTTAGATATGCATAACTCACGCCGTTATAAATAATTGTCGGATTAATATCTGAATCGCAGGGATAACATTCTCCCCACCAATTCATTATATATTTGGTGGTATCACTGCTACTTGTTTGGCAATTCGGAACACACAACTTTTGGGAACCATTTTGAACAACATCACGGTTTTTTCTTAAACTTTCATCTTTAGCACTCCCACACTTGTTGCATAAATCTTCCCAAGTATCCTTTGGGTGTGTGCCTGAATAACGATGACCGGTTCCCCAAATAACAGATAATTCATTCGTTGTTGTACATTTTTTACATCCATATTGAGTTTTATAATAACCATCAGGACATGTTTTCAAATGGCATCGATAAGGTCCCGAAGCACTCCAACCATGATGCAACCAAATACGATTCGTGCAAGCCGTGCACAGTAATCTTGCCTGATCCGAATTGGCAATAGTCGGTTCTGATGTTGAATTGCAAGGGACGCATTCACCCGTTTCATTCATAAAACTATTACCTTTGACACACCCCGTTGCACAATAGGTTTTGATATCATTGCCTGTTCCTGCTTCTTCTGTACGATGTTTAACGGCTTGACACGCATTACACATATCAATCCCGCTATGTGTGTCTTTAATTTCAACACCGCCCACTTGTTTTTCAAAAATACCATCATTATCATCAGAATTCATGATAACGATTTCACTCATATAATCACAACTGACACATGACCCGTTTGCTGCCCGATATTCTTTGCCGTATCTTTCACCTTCACCACATGATTCAGGCAATGCCACACATTCATGTTTCGTTAAATCACAAATTTGTTCATTTGGACAATCTTTATTACTTAAACATTCAACACAAACACCACCACTGTCATTATCATAACAAAATGGTGTTGAGGTTCCTGTACAACTGTTATGACATGTCATATCGTCTTCACATGTAACGGGAGCACACAACATATTACAATCTTCTTCTTCAACGCAT
>JAZTVX010000040.1:0-19176 GCA_045635565.1 Alphaproteobacteria bacterium
CATCTTCCCCACAAATGGAGGCTGAGCCTGTGTATTTGACTAAATCCCCGTCCCCTTGGGCAACCTGTACAAATTGTATGCCTTTTACAACACCGTTTAAGTTCATGTTCACAACATTTTTACACACACGGGAAGAAACACCTTCAACATAGGTTTTAAACGCAACGTCCGGATGAGATGTCATATAAATCGGATAACCCGTTCCCGTTATATCCGGAAATTCATCAAAATCCGTTCCGTCTTCACTGGGGTCTGGCAGGGGTTGTTCTTGATATTTATGCCAAACATCAGTCGCACGCAGATTGACTTCATACACAATATCATTTGCCCGATATTTATCCATGGCAAACGAATACCCATAAATCCCACCGGCAGATAAGACCCCCATCACAGCCAAAACACCCAAGATTTCAACCATACTGCGACCTTGTTGGGCTGTTTCTTTGATTTGTTTGTTTTTAGAAAAACGTTGAATATTTTGTGTACTTTTGTGCAAAAAACAACTCAAAAAAGGTACTCTGTGAATCATACAACCCCCTTAAAAATAAACATTTATTCTCAATACCTTGACAACGAAAAACGTGTCAAAAAAAGGTACGTTTTTTTGACGCTTTTTTTTGATGGACGATGTGTGTTTGTAATGGGGTGAAAAAGATATAGAAATCAGATGATTGTATTTTTTAGTTGACAAGAGGTATTTCGCATAATAGTATGGGAAAAATAACGTACCTTTTTTTGACACTTTTTTTTAAGAGAATGTATTGATTTTTAATTATTATTTTCAAACATGTTTTATCGTTTAGCAAAAGCCTTTTTTAATACAATTTTTGCATATTTTTGATATAAAAAAATAAAGCACATATAATAATTGTCTTCTATAAAAATAACAACTAATCTGACTTTTTATTTCAAACACTCTTATTTTGAACGGGAAAGAAAAATTATTGAAAAACAAGCAATAAAAAATCCCTTAAAGATAAGACTTTAAGGGATAAATGGTGCCGATTGGGTGATTCGAACACCCGGCCCACGCATTACGAATGCGTTGCTCTACCAACTGAGCTAAATCGGCTTCGTAGGATATTTTATATACCTTTTTAAAATAAATTGCAAGCAAAATTTTTTATTTTGATGTTTTTTATCTCAACAACTTGATTCTATTTGTTTTCTGGCAAATACATCTATCTCAAACAAAATCATCAGTGGGCCTTTATTCATAAAAAAAGCCTCAACCAATGAGGCTTTAAATGTTAACGACCAGATGCATCCCGACCCATTGGTCGAACATCTTCTGATTTATAATAAGGTGTTTGTGTAATCGGAGACTGTGAATAACCATCTCGTGCTGCAACAGAACCTGAGTGATAAACAACCGTTTGTGCATCACCCATAATGGATAAACGAGTTTCCTTTGCAACGTCAACAGGCTGTGCACTATTACTTAATGTACTCATCAAAAACTCCTTTCTTTTTGTCAAAAATTTTTAATTAGACTAACTATACCATTTTTCAATTTTGTTGTCAATATCTTTTTTCAGCATTTTTTAATTTTCAAATCAATCTTTTTACAACAGATTAAAAAACAAATATTTTTTTGTAATTTTCACTTATTCCATCCAGCGATTAAATCAGTTTTTATTATAACAAAGAATATATTTTTTAACCCCATTTAATTTCAAAAGTTGACAGTTTCAAATATAAAAAAAGGCGTTTTTAACGCCTTTTAGAAATTATTTGCTGATTGTTGCTAAAAACACATCCTTTAAAGCACTGTTAGATGCCATAATCGTTTGCGTTTTAACAATTTCTTGAATTGACCGATTACCTTTAAAATCGGAAACAAATCCACCGGCTTCTTTAACAAGTAAATAACCAGCAGCAACATCCCATAATTTAAAATGTGTCGCCACATAAGCATCATACTGACCCGCTGCAACAGATGCCAACGATAACGTTGTACTACCATTAAAACGAACAGATGATGTGTCAACAGCAATTTTTTCAACCAATGTTCTATTTTGAGTTGATTTAAAACAGTTACTGCCAACCAATGCATATTCAATGTTATTCCGACCGGATACACGCAAACGAATATTACCTGTCGATGTCATCAAATATGCACCTTTCCCTTTTTCAGCATAGTATAAATCATTCGTTACCGGATTAAATATGACACCGGCAACAACATCATCTCTATCCATCAAAGCGACTGAAACAGCAAACGTCGGAATAGCATGCAAAAAGTTTGTCGTACCGTCAATCGGATCAATAACCCATGTATAAGGCGAATTATTACGAGCCGGTATATCACCTGTTTCCTCCGTAATAAAACCATAATCCGGACGGTCCTGACTCAATTGTTCAATCAAGGTTTGTTCAGCCATCGTATCGGCATTAGAAACAAAATCACCGGGACCTTTACGGGAAACCTGTAAATTCGAAATTTCACCAAAATCACGAACCATACGACGACCTGCCTTACGAACAGCTTTTACCATAACTGTCAAAGTCGGAGATAAGGCATCAATCATCAATTCTTCACGTGTCTTGGGTTTTTCACGACGAAAAGCCTGTGGACGTGGTGTGATTGTTCTTTTTTCTGTAATCGGCATTATTTTGCCCTTTCAACATAAGAACAATCAGCCGTCGCAACAACAATTTTTTCACCGGTTGTAACAAACGGCGGAATTGTTGTTCTTAAACCATTATCCAATAAAGCAGGTTTATAAGAAGTCGTAACTGTTTGACCTTTCAAATACGGTTCTGTTTCAACAACTGTACAAACAACTTGCAAAGGCAATTCAATACCAACAATTTTTCCTTCAATCGTGTTGGCAACAACAGTCATACCATCTTGTAAAAAAGCGACAGATTCACCCATAAAATCAACCGGCAATTCAATTTGATCATATGTTTCCTGATTCATAAAGAACAAAGTATCGCCATCTTTGTATAAAAATTGACAATCAATATTTTCAGATGTTAATTTTTCAATCGTATCTTCTGTTCTAAAACGTTCGTTTGTTTTATTACCACTTGCCAAATCACGCATTTCAACTTGCATGAAAGCACCGCCCTTCCCCGGTTTTGTAACTTGTGTTTTCATAACAGTCCATTGTTTACCATTGTGTTCAATAATCCAACCCGGACGAATATTGTTTGCTTGTGTTTTCATGATTTTTTCCTTTTCTGATTTACGACAATTAAAATAATTGTGTTTACTATACGCATTTTTATTCTCTTTTTCAAGGAAAAAGTGATACTGATACCATTTTTGTATGATAATTAAGAAATAAGATAAAAAAAATCAAAGAAAAATAAAAAAGCGGAAGGCACACGACCCGATTGGATAAAACTCGGCTGCTTTCTTCCGAACCTGACCGGCTGGTTTTTCAATCGTCCATGACCTTCCGAGAGGTAATTTAGGCTATATTTTGTTTTTTGTCAAGAAAAAAACATCAACTTATTCACTCAATATAATGCGTTGCATAGGTTAGGCCATAACCAACACTTAACATTTTTTCCTTATCAGAAAATTGTGCCGTCGGGAACAAGCGTCGAAATGCCTTCTGAACATATGGCACTTCACAAGAACCACCCGTCAAAATAAGCAAATCGATTTTATCTGCTGATAAATGTGCTTGTGTTAAACATTCTTTCATGCACCTTTCAATTTTTTCAACATCATACGCAATGACCTTTTCAAAATCATTTTGAGACACATCAAACAAAATAACAGAATTAAAATTATCAAATCGTTGTTGTGTGGTATGGTTTTTCGTTAAATCAATTTTAGCATCTTCCGCCAATTTTAACAAACGATGTGCTTCTTGAAATTCCAATAAATCCAATAAACGTTGAATTTTAATCGGTTCATGAGCCGTCAGCAAAATATCTTCGACTCGTTGAATATTTTGAGGTGTATAACAAAAATTGATTAAACTCCACTCCGACAAATCTGCAAATAAGTAATTCGGACATATAAGCGATTTTGCCCCATACATCGATCCTTTTCCAAAAGACGGCATAAAAAAATTGAGATTTAATGCCTTATCTAAATCATTTCCACCGATTCGCACACCTGTCGTTGCAAGAATATCATCCGCACGATTCACCTTTTGGGATAAATTCGGCCCGATACGAATAATTGTGAAATCCGATGTACCACCTCCAATATCAACAACCAACGCCAATTTTTCCGATGTCAATAATTGTTCATGTGCAAAGGCTGCTGCAATCGGTTCGTATTGGAAGGAAACGTGTTTAAATCCGATTTTTTGTGCAATTGATTTTAACCTATCTTCAGCTTTTTGATCAGCTTGTACATCATTATCTTGAAAATGAACGGGACGACCGATAACGGCTGTATCAATTGTCGAATCGATTTGACTTTCCGCCGTTTGTTTTAAACGAGACAAAAACAAACCGATTAAATCATCAAAACGAACACCTTTACCGTTAATAACCGTAAATTTGTCCATTAAATCAGAACCTAAAATACGCTTTATACTGCGAATAAAACGACCATCTGTTCCATTAACATAACAATCAACCGCATGTTTTCCATATAAGGGTTTTTTCTTTTTATCCTCAAAAAAAAGAGCCGTCGGCATTGAAACCGAATCGTTTTCCAATTGTACCATTTGAGGCTGGTTATTTTTTAAAATACCAATTGTCGAATTAGTTGTACCAAAATCGATACCACAAGAAAAATGCGTCATATTTACCTCCTAAACTCCTAAAACCGTGCGTATATAACATGATTTTTTTGTTTTAGCAAGGATTTAAACAAATATCCTGTTTTGGCTTATACAAAAATAGATACCATTCGTTCAAAATAAGGCAGTAATGTTTGAATAAACCACAATATCGGACTGATTGAATGAGGCAACATCAACAAACCAATCAATATGAACAAACCGTATTGTTCTGTTTTTTGATACTTTAAACTTAATTCAGCCGGTAAAACGGAGGCCACTATCCGTCCCCCATCCAATGGTAACAACGGAAATAAATTAAAAATACCAATAATCAGAGACAACCCAATACCATTATTAACCGTATCTTTTACCCATTGAGATAACGCAATCCCATCTGGTAATATCATCCACAAAATTTTTCCGACCACAGCAAACAAAATAGCCAGTACAAAATTTGTTACAGGACCAGCCAAAGCCACAAAACCCATATCCCGTTTCGGATTCGCCAACGCATTAAAATTAACGGGAACAGGTTTCGCCCATCCAATCATAAACGGGGATTGAATAACCAACAACACCAAAGGAATAATTATTGTTCCATAAATATCGATATGATGAATGGGATTCAAAGAAAGCCGACCGGCTTTTTGAGCTGTTGTATCCCCAAACAAATACGCGACAAAACCATGAGCAACTTCATGAAATACAATGACCAATAACAATGGAAAAATCCATGTTGTTATGGCATAAATCATGTGCGTAAATTCCATGGCATCACCCTATTTTGACGGGACACAATCTTGTTTTTGAGCCTTTAACTTGGCACATAAAGCCGATGCCATTTCCCGTGTGGCAAATTGACCAACTTTTAACCGATAAAAAGTCCCCTTCCCTTTGATTTGTGCCGGTTCAATATCGTATGTCATATCGGATAACAATGCTTTATGTTTTGTCAAAATACGTTGCCACGCTTTTTCAACAGCCGTTTCATTATTTGATGAAAACAACTGGACACGCCATACATTCCCTGATTTCTTCGCCTCTTTAATCGTCGGTTTTTGAACAACCGTTGGTATTGATTTTTTCTTTTCAAGAGGCAAAACCGTTACTTTGCTTTCCATCAAAACATCTTTTTTATCATCTGATTTCAAATTATCAATGACAATTTGCGTTTCTTTACCTTTATCAGCGTTTTTTACAACAACCGGTTTAACGGGTTCATTCAATGGATTAACGGCTTTCACATTATCAATATTAACAAACTTTTCTTCCGACTCGCTTTCTTCAATCATCAAAATTTGTGGCACAACCGGTTTTTCAGGTTCTGCGAACAAACTTTCCACCTTCGTCGTTACATTATCAGAACGAATACTGTTGTAAACAAGTTTATCCTGATTCGGAATATTCATACCACCGGCTTGTTCAGGCGACTCCTTAATAATCGTTGGAGCTGTTGTAATCGTTATAACTTCTTCAATCCCATCGGACTGATTACCAAAGAAAAAGAATCCGGACAAAGCCACACACACTATCCCGACAAACAAACAAATACCAATCAAACGAAACCGCAACGAAGAAGAACGTTCCTGCACCGGTTCAATTTGAACAGCATCAATTCTATCATGCATATTATTTGTCAAACGAAAAACTTGTTCCTCATGTTGTGTTTGTTGAATAGGCTGTTGCAAAAAAGAATGAATTGTTTGCATACGCTGTGCATTTTCATCAACAGCATGCAAATTCGAAGCCATCGGCATACGCGTTGTCGGTGTTGGTGTTGGGGTTGATACTGGCACTTGTTCCACAGTTACTGTTGCCGACGGATTAAGAGTATCAACTTTACCCAATTGCGTAAAAGTCGGTTCACGACGATTGGTTAAATCTTCGGAAATTTCTCTGATTTTATCAAATTCATCCATTTCTTGACTCCTCAAATATTTGTGGAATAAGATAACACACTTTTCTCATTCTTGGCAAGAATTATTTTCACAAATCAAAAGGCTTAAAAATATAAAAATCAATACAATTCCTACTCTTTTTGAGAAACCGCAGCAGAAAAACAAACTGTTTTACTCCATGGCAACTTTTTTTTGTCGGTTAATTCAGTGATGGGAGTTGTTTCAATAACATTTAATCCACACATTTCAAATTCATGATTGATTTCATTGGTTGAAAAAAATTTAAACAAAATACACGGACTATCATCACATTCAGGGACAATCGGTACACATTTACAATTTTCTTCTAAATTACCCACATTATTCATCCCCATTTTTTTTAGATTCCGATTGTGATAGGAAAAAACACACAAACCATCAGCAGTCAACATGTTTTTTATCTCTTTCAGCAATATTTGACGTTCTTGAAATGACGTAATATGCGATAAAAAATTATAACTCGCCCAAATTAAATCAAATTTTTGCTGTTTAATGATTGTCGGAAATGGTGGTATCTTTGCATTAAATAAATGACACTTTTCTTCAAGAATATGTTCTTTGGCAAATAAGTATAACCGTTGTGCAGCCTCTACACCATACACCCATGCTTTTTTTTCCAAAAAATAAGGAATTTCCCGTCCTGTACCAAAACCCAAAATCAAGACACGTTTATCAACCAATGATACATTCAGTTTTTTCAAAAAATTTTGTTCAAAATCATATAACGCATCATGGAATGTGTGCGAATACTTATTAAAAGAACAATCACTGTCAAATAAATTAACAGTTTTATCTTGACAACGAACTCCTAAACCAAAGCCAACTGGCAGTTTTACCCCTTCATCTGTATATAACAGTCCTGTCATTTCATCATCAAGTAAACGTATTGCCCCATCTAAATCATGAAAATCAACAAGACATGACAATATCGCCCAGGCCGACAATGAAACAACACTTTCCGTATAACATCCTAACAATACTTTCAACTTTAATTCTTTGGCATAATTTATAGCTTGCATTGCAGGAATTATACCTCCAAAACGAATCGGCTTAATAACAACACCATCTACAAACGGTGCATATTTCTCTATATCATTTAGAGAATTAATATACCAATCTGCAAATATTAAAGAATTATCCGGTTTATTTAACCAGCGTTCATCTGGTTCAAAATCAAACGGATCTTCAATCAATTCCACTCCTCGCAAAACATCAAAATAATTTTCAAATTCTTTTTCAGAAGACAACGTTTTTTCAAAATCAATCCAAATTTTTAAATTCCGTTTCTGTAACTTTTGTAGGTAATCTTTATTCAACACAGAACTCTGTTTCACTTTAACAGCTTGATACGCATCAACATTCCTTGGACAAACATCACCATATCCCAACGTATAAACCGTTTTTACAGGCACTGAAAAAAGATGAAACAAATTCAAGACTGAACAAGAAACTATCTTCCCGTATAAATCAAGCAACGCATTTGACAAACCACATTGAACAGGAGCTTTAAAATCTCTCACAAAATCCAAAACTTCCTTTTGAAACACATCAAAATCCAACGAGAATAAGAAACTTTTTCCAACAAGTTCAACAAGAAATGCCATATTTTCATCAACTGTTCCCGCTTTTAACGACGGTGACAACGCAATTTCCCCATAACCAACTTCTCCAGAAGCACGTGCTTCGACTACAATAAAAGTCTTCGTGGTCAATTTTCCAGAAACTGTCTCAAAACCTCGAGACAACACACAGTTTCGCTTTCTGATATCAAAACAAACATTAATCATAAATCATCCTCAAATACTCTGTTGAGTGTAAACTTACTTCGAATAATCTGTCAAGAAAAAACTACTTTTTTTCACAAAAACAAAAAAATAAAAAAAATATTGACATATTTTAAAATTTGTGATACAAAAAAAATAAACAAAAAAAGGAGACCACAATGACAGACCAATTAAATCACATTAGAAACACTTATGCAATAATTATTCAAGCCGCTGTAAAGGAATGTTTCCCCGACACGACATTCGGAGAAATTCAAGTTTCAAAAAATGGCTTTATGGTTGACGTTGGTACAAATTTAAACAATGATGATTTAAAAAAAATCACTGAAAAAGCCAAAGAACTTTTGAGATCCGAATCAACAATTACGACACAAGTTATCTCGTTAGAAGATGCACAAGCTTTGTTGAACGATGAGGTACAACAGGAGCTGGCGCAAACCTATTCTATCAATAATCAAGTACGCATTTGTTCTTTTAACGGGCACCATTTTGTTTTAAAAAGCGAAGATGAGGTTATTAACAATCCTCGTTCACTCAGAACAGATGCTTTTGAATTAGACAATTTATCTAGTGCATATCTTTTAGGAGATAACACTCGCCCTGTACTGCAACGCATCTCTGCTTATGCTTTTGAAACAAAAAAGGAATTATCTAAATTTTTCCAAACACTGGAAGAAGCCAAAAAACGTGACCACCGTGTAATCGGAAAAGCTTTAAACTTATTTCATTTAGATCCATCTGTTGGTTCAGGCTTACCCATTTTTCTTCCAAATGGTGCATTAATGCGTTTGGAAATTGAAAATTTTGAACGAGAAGAACATCTTAAAAGAGGATACGTACCAGTCTACACACCTCACATTTATGATGCTGGTGTATGGAAAAGATCTGGTCATTATGACTTTTATAAAGATAACATGTTCTTATTTGAAAATGACGGTAGAGAATACGGGGTCAAGCCAATGAATTGTCCCGGCCATGTTTCCGCATTTAGTGCTACACCAAAAACATACAGAGATATGCCTCAAAAATACTTTGAATTAGGAACAGTATATCGCAACGAAATATCTGGCACATTGCATGGGCTAATGCGCGTCACAAGCATTACGCAAGACGATGCCCATATTTTCTGCCAAATGACACAATTGGCCGATCAAATTACCGAAACACTTCACTTTGTCAAAGATACACTCAAAGTGTTCGGTTTTGATATGGAGTATAAGTTATCAACTCGTCCGGAAAAATCCCTCGGTTCGGATGAGGTATGGGAAAAAGCAACTGCTGCTTTAAAAGAAGCCCTTGCTCGTGATGGAATTGACTATACGATTGATGAAGGAGGCGGGGCTTTCTATGGTCCTAAAATTGACGTTCAAATTAAAGATGCTTTAGGTCGTGGTTGGCAAGGTCCTACAATTCAGGTTGACTTTAATCTGCCGGAACGTTTTGACTTATCGTATATCAACCAAGAAGGAAAAAGCGAACGTCCAGTCATGGTTCACAGAACAATTTTGGGTGCCATTGAACGTTTTATGGGCGTTATGATTGAAAACTTTAATGGATACTTTCCTCTTTGGTTAGCCCCCGAGCAAGTTGCTATCATGACAGTTGGTGACAATCCTCAACAACAGGCATACGCTCAACAAATCGAAAAAGATTTAAAATCCATCGGTGTTCGTTCATTTATCAGTACCCACCAAACAAATTTAAACGGCAAAATAAAAGACGCTCAGAAAAGACGTATTCCTTATATGGTTATCATCGGAGATAAAGAAGTGGAAAACAGAACAGTGTCTGTACGTTGTGCAAAAGGCGGAAAACAAGTTCAGGGAATTTTATTATCTCGTTTCATGTCAACCATTCGCAAAGAAATTTTAACACGAAGCAAAGACAGTTTGTTGATAGATATAACACCACATAATAACACACAAACATTACAACAGACACCTAGCAATGAAACTGTTTCAACATCAAGTGATTGCGTCAATAATACTCAAATTTCTTTCCCGAACGTATCACCACAGATTGTAACCAAAACAAACGGTCTATGCCATAACATGTTTTTCATAGAGTATAGTCGAAATCATACAAATTCATAAAATTTTACTTGACAGAGTATTTTTTGTGTCCTATCATGCTACTGTGGAGGTATAGAATGGCCTCTTTGTTTCAAAAGGAGAAAAAAATGAAAAAATTTGTTAAACCTATGGTTAAAATCGTTAGTTCTGTTAAAACAACAACATGCATGCATGGTGGTTTTGTTAAAGGAACAAAATAAGTATGTATAAACTCAATGACGATATTATCATCCGTGAAACTGATAATAAGGCTTTATCACTAACAACGGGAGATGTCATTGAAATGAATGAAACGGGTCTTTACATAATGTTATTATGTAAGGACCCTATTTCTTTTGATGACATAAAGAAGAAAACATGCCAAGATTGGCAAATAGATACGTCTGATTTGGAAAATTTTGATGAATGGTTAAACGAATTTATAATTTGTTTACTTGAAAACAATATTTTATCGAAAGTATAATTTAATGACTTCCCCTAAACTACCAATAAACATGCTATTACTGCATATCATTAAAAATTGCAATTCTCATTGTTCAATGTGTGATTGTTGGAGAGAAAAAAAGTCCATCCTATTGGATTTAGAGGACATCAAATCAATGATTGATGCTTTTGAAGAAAATGGTGGAAAAATGGTTTTAGTTAGTGGCGGGGAACCTTTACTACATCCAAACATTCAGGATATTTTGAAATACATCAAAGATAAAGGACTAACAGCCTCATTAAATACGAACGGTCTTCTAATAAAAAAACATGCCGACAAAATCATTCCTTTTTGTGATTTTATTATTGTTTCAATGGATTGTTTAAAAAATGAGCAAGCATACCTATTAAGAGGGCATACGTCAAATGAACGCATTTTAAAGGATTTAGAGTTTATTCAAAAAGAATTTCAAACCAACATACAATTACGATGCACAATATCACGTAAAAATCTATTTTCATTTTACGAACTGATTGATTATGCCCAGACAGTTGGTTTCAGAGTTTCATTTAGTCCAATTGATTATTCTTCGGACAGTTTTGGACGAGAAAAAGAACCAACAAATACAATTGACGATTGGATTCCTTCAAATGATGAATTAAATAAATTCGAACAGTTATTAACAACCGAACTAGGTAATAAAATTCAAAAAGCATTCCAAGATCAGGTTATCACATGGGATATAAAAAATTTTAATGATTTAATATCATATTTCAGACATTGTCGCAATAAAAACATCATATGTGAAAAACAGATGTGTTTTTTACCCTATACATCACTTATTGTTGATTACAATGGCGATATACGTCCCTGTTTTTACTTACCAGCGTTCACCCATATTAAAAACATAAATAAAGAGGCACTATCGTCTTTTCAACGGGTTCAGCAAATGGGAACACCTTGTAAATGCGAAGGTTGTCGAGGTCACGTTTTTACCTGATCAAGTATATATTGATTTGACAGATTACCGAATTACATGGAATACATCATTATTTAGCAAGAAAATTTATTCAAACAGTTGTTTGGTAGGTTCATTAGTTGGACTTTTACAATCGCTATTTTTTCATATAAAATGAGACACAATTAATAAAAAAATTATTTCAAGCAGAAACAACATTAAAATCCTGAACACAGGTTTTCTAAATCAAGTTTACAACCACCCTTGCAAACTTTGTTCAATTGACACGAAAGACATTGCTTGTGCCGCATTCTATCAGGTTCAAAAATCCATTTATCCATATCAATACGTGGATTTTGAATAATATCTTCAAGAGATGAATGTTCCAAATTACCCATACAAAACTCATCTTTTTTTATTAATGGACACGGATAAACATTTCCATCAACACCAATAGTTAAGATATTCTTTCCAGCTTCACACAATCCCGAATCACCAAAAGAGATATTGTTCCCATGTAACAAGAAATTAAAATAACCAACAGAACAGGAAAATAAAATCTCTAAATCATTCATGTATATTTGACAATTACGAACAATATCAGAAATAATTTCTTTTGTAAAATTTAAAGATATTTTATTCTGCTCAAAATCAACAACAGGTTGCAACCGAACAGATCGAACATTAAGTTCCTTTAATAAAGCTAGCAAAGAAGGTATTTTTTCTAGATTATCATAAGAGAGAGTAAAAGAAATATCGACAGGAATATCAACAGTATTAAGTGCTTCAATAGCCCGAATAACCGAGCGAAAAGAACCCTGTCCTCGCTTTCTGTCATTATCCGTTTCATTAGAATCGTCCAAACTCAAAGCTACTCCTCGAATATTGTTTTTTTTCAAATCATGAGCAAAAGAAATATCTATCAAACGACCGTTTGAGGCAAGTGTCTGATAAACAAATGACTGTTTTGCATATGATAATATATCAAAAAAATGCGAATGAAGAGTTGGTTCGCCACCTGTATATGAAATTGAAAATATTTTTAAGCGTTTCATTTCATCAATTAACTGTTTCATCAACTGATACGATATTTCTGATTGTTCACGATTATTTGCGTACGGACAAAAAGAACATGTTTCCAAACATTT
The DNA here is from genome assembly GCA_045635565.1 of Alphaproteobacteria bacterium. Classification (GTDB taxonomy): domain Bacteria; phylum Pseudomonadota; class Alphaproteobacteria; order CAAHEQ01; family UBA3637; genus RGIG4140. Next base: position 13,024 of record JAZTVX010000040.1, read on the forward strand.
ATTTGTTATATAAGCAATTAATTTAAAAGGTATCATTATCTTATTCCCAACTGTTGAAAAACAAAAAACTGTTCACGGACAATATCTGCTAATTGATTATAACCCAGACGAAAATTACCCATTTTTCTTAAAATAGCTTCTTTGCGTTCCACCTCAATCTTCATAGATTGAACAATTACCGACTCTTCCAACCAATCATTAGCTAGATTACAAACAAAACTCATTTCTGATTTATTTAATTTAATTTGAGGATCAAGCATCAAAGAAGCCACATCCCTCCCCTTAAAACTATAACCGACATCAGCATAATCAATCAAATAAATATCATCTTGATCAATATCCACCAAAATATTTAGAGCATTTAAATCATTATGCTGAACAATGAGATTATTCTGTTGAGGTAACGTGTAAAATTTTTTTTCAATTTCTATAATTTTTTTTAATATATGTTCCCGTTTTAAATGTGTCAAATGCTTCCATACATCTGACAATGTCGGATATGGCAAATAATCCATAGCAATTATCGGGCCTACAGACAATTCCACATTCACGAACGGATGCAAAATATTCAAACGAGACAAAATAGAAGACGAGAACAAATGCTTATCCAGCATTTGTTCTCCTTCTTCATTATTCAAAAACTTCTTTTGAAAAAATTTCTTACCGTTTTTTTCTAAAATTAAAAAACTGGGTTCCATTTTATATATCTAAACTCTTCGTTTTAATTTTATTTGTCAAATCAGCAATAAAATCTTCCAAACGGATATTGTTAATTTGCTTGTTATCACGTGTACGAACAGAAATTGTACCGTTTTCTGCTTCTTTATCACCAACAACAATCATATACGGAACATACTTTAATTGAGCATTACGAATCCGTTTTTGCATACTTTCAGCAGAAAGATCTGCTTTAACACGCAATCCCCGCGTTGCTGTTCTGATTTCCACATCTCGTAATGCCTGAACAATTTTATTGGCATATTCGGCATTCTTTTCAGAAATCGGAATAACGACAGCGTGCAACGGTGAAATCCACAACGGGAATTTTCCTTTAAAGTGTTCAATCAAAATACCGATAAAGCGACCCAAAGCACCATAAATAACCCGATGTAACAAAATAGGTGTCTTTTTCGTACCGTCTTTATCAACATACGTACAACCGAAGCGACCAGGCAATTGGAAGTCTAATTGAATTGTTCCCATTTGCCATTCACGTCCCAAAGCATCCGTCATTTGAATATCCAATTTCGGACCATAGAACGCACCATCTTTTTCTTTGATTGAAAAACCATCTTCCCCAAAACGATTGATTAAGATATTCTTTAAAATGGCTTCGGCTTTATTCCACGTTTCGATATCACCCAAGAAATCATCCGGTCGAGTGGATAATTTGAACGTGCATGTCAACCCAAACAAATTATAAAAATCCTGAACAATATCTAAAATATGATTATATTCGGATTCAATTTGTTCTTCCGTAATGAAAATATGAGCGTCATCTTGGTTAAATTCATATGAACGGAATAAACCTGTCAAAGCACCACTGCTTTCATTGCGATAAAGCATATCGGCATCAGCCAAACGATACGGCAAATCCTGATAACTGCGTGTTTTCAAATTAAACGTTACCATAGCATTCGGACACCCCATCGGTTTCATAGCAAAAACATTATTTTCATCTTGATTGATAACAAACATGTTTTCCCGATAATGTTGCCAGTGTCCGGATGTCATAAATAATTCCCGTTTATTCAATAACGGGGCCCGATATTCTAAATATCCTTTTTCTTCGTGATAATAACTCCAAAAATTATACAGTTCCTTATAAAGGACCAAACCATCCGGCAACCAGTACGGAGCCCCCGGAGCCGTATCATCAAAATGAATTAAATCCAAAGCAGGACCTAATTTACGATGATCATACTTTTCGGCTTCCTGAAGCATTTTAACATATCCCATCAACTCATCTTTTGAAAAGAATGCTGTACCGTAAATACGTGTCAACATCTTGTTTTTCGAATCACCACGCCAGTAAGCACCTGCCAACTTCATTAACTTAAATGCTTTAATCTCAATCGTATTTTCAACGTGCGGACCGGAACAAATATCAACAAATTCCCCCAACCAATAAACAGAGATATCTTCACCCCGTTCTTCAATTTCCTGAATCCATTCCAATTTGTAGGGATTATCATGAAACAATTCCCGAGCCTTTGCCGGAGAAACAACTTCCCGTACAAACGGAATTTTCTTTTTGATAATTTCCTTCATTTTTTCTTCGATTTTAGCGAACATATCTTCCGAAACCGTTACACCTTCCGGAAATTCAAAATCCCCATAAAATCCATCTTTAGTTGATGGACCCATAGCCATTTTTGTTTCCGGATATAATTCCGTAATGGCATAAGCCATAACATGTTGCGTCGAATGGCGTAAAATGCTTAGTTTTTCTTCATTACTCATTTAAAAACTCCTTTCCATAATCTGTGTCAGATTATCAAAATAATTACCCCCTGTCAAGAGGAAACAAACCAAAGAAATAAATACTTCTCATAAAAAAAACAACATAATTTGAATAAAATATCAAGAAGACACGTTAAAATAAAAAAACAAAACAGCCTCAAAATATCCTCTCACTGTTTATTATTCAGTCTCACCAAACCTTTTTTTATTTTTTTTAAAAAAAACGAAAAAAAGTCTTGACGTATTCAAAAAAATAGGATAAAGTACATTTCAAGTTGCTACTGATTTATGCGGATATGGCGGAATTGGTAGACGCAACAGACTTAAAATCTGTTGGGACTTTGCTCCCGTGCCGGTTCGACCCCGGCTTTCCGCACCATTTAAAAGCCTTGGGAAACCAAGGCTTTTTTTGTTTTATGGTTTTAAAATTTTTCTATCTTCTATCCGTTTCGAACGTAATAACATCACAATTTTTCATCTTATATTGTGTATAATCATTATCCGGTGGTTCTCCTCTAAAATAACATTGACTATAAATGCCAACACCGGCATGCGTAACAACCAAAATATTTTTGTCAGATGATTGCTTCAAAATATCATTCCAAAAATCGTTAATTCTTTTTCTGAACGCAGATAATGTTTCGATATGAAATCTTTGTTCGTTCGGGTCAGCAAAATTAACAACAAATTCTCCCTTTTTCATACCCTCTAAAAGCCCATTATACCGTTCCATCAAACGACAATCTGTCACAATATGCCCGCTGTGAATAATTTGAGCCGTTTGATACGCTCTTTTCAAAGGGCTTGAAAAAACAAAATCAAATGAGACATGATTCAATTTTTCTTTTATTTGCTCTGCCTGACAAATTCCCACATCGTTCAATTCAATGTCTGTATGACCTTGATACAATCCTAAAACATTCCAATCCGTTTGACCATGTCTAACCAAAAAAATCATCTGACACTTCCTTTTAGACTTATCTTCGATAACAAAGATAGATAAACTCGTTAAAGTATCTACTTTCACATCAGTTAATGTCAAGTAAATTTTGATAAAAAACAACTTGACCACAAACAAATACTTTTATTTTCATTTTCCCATTGTTCCAATTGAATTTTTGTGGTATAATGTGTCAATAAGGAGGTTCAAATGAGTCATAATTTATCCGAGTGTGATTATTTACCGGAACGACGTTCTCGTTATAACCAATATGTAATTCAGTGCTGTTCCTATGAAGAAGGTGAAGAATTATTTACCGTATTGAAAGATTTAGATTTATCTATGCGACAACAACGCTGTCGAAATATGTCGAAACATTGTTTAGGACGCATGAAAGGCGAACAAGATGAAATTTTGGATATGTCAATGGGGCATAATTCTCATGAAACGGTTATTTTATGCACACCATCAATTGAAGTGAATAAAATTTTATATCAATGGGCAAGTGGCACACGTCAAATCAAGTGTCAAAATAAGCGTTCTGCACAAAAACTATGTCAAATGCTAAACAAAAACGGAGTTAATCAATACCTCGTCGAACCTGTTGAAAACAGTCCAACCTTTGTTGTAACATGTCCCCGTTCCGTACCTGCTACAACGGCTATTTTAAATTTTTACAAAAAATATCCGAATATGGCTCAATGCGTGGACAAACATTACAAAGGCTTTCCGCCCGGATTTGTACAACGGGTAACAAACCTGCATTCCTTGTAGTTAAAAAAGGAGGTTGGCATTACCTCCTTTTTTATTCTTTCACAGTTATTATTGCAGATTATATCAATCTATCTAAAAACATCCGAAATAACACGTAATCAAAATCATTATTTTACATGTACTTTAAACTCTCATTTTTTTTATAAAAAAAGGCTTTTATCGAATGGCAAAACCTGTTTAAAAATAAGGCTTAAAAATCAATGCATTCTCTTAAAAAAACGTGTCAAAAAAAGGTACGTTATTTTTCCCATACTATTATGCGAAATACCTCTTGTCAACTAAAAAATGTAATCATCTGATTTTTATATCTTTTTTACCTCATCACAAACACACGTCGTCTATTAAAAAAAAGCATCAAAAAAACGTACCTTTTTTTGACACGTTTTTTGAGGAGAAGCCCATGAAAAATAATTATTTTTTTGATACAATAAAATCACTTTTTACACACAAAAAACAATCCTTTTTTAGGATATGTTTTTGGGTGTTTTTTATTTTGTTTTCAGTGTGTTTTATCCAAAACAACGTGGGGTATTCTCAAAGTATCCGTCTAGCATTAGGCACATACGAATGCACAACGGATAATGATTGCGAAGCCGATGAATATTGTGGCATTGATGACCATGTCTGTAAAAAATTACCGACGTGTAATCCGGACGAAATTTGTACGGATGAAACATGTAATCCCGAAGAAATTTGCCCTCAACCGGAAGATCGTGAAGGGTGTGACAGCAATGCTGAATGCACAGATTTATCAAAACCGTTTTGTGTTAACAGATCATGCGTCGAATGTACCGGCGATGCGGATTGTCCGCAAGATCCACCTCGTTTTTGTATTGAAAATGCGTGTCGTTTAGGATGTACGTCAAACGATGAATGCACGGAAGAAGATGCTCCCCGTTGTAATACTCAATGGGGTAAATGTATGCCTTGTCCGGATGATAAACCTTATTTAGATAAAAATACGTGGGAATGCAGTGAATCATGCGAAACAAGTAATGATTGTAAAGATGAACGGCGTCCGTATTGTCGCATTCCTAACGGTGAAACAGTCGGAACATGCGGTTGTCCTGACAAAACAAGTTATTCGCATGAATGGCAAACATGTGTTTATTACCATGATGCTGCCTTAACCGGTGGTAAAGGACGGGGTTATAAAGGCTCTCCTTGGTCAGGAGGGGGAAACAGTTCTGCAACACCATTTCACGATGCTGATTATGTCGGAATTTGGGTAGATTGTTCACGATCCGGTACGTTCCTTTTGAGAAAAAACGGCAAAGAAGTAACGCGTGATAAATGTGCCAATCCGATTGCATTTACTTCAGGAGATACATTTAAGTATGAATTACACAACGGCCGTAAAAAAAATTATTCTTATGTCGGTGGTGACTTGTTTTTTGTTTACAAACCCGGTTTTAAATTATGGAGTGGTGCCAGTTGCACTGGTGATAGTCCGATTATGAGTTCTGACGGGCGTTGTATTCCGTGCAATGCTATTGCAGATGGTACGAAAGTTGCAGAAGCCTACCACTGTTCTGTATGTGAACCAGAAGTATTTTATGCAGCCCACAGCGGAAAAGGCAAAACGGACAGTATTTGCCGTTCCTGTGATAATGCCAGTAAATACTATTATGCCGATCAGGAAGAATGTTTAAAATGTCCGAATCGTTTTCATAAATCATATGATACCTATTGTTATTCTTGTAATCATACAGCAAACATTACAAATACAACCAAAGAAGAATGCACCCGTTGTCCAAATCGATATTGGAAAGAAACAAATGCAACAACGCATTTAGGAACATGTTATCCGTGTTCTGACGGTTCACTGGTTGATGCCAGCGGAACAAGTTGTGGTGTTTGTCCAGCTGAAAATCCGATTGAAAAGTATGATTCAGTTACAAACGGTTGTACAAATTGTGACGAATTAACAACAGGAACAAGGGTAGCCCGTAACGAAGAATGTCATAAATGTGGTG
>JAZTVX010000041.1:0-2168 GCA_045635565.1 Alphaproteobacteria bacterium
TCAAAAAAAAGCGTCAAAAAAACGTACCTTTTTTTGACACGTTTTTTTAAGGGAAGGTTTTGATTTTTTGAGATTATTTTAACGGAGGTTATATGACTTTTAAATTGCCTTTTTTGAAACAATTTGATGCGAAAACATCAACCGAACAAGGTCGCAGTATGGTTGAAATCCTTGGTGTTTTGGCTGTGATAGGGGTTTTATCCGCGTGTGGGATTTACGGTTATATTTATGCCATGAAAAAATACACGGCTAACTTATTGGTCCAAGAAGCCCATCTGGCTTATGCGAATCAACAAGGGCGAGAAAGTACCGAAGAAACAAACTGGATACCGGTCAATTTTACGCCAAAATGTGGATACGATATGTTCACGGGAAAAGATGAAGACGGCGATACCTTTGTTCTGGTTGGCGATGTTGATAAAGAAATGTGTCAAATGCTGATGCAATTGGGTAATAACGATATGTTATCGTTTTACAAACAGGTAGAGTTAGAAGAAACCAATGTAACCCTTTTAACACAATGCCCTACCGAACCACTTGATATTATTTTTGCGTTTGAAGGGACACGAGCCCCCGGTAAGGATTGTGAAACGAATGATGATTGTGCCGATTCGGCAGGTGGATATTGCCATGCTGAAACGGGCACCTGTTATGATTGTCCTGACGGAAAAGAACCGAACGAATCTCATACATTTTGTAATCCGATTTGCGATACGGAAATAGAAAGCGAATGTTGGTCAGGTGAACGTCGGTGGTGTTGTGGAGGCAATACGATTTGTGGGAAAACGGCTGATGAATGCGTTGAATCCGACGGATTTTGTAAATATGCGTTTCAAAATATGGATATGCAACCGAAAGCCAACTGTTCGTATGATATATCAGCAGATATCATGTCATCGGCAACAAATTGTATATACAAAAATGGTTTATCATCAAACAGCGAGCCCCTTAATATGAACCAAGAAAAAGGCTGTCCAACGGGACAATATTGCTATCTGTCATTTGCAACACCCGATTGTCTATCTCTAGCACCGGCTATTGGTGCTGAAACTTTGTATGGTGTCTGTACAGATATGAATGCCTCCAATGCTTCTTGCTTAGTCCAAAAGGCAACAGAAAGTGATATGATTACACCATCAGTCGGTTGTCCATCCGGACAGTATTGTTACTTGTCGTATTCAACAGAAACATGTACCGGTTATGCAAGTAGCAACCATGCAGGTATGCTTTACGGCACTTGTACCGATGTAGATAAGACAAATCCAGTATGCACTATTCCTTCCGACTTTAACAAAATGTTATCTCCCGAAATAATTTGCCCTAAACAACAATATTGCTATTTAACATACAAATCCAAAGGGTGTAAGGATAAAGCAGATTCAACGGGAAGCAATCCATTGTGGGGAGTCTGTTTAGATATGGAATCAAATTTAGGAAATTTAAAAGAATGTCCAGCTATCGATTAACAATTTAACTTTTAACAACAATCAAACGGAGGAAAAAATGAAAAAATTATTATTGGCATTGACACTTTTAACAACATTATCCCATCAAGCAATGGCCTCTTGTGATGGAGGTGAAGAAATTACAGGGAACTACAACAAACATGTTTATTGCATCAGCAACAAAGGAATGAACTGGTGGAGTGCTTTTACTTGGTGTACGGCAAATGGCAGACATTTAGCAACACAGGCAGAAGCCTGTAATAATAGAAGTTGGGGAGATGGTTATTGTCCTAATTTAAGTTTGGGACGCGGCATAGAAGTATGGACAGCACAAGCAATCGATGACAACAAAGCATACATTTTCAGTTTCGTAAATGGTTATGTTATGACAAGAGAACGTTCTGGGGCTACCTATCGAGCCCTATGCTATTAACTTTTTTGCAAAATAATTCAAAAATAAAACAAAACAAACCAATCCACTCATATCAAAACCCCGAATGTTGTCGTCAGGCATTCGGGGATTGTTTTATGGACTCCCTTGTTATATCATAAATAAACATAAGAACAACCAACCCTCTGTCGAAACACATAACAATTATTGTCAGAAAATTGTTTCATTGTTGTCGTTTTCCATCATAACGGGTGCAATCAGACAAACATCTTATCTGCAAAATAAGAGGAATGTTCTTATACAAATCACAAAAACGATTCGTTTTTTTGATG
>JAZTVX010000042.1:0-4337 GCA_045635565.1 Alphaproteobacteria bacterium
GCATCCGTTTTGTTACTACATCCTTTCGATTTAAATGCCAAGTAACAGTATTGTTGCTTTGGACAATCAATTTGAGGAGATAACAATCTGTCAAAATCACTTTCTTTGGGTTGACAGGATGCATTGACCTTGTCCATATCTGTACAAACGCCGTAAATTATTCCAGAGTGATTGGATGAGGCTAAACCAGTACATGTATTGTTTGAAAATGATGCATAACAATATTGTCCGGATGAACACCCTTTGTCTGTTGTAACCATATCGCCACCAGTGGTTTTTTGAACAAGACAAGAGGCATTAACCTTATCCATATCGGTACAAACACCATAAATGGTTTGTGCTCCGCTTGCTGATACAGATGTTAAACAATCCGTTGTTTGAAACGATAAATAACAGTACTGTCCTGATGGACAAGGCGTTCCTTCAACAGCCATATTTAACGTTTCTCCATCGGAGGCTAATCCGTTCTTAAATGCACAATTGGTTGCTAACGTCATAACGTCAGATGAAACATCCAATGAGCAATTTGTTTGTAAGGTCATATCGATATTTTCAAAACGATACTTACAAAAACCATCTGATTCCACACATTCATCAGCCGTTTCGCCACAAATCGTATTGCCTCCACAACACCACCGACGTTCATCTAGCCAGCATTCGCTTTCGGTTTCCGTATCACAAATCGGATTACACAGTGTTTGAGATTCATTGGGTTCTTTGCCGTCTGGGCAATCATGGCATGTTCCTGTATCGGTATTGCAATATCCGCCGACAAAATCAGCACATTCTTCGCCTGTTTCACAATCTTTACCGGGGGCTCGTGTCCCGTCAAACGCAAAAATAATATCAAGTGGTTCGGTAGGGCATTGTGTTACCAAGGCAACATTGGTTTCTTCTAACTCTACCTGTTTGTAAAACGATAACATATCGTTATTACCCAATTGCATCAACATTTGACACATTTCTTTATCAATCCCTTCAACAAGAACAAATGTATCTCCATCTTCATCTTTTCCCGTGAACATATCGTATCCACATTTTGGCGTAAAATTAACCGGAATCCAGTTTGTTTCTTGGGATTCGGAACCTTGTTCATTTGCCCAAGCTAAACGTGCCTCGTGAACCAACAAATTAGCCGTATGTTTTTTCATGGCGTAGGTGTAACCGATTAAACCGGCCATTGTCAAAACGCCGATAACAGCCAAAACACCAAGGATTTCAACCATACTGCGACCGGATTCTTGTGTGTTTTTGTTCAAAAAACGATGTAAAAAAGGCATTTTAAAAGTCATAAAACCTCCGTTAAAATAATCTCAAAAAAACAAAACCTTCTCTTAAAAAAACGTGTCAAAAAAAGGTACGTTATTTTGATGCTTTTTTTTGATGAACGGGGTGTGTTGCTACGGAAGTAAAAAAGATATAAAAATCAGACGATTGCATTTTTTAGTTGACAAGAGGTATTTTGCATCATAATATGGGAAAAATAACGTACCTTTTTTTGACACGTTTTTCGTTGAGAATACATTGATTTTTAAGCCTTATTTTTGAATAGGTTTTGGCGTTTTGTAAGGATATTTTTTTTGATATCAAAGCCATTATTTTGAATACAAAAAAAACTATTGGTTTTTATACTTGAATAAAACATTTCCCAATAATAAAACAACAAACACCCGTCAACATTTTTTGTTGAGAGGCGTTTGTGTTATGCATTTTAATTGTATTACTCTTTCACACACTGATATCCTGTAATAGTATCCCCAGACATCACGGGGACGGCTTTTCTGTCCTCACATGTGTTGCACAAACGTATCGATTCAGCATCTGTTCCAATTGTAAACGTTCCGTTTGTTGAACAGGCAACACATTCTCCTGTCGATTTTTGGAATAAATCGCCGACACATTCTTCGACACATAAACCGCTCCAATTATCTTGGTCTTCAAACCCTGTTGTTAACATACGACGATTATCACAACTATTACATAAGTTGGCTTTTTTTGGATTAACAGCAACATTTTTACTTGAACAGGAAACACAGCTATTACTTGTATTTAAAAATTGTAAACTTTCTTCACATAAACCGTAAAGACAACGATAACCACTATACCGTCTATTCGGACAAACATCACATTGTTGTTTGCTGGCATAGTAGGAGGCTTTATCTGTACAACTACGACAATAACCATCTGTATCACGAAATAATCCAGTATCTGATTTTAAATAATCCTGTGCTTTATTACGCAATGTATCTGTTAATTTATCCGGTAAGTTTGTCTCAATATTATTACAAATACCACTAACTCCCGGATTGACCAATACACACATCGGAAAATACATTTTGTCTCGTCCCGTATCATTTGTATAAATACGATTACCACAGGATTCACATTTTTCAATTAAATTAGAACCTGTAATAATAGATTCAGGATAGGCTTCATGTCCAATCAACACGGATGATGTTTTATTACAACTTTCGCATCCACCACCACGATTTGAAAATTGCTTCACATTACCTGTTAAAACAGGACAATTTGACAAACCACACGAAGTACCATACCAATATAATTCCCTTTCATTGGGACAACGACTTGTACATTCATCAGATAACACTTTTACAGCATTGCCTGTTCCTTGTGGCGATCCTTCATTACCATATAAAACCAAATTTTTAGAATCATTACAATTATAAATATTTCCAATAGAATCTTGAGCTGTTTTGGCATTTTCTAACGGTTTTCTAAAACAGGAATAATAGGTTTTACTACTCTTTGTAAAACTCAAAATACGTCGTCCTTTGTACCATTTATTATCAGTTACATCAACACAATTAGCAATACAACCCGATTCTTTATCATCTCCAGACTTAATGATAACATCTGTTGTGGTCGTACAATCATAACAAATACCGTCTATTCCCATAAATTGTTTTTCTTTACAAGCACCGGCATAAACACAATATCCGTCTTCAGTGACCGTTCTCCCACATGCACGACATAATGCTCCTAATCCGTTAGGGTCTGTACTCCCTTCAACAGCATCTGTTCCAACATATGTATTCGTGCCGGAATCACTACAGGTCATACATTGACCCGAGGTATTTTGCCACTTACGAGTACATTTTTCATCTTTGGGATTGGCTTGACATATAGCAATTTGTTCATCAGCCTCCACTGGTTGAACACACTTTTTACAACAATTACGACCAATGATTGTTCGATTACCACATGCAAGACACTTATCTATAAAAATGGATCTAACCCCCGTTGAATTGTTACTACCAGTACCGATCAGAAAACATCCATCTGCTTCACATGAGGTACAAGCACCGGGTTCCTCTCCCTTTCCATCGTATTGAAATTGAATAAAACTTTCCCCTGTTTTACATCGATCCGTATCACAAATACATCCATTGGGCCATGCTGGATTATAATACCAGAAATGGTTATCACACGCTAAACACTGTTTCAAACTCACATCTTCATTAACAATCAAATAACCATTAGTATCCGTACAAGACACACATCCATTTGTAACACTTTGAAAACTGTATTTATTCGTGCAGGCATATGAACAATATCCCGTTTCTTCATCAACATTTCCCGAATATCGTGTTGGATTTTCACAGGCGTTACATTGTTCTATACCAGTCAATGTATCTTCAACCCCTAATGCCAGTTCGGAAAATTTATCTAATCCGACCATAAAATTACTGGCATTGTCACAAGCAATACAAATTCCGTTTTTAGTGCGAAATTCTTTTTTTTCTTCACACGTCTCCGGTATTTTAACACATTCATTTGTTAAATCTGAACAAGTGTAATCTTTTCCTAAATAAGCACAATGCTCTCTTTTCGTACATTTCACACAAATACCCCCATTTCCGTCATCTAAACAGTAAGGTGTATCAGTATGAGTACAACTATTATGACATGTCATATCATTTTCACATGTAACAGGGGCACAAAGAGGTAAACAATCTTCTTCTTCGACACACGGGTCACCACTTTGTCCACTTCCTGCTTCATTACTTTCAGAATCAACAAACGAAGTAAAAACAAGTAAATTATCTGTTTCATCTTCCCCACAAATGGAGGCTGAGCCTGTGTATTTGATTAAATCCCCGTCCCCTTGGGCAACTTGCACAAATTGAATGCCTTGAATAACACCGTTTAAGTTCATATTAACCACATTTTTACACACACGGGAAGAAACACCTTCAACATATGTTTTAAAAGCAACATCAGGGTGAGAGGTCATATAAATCGGATAACCCGTTCCCGTTATATCCGGAAATTCATCAAAATCCGTTCCGTCTTCACTGGGTTCGGGTAAGGGCATC
>JAZTVX010000043.1:0-2291 GCA_045635565.1 Alphaproteobacteria bacterium
GGTATATGAATGTTCATTTTCAACAACGAATTGCCGATACTCTAAATCATAAGAACTGTTAGCCTCCTCATACGCTGCAAATACTCCGGCAACAAAAATGACCGAAAAAATCGAAATCATTTGGCAAACACAAAACAAACAAAATACCAACTTGTGTTCCAAAATCGTTGTTTTTAATGTTTTTTTAAGCAAAAAACACAATTCATATCTTCCCTTCTTTTGATGAAAAATCCGACACTCAAAAATGCATTTTCGCATATAAATGTATAATATTGATTTTTCATGCTTTAAAACTCTATAAATCAAAAATACCATTTTTAGATACTACCAAGTTTGGGTAACGCAACAAACCCAAAATGACATATTTTATAATCTCTTGTATTTATTAGCCAATTTTATCATTCATTGCGTTACCCGAGTATAATTGCTAATTAATTATATTAACGTGTTCCTTTTACAACATGATAATCGGTGACAGAATTTTTAACAATAGTGCTTTTGTGGTATGTGGTGGATGTTCCTTCCCATAAAATTCCCGATGTTTTTGCTTCTACAGTAAGTACATCAACTTCTTTAGCAGATTTTGAGCCACCTTTTTTTCCAGTCCATTTCGTTTCCGCAATCACATCCGTTGTTCCGACTCCTACTGTTGTGGTGCTGATTTTATCAACTAGTGCAGCATTTCCAAATTTAAATTTCGCTGTCATTGTACCAGTAACACTTGAAGATGCTTTCAACGCAGCAGTTTTTGTATAATCGGAATTCCAATTAGATACAGTTGTAGTGTTGCTTGCAGCCATTGCACAGACGTTAAAAAGGGATAGCAACATTACTACGCAAAAAGCTATTTTTGTTTTTTAAACATTTGTTATTACTCATTTATTTTAGGTATTGCAAAAAATCATGAAACACCTCCCAATCATATAATTTAATTGTCGACAATCTCCAATCACAATATAACACACATTTCGCAATTTGTCAACAATATATCTCGGTCTATGGTATTGACATTGCAATATACTTGTGGTACATTTTAAATGCGACTTGCGAATTACTATAGAAAGGATTCGTGAAATGGCCATTTTGGAAAATCTCAAACGCGGTACCATAGAATTATTGCTACTGACTTTACTGCAGGAAAGCGATATGTATGGTTACCAGATTTCGCAAGAGCTTTCGCTACGTAGCGGCGGCCGCTACAACCTACAGGAAAGCTCGATGTACCCTACACTCTACCGCTTGCTGGATAAAGGTGTGATTTCTGATAGAAAAAAACTGGTTGGCAAACGCCGCACCCGTGTTTACTATCATCTGGAACCCAGCGGCGAAGTGTATTTAAAGCAGATCCGTGCAGAATATCTGTCGGTCTGTGGCGGTGTGTTTGCCATTCTCGGTGTGGAATCTATGGAGGATATTAATAATGAATAAACACTCAAATTTAAACCTTGCATTAAAACAATATCGTCGTTCCATCAAAAGGGAGTTGCCAATTTATGTGAGAAAACGCTTTTTGACAACTTTAGACTGTGATTTGAATGAGTATATCGCCCAACATCCGAATACCACCATTGATGACATACAAAAGCAGTTTGGTGAACCCAAAAAGTTTGCCAAAGAATACATAGCATCATTGGATGATCACGCGCAAAATAGAGCAATGCGTGTTAATCACCTAGCAAAAATCGCAACTATTATACTGGCACTTGTTGGGTTAGTCTGTAGCGCCTGCACCGTTTGGATGACAATAGAGAATTCTAATTTAGCCGTTAAATATTACATAGTTGAAATAACAGAAAGTTGAGGAAATAATTATGAAAAAAACAATCGCATTTCTACTGTTTGTAAGTATGGCGTTGAGTTTGACAATCTGCCCTGCATCGGCCGAAACGGCAGAGCCAACCGGTGCGATCGTTTCGGAAACCACCGAATATTTGGCTGACGGTTGTTCAATCACCATCACTGTGCGGGAAGAAACAGCAACTGTAACTCGTGCTCTTACAACCAAAAGTGGCAGTAAAACATTAACTGCCAAAAATTCGAACGGTGAAACTCTTTATAAGTTCAAAGTAACCGGCACCTTTGCTATTTACTCCAACGGTAACTTCAACTGCACGTCGGCTACACGCTCCCATACCATTGTGACCAGCGGCTGGAGCTGTAAAACCTCCGAAGCACATACCTCGGGTGCCTCGGCTGTGGCAACCGGCACCTTTGTGAAAAAAGTTTTAGGGGTGACTCTAGATACCAACAATGAATCAGTCACCCTTACCTGTGATGCCAACGGTAATCTT
>JAZTVX010000044.1:0-75369 GCA_045635565.1 Alphaproteobacteria bacterium
TGTATTCCGTGTGATAACGGTAACAACTTTATTGTTTTAAAAGACGGAGAAGGTTTTCCCGACACCAGTGATGAAGTTGACGGATATACCATGTGTCAACAATGTGAAGCCAGTGGGACAAAACGCTGGCATGGTGAACTGTCAGATGATAGTTCACGAGGATATTGTTCATTCATGTGTACCGAAGGATATTCCTATCAATCTTCAACCGAAGGCTGTATTCCTTGTTCAGATATGACGGCTCATAAAATACAAAATGAATCTATTTCAAAAAATCAATGTTTAGCGTGTGGAGGGCTTCAATGGTTTTGGGCTCCGTGCGGTTATTGGTGTCAAAAACCGGTGGAATGTGCTAGTAATGAATTCATGTCTTGGCGTCGTGGTGATATCTATGAGTATTATTGTAAACCATGTACTTATAACGGGGATGATAATTTCATTATGGAATTTTGGTATATCAATTCATCAATTCCCAATTTTATACAAGGTTTAAGAGATAAATGTAACAATTGTCCTGAACGTAATGAAAAGGGTGAGTGGAGTAAAAGATGGTTTGCACATACGCATTGTTTTAAAGTGTGTCAACAACCGGAAAATGCCGAAGAACAAATAGCTATATGCCAATCCAATCCAAAAGATGAACGATGCACACGCAAATGGCAATCGGCACAAAATGGACAATGTTACGATTGTGATGCTCTTAATCTTGGTAAAAACACGATGGTAGATATTAGAGAAACAGTTATCCCCGAATTACGTGATTTATGTGAAAAGTGTGGACGTAAGGTCAATGAAAAAGGATATTGTGTTCCGAAAGATGGATCTGCTTGTCCGTTAGGTCAAATTATGGGGGCTAATGGCGATTGTCAAGCGTGTCCGAAAAGTCCCAATTATACGCGTGTTGCAATTACAAATGATGAAGAATCAGGTTGTTCAACAAATTGTCGCATGAAAGATGGGAAATATAGTTCAGATTCAGATGCTGTTGATACCACTTATGAAACAACAGCACATAGCCCAACTATTTACTGTATTGCCAAATGTCCGTCGAATATGTGGCAAGATAGGAATTATTTTGGTTGTCGTTCCTGTAGTCATCGGTCAACAGGCAACTATCAAGCAAATGGTTGGCTAAGCAAAGAACTGTGTGAAGACAGATGTCCTAATGCACCCTATAAACGGGTCAAGGGCACTAGTTTTGGAACGAGTGCTGATTGTGTTTTAGACAGTTGTGGAACAGCCGACGACGGAACGATACAATTTACGGGAAGGTATGGGGTGTGTCATAAATGCACCGCTTCTGATTATGTATTTCCGATGACAATGAACAATGTGAATGAATGTTCACTTTGTGAAAACCGAACAATGATTGGAAATTACTGCGTCCTTATTAACCCCGGCAAACGTGGTGTTTGTAACGATAAAGAAAATAATTTTTCAAGTTGGGTGTCTGATGATGTTAAAAGTAATGCAAGTGCTTGGTTGAATGGATCACACAATGGTGAAAAATTTAGAGATAATGAAGGATATTGTCGGGCCTGTGATTCGGATGCATCTTATTCATCATCGCAAGTTCAATGTGCTACTTGTAAAAACAGACGGTATGAAAACGGTTCCTGCCTAAAAGGTTTATGTGTTGAAGGTAAGCAATTTTTGAATACAAATGCGACATGTATTGCCTGTACACAAAAAAATATTGCCGTTCATCCGGACGTTATCAACTTATGTGATAGTTGTGATAATCGTCGTATGTTGACAACTGGGTTTGAAGACCAAGACAATTTAGCCGGTTTATGTGTCGAAGAATGTGTCGGCGATTTATTTCAAAAATCAACAGGCGAATGTGTTGCCTGCTCAACAAACGGAACGTTCACAATTGGAACAGATGCTGAATCGATACGTTTGTGTAATGATTGTGAGGGCAGAAAAGCCGTTCCTGCGATGTCTGGGGATACCATTACAGGTTATCAGTGTGTGAAAGAATAAGTTTTAAACACACAAAAAAAAAGATGATATCGTATGGATATCATCTTTTTTTTGTTCGGAATAGAGAAATGATATAATTATCTAATTATCTAATGAAGATATGTTATTCATATTATGTTTTGAAATTGAGTAACCGTTACAAAAAATTAAAAAACATTCTTTTTGATATAGCGTTATTTTTGGGGTAAGAAAATTTAATATTTATTTGGCAATTATTTGATGTGGGATAATTGGTTTTTGTTTTCTGATTTTTCGTTTAATGATTTTCATCTTACAAAAAAACAGGTCTTTCATGAGAAAGACCTGTTTTGTCAGATGTGTTTGATTAGTTTGCCAATGTGTCATCCCATTCAGCTTCGTAATCAACAACACCACCACCGCCTTCATCACCGTCGGTTACGTAATCAACCATTGCACCGGCTAATGCAACAACGGCAAGACCACAAGCCAAAGCGGCAAGCCACGGCCATTTGATTTTTCCGAAAATAGCTGCGAAACCCAAACCGACTAAACCAAAACCACCGACAACAAAAATAACGTTACGAACGTTTTTAAATGTGTTCAATAACTTACTTAAAATTGTTTCAAAAACGTTTTGAGCGGCTGCGTCCGTTGCAGTAAAGACGAGTGCAACAACGGCAAACATCAAAAATATTTTTAAATATCTATTCATAGGATACTCCTTATTAATATGCATATTATAAGACTGTTTCGTCTCAACCGTTATTATAAAATGTTTTTTTTTGTTTGTCCAGCACTTTTTTTGTTGCAGTTTTATTTGCATCGTTGTAATATGAGACATATTCTATGCGTCGTTTTCTCCTGTTTTGGGGTTTTCATGTGTGGGATTTTATGAAATTGTTTTTATATTTCAGAGAGATAAGGTTATGTTGCAACAAAAAAAATATTTAAACGGAATTTTGGCGTTTTGCATGGGTTTGTCTGTGGCAACGCCGTTAATGGCAGATGGAATGCCTGAAAATACGGAAACGGAACTCTCTGTTGAAAGCGAATCGGTCGCTTCGCAGGTTGAAGATGTCCTTAAAATTGACGAAAAATCAGAAACAGTTTTGGCTGAAGGAGAAAAAAGAGTATCCTCGCAACAGAAACCGGAAGAAGCCATTGCTACCATTACAGCTGAAGGTGATTTTGTCGTGCCAATGTTTGTTTTACCGGCTGTTGTTCGATCCGATTCAATGGATAAAGGCGTGCATCGCTTGGATGTTGAAGAAAAGCAAACGGAAACGATACGTGAACTTCCGGTTATTAAAATCACACAGACGGAATTGGTGCCTGTGCAGGAGCAGATGGCTGTTGAACGTCGCTTGACGGGTAAGACGACGAAAACAACAAAAATGTATCGGGAGGCTTTGGCTCGTTCGCAGGGTGAAACGGTTGCTGAAAGTGAAAGCCAAGTTGTAAATCCGGCAGAACAGAATGGTCGCACAGTTGCTGGTGTGGCTGATGAAGTTATCAATGATGTGTTGTCTGAAACTTCTGGTAAAAATGTTGGGGTAAAAGAAACAGTTAAAAAGAAGCGGTTGTTGTTGCCGTTGAAACCGGTTGTATCTAAAGATGTTATCGAAGAAACTGCTTCTTATTCGGCTCCTGTGTATAAAACATATGCTTCCGAAGTTGCTGATAAAATGTTAATTCAGGCACAAGAAGGGGGCGAAGTGCCGGCTTTGATGCCACAGGATATTAAAGTAACGTTTTATCCAAACTCAACTGAATTTTCCGGCCAAATGGTTAAATGGATTAAGGTGTTTTCTTTGCAGGCAAGACAAGATCCGCGTTATATTATCAATATTCGTTTGAGTAAAACAAATCCGACTATCCAACAGAAACGCTTGTTTGTTATACAGCGTATATTGATGAATACGGGTTTATCTTTGCATCAGATTGTTGTTGAATATGTTGATAGACCGGAAAACAGTTTGGTCTTACGAATGGTTCATAGGGAAGATAACGTTGAAACACGTAAAGTTCAACAAAAAAATGGTCAGATTAAAGAAAATAAACTGATTAAATGGTAAAATTTCCGTCGGAAAGTAAACGCAGAAAAAGGAGATAGAATGAAACAGAATTTATTGAAAACAACATTAATTGCGGGTATGATGACTTGCACTATGGGTTTGATGAGTGCTTGTACGTCATTGGAAAGTGATGAAACGTTGGTTTTAGAAACGGAGTCAGAACAAACGACTTCTGCAAAACAAGCTGTTTGCACGGCGGAAAATTCTGGTAATTGTGTGGTAACATATGAAGAACCGGATTTGAATTTGAGTCAGACATATGCCGGATATGCTGTTAGTACAAATTCATCATATCATGCCGGTATGCCGGTGGCCGTTTCTGTTCCGGCAACAAAAGACGGTTTGTCGGTTAAAGATAAAATGGCACAACAATTATATGCACAGCAACAGGCTGATTTAGCATTGCAACCGGTACAAGGTGGTGAGGTTGTTTGTACGGGTGATGCTTGTTCCGAAGCATTGTTTAAAACGGAAATCGAAAAAACAATTCGTACGACAGTCAAGGAAAATCAGGCTTCACAAACGGCTGAATATGTTTATGTTTCAGCTGATGGGCAAATGATTGCCGTTCCGAGTCCTGATGCGGCTCCTGAAAATGTGCATTTAGTATCAGTTAATGGTAAAAACGTTGTTTCCGGTGTTCCTCATGTTGATGAAGAAAAAGTCATTGTAACAGCCGGTGATCAAAAAGTAACGCAACAAGAAACAACGGCTCAAACAGATGCGATGTCAGAAACGAAAACAGCAGGGGTACAACAAAAGACAATGTCATTAAAAGAACGAATTGCTTTTGGGGAAGAAGTGCATGATTGGGATGCTCCGGCAGGTGAAACATTACGCCATTTGTTAATGCGTTGGGGTGAAATGTCCGGCTGGACGGTTATTTGGAAATTGGATAGAGATTATAATTTGGAAGCAGGTGTTGTTTTCCGTGGTAAATTTACGGAAGTTTCAGCTGCTTTCATTCGCTCGTTTGCACGGGCAACACCGGCTCCGATCGGGACATTCTATAAAGGAAACAGAGTTTTGGTAATTAACACGCAGGAGAATGAAAATGCTGACTAGAACAATTAAATTCGGACTTGTTGCTGTTTTAATGACATCAACACTTGTTTTGAGTGCCTGTAATGAATACGTTGCTCGAACAAATAAAAAAATCGAAACAACATTGGAACGGGTGGAAGACCACTTGCAACAGGCTCAAATTCCTGATTTGCCGGCTCCTGTTGATACAGTTCGTACGAAGAATGATATTTGGTTGGGTACAAACAGTGTCAAAATTTCGGAAGGTGATGCGTTGCCTGCTCATTTAGAAGAAGATGACTCGGTCACGCTTTCAATAGCACAAGAGGCCGCTTTGCCTGCTCTTGCACAAGAAATTACTGATGTAACGGGAATCACCGTTCGTTTGGATAATTTAAAAGCAGAAGACGCCATTCCAACGGAAACGGTTGCTTTGAATTATACGGGTAAATTGAGTGGCTTGCTCAATTATTTATCAAATCGATACAGTGTTTGGTGGCGTTATAAATCTGGTATTATTACATTCTATACTAAGGAAACACGTGTCTTTAATATTTACGCTTTGCCGACGGAAACATCTATTTCAAATTCTTTGTCGGGTGCGACAATGGGTGACGGGGGCGGTAGTTCGTCTTCATCATTATCATCGTCAGCTAACTTGGCTCTGTGGGATAATATTGAACAAGGTTTGGAACAAGTTGTCGGAGAAGGGGCTAAATTATCATTTAGTCGTGTCGCCGGTACGGTTACAGTAACAGGTAGCCCGTTTGTTATTCGTGAAGCTGCTGACTGGATTAACAAATTTAACGAAAAATTATCACGTCAAGTTGCTATTTCAGTTAAAGTGTTGTTGGTATCAGTCAATAATACGGATAACTACGGTTTGGATTTGGCTGGTGTCTTCGGTAGTAGTAATATTTTGGCTGATTATACAAGTCCGTTCACAATTGCTTCCGGTTCAACAACAGGTGCTGCTGCCGGTATGTTATCAATGACTTTGTTGCGTCCGTCATCGAACTGGAAAAATTCAAGTGCCGTTATTCAAGCCTTCTCATCACAAGGTAAAACATCACTTGTTACTTCTGCCAGTGTAACAACTTTGAACAATAAAGTTGCTCCGGTTCAAATTACGACACAACAAAACTATGTTAGCGAATCAAATGTTTCAACATCCGGTTCCGGTTCTGACAGAAGTGTAGATGTTGACATGCAAACAGATACGTTAAACTATGGTTTTATGTTGGAAATTTTACCACGTATTTTGGATCATGGTCGTTTAATTGTTATGTTCTCAATGAACTTGACAGACTTGATTGCTTTGGAAAAATTCTCCTCTGATGGTCAACAAAGTGAAGATGGTGAAGGCAGTGATGAAGAAACATCTGACAGTGAAGATTCATCATCAGATGAAGGAGATACCGGTGATAAAGACGTGACTGTTGTTCAATTGCCGAAAATGCAAACACGTGGTTTCATTCAGGAAATTGCTATGCGTTCCGGTTCAACACTTGTCTTGACAGGATTTGAACAAGTTAAAAACACCACGACAACCGGTGGTATCGGTCGAGCAAAAATCAGCATTCTGGGTGGACAAGCATACAGCGAAAACACACGCGATGTTATGGTTATCTTGTTAACACCAGAAGTTTTGGAATCACCTTTGGCTCCGGAATCACGGATGAGAGATTTTTAGGGAGGGTTGAGTATGCCCATAGAGAAATCAGATAATCAGATGGTTGATGGCTTGGGAGCAATCCCAAGCACGCCATCAGGCACGATTACAATCGGGCGTTCCGGATATGCTGTCGGTTTGCTGTGGCAACCGTTGCAAAATCCGGAAGATCCGACACCGGAAATACGTGAAGCAATTGAAGGTGATCCGGATGCTGATTTGTATTGTTTACGTTCGACATCGACACCACAATACGGTATCGGTAAAAAATCAATCGGTCATCGAGCCGGTGAGCCGTCTGCCGCTGCGGCAGTTGCTTCTGCTTTAAGCGATTATACCTCGGTTGCTGCCGTATTTAAGGTTCGTGAAGGTTGGTGGTTGGTTGCCATTCGGAACGATTTGATTTTGTCGGAAGATGATGTTTTATTCACATCAGAACAAGAAGCACAAGACAGATTTTATTCATTGATGGCATTGCCGGATTGGGATTTGAAAATCACACCACCGGAATGGCAGATTGATAAATCTAAAGAAATGGCTTTGGAAAATCTGGTTCGTAAGGCTGGAGCCAAATCCCGTTTACAGGAAATCGGTGCTGCTAAAAAGACACAGGTTTTGACGCTTATTGCGTTATTTTTCATCATTTTGGTTTTTGTTGTCACTTGGATGTCGGTATCTTTGTTGCAGAATGTTTTTCAGGAAGAAAAAATTGAGGCTATGCCTATTCCGGAAGCTATTCAACCGGTTGAGCCTGCTCCTGAAAAGCCGAAACCATGGGAAAAAGTGCCTGATATGGAAGTATTTATGCATAAATGCTGGAATAATTCGTATCAATTAAATACATTAACTATTCCGGGATGGCAGATGGGTGGTA
Organism: Alphaproteobacteria bacterium; assembly: GCA_045635565.1. Lineage (GTDB taxonomy): Bacteria > Pseudomonadota > Alphaproteobacteria > CAAHEQ01 > UBA3637 > RGIG4140. The sequence goes on from JAZTVX010000044.1 coordinate 7,592, forward strand.
TTACCTGTACGCCGGAAGGATTGACAACTTCTTGGTCGAAATCATGGCAACCGGGTGGTCGAATTGCTTGGTTGAAAGCAGCCTTGAATGAATATAAAATGTCACGGGTGAACGTCCAACTCAATTCGGATGGTACGTCTGCCAACGGGCAGTTGTCTTTCACGGGTATTCCGACAATTGCTTCTGTTCCATCGTTGACAGAACAGCAATTATGGGAAGAATTAACGGATATTAAACAGGCGACGGGGTTGAATATTTCATTTGACCGCCAAACAATGGTTGACCCGCCTAACAATCCGGATGGAACCAAACCTGTTAATCAACAAGAATATGTTTTTTACAAGATTTCTGTTTCATCACCATACACACCGTTTGAATGGAAAACTTTTTTTGAAAAATTTCCAGGATTTCACTTAACACAAATGAACTTTAACCCGGGACTAGATGCCCAAGACAAATGGAAATATGAGGGGAGAATATATGCTAAATAACTCATTATCATTGATAACTGTTTTAAGTTTGTCAACTGCACTTTTTGTGTTGCCGGTCGGGGCACAGGAAGTTCCGGCTGATAAGGCACCATCAAATGTGGAAACAGCTGCACCGATTGAAATTGATGGTACACAAAGAAAAGCCTTGGAAGTAGAATTAAGTAATACAAATATTGATTCTGCCGAAATTTTAGATTTTCCGGGTCGTACGTCACTCGGTGATTTAGAAATGGCAACATTGCCCGGTATCAATGAGTCGATTATTAACGGTCCGTCACCAATGGCACCTTCTGTATCGACGAAAGATATGCCGAGCGAACAATTGTTGGGTCGTATCACAACAGAAGTCTTTCAGGAAATGGCTGATTTGGAGCGTGGCAATGTCTTTTTGAAATTACAAATGCAAAAAGAACAGTTGAAAAACGATTTAGAAAAGTTAAAAGCAACTTATCGTCAAACACGGTTGGAAGAAATTTCAAAACGGGAAGAAGTTGTTCGTTCACGCATTAACTGGTGGCAAGAACAAGAAGATGTCCGTTTAGAAATGGAAAAGAAAAAAGCAGAAACAGAAGCTGTTGAGCAACAAATTGCTGAAGCAGAGGAGTTGCGCAATAAGTTACGTGCAGAAGCTATTGCTGAAAAAGAAAAAGCAGAAGCACAAGAACAGGCACAGACTTCTGATGCATCAGATTCATCTGATTCGGCTGATAAGAAAGTTGTTAAAGAAGAAAAAGAAGAAAGAGTTATTCGTGCTGTTGACACGTATTCTTTAATTGCCGTTAAAGGTATTAAAGGAAATTTGACGGCTTCTTTGGAACAACTGGAAGACGGCAAGGTTATTCAAGCAAAAGTTAATCAGACTTTACCAAGTGGTTTTGTTGTTGAAGAAATTACCAAGGATACAATTAAATTAAAGTCGGGTGAACAATCAGAAGTCCTGATGTTTAATGTTGTACCTGCTTCATCAAACGAATAGAAATTGTGCATCGGAGGGGACGAATGGCATTTCAAATATTCGGTAAAGGTGGGAAAAACCATATATCTGATAAAAATGAAGTCGGAGATACACCTGTTTCATCAGACAGTACGTCTTACGTGTTGGATGTGAAACAGGTAACCGTTCCGGAAGAAGGAGGTTTTAAGGAAGAAAAACTACCAGAAATTTCGAATTTACCTCCATTCCCTTCTTTTATGAATACCAATGATGCCACATCACCAACGGTGACACAAGCATCTATTTCGGGAACAACTGAAACAGTCGATGATACTTCGACCAGCCCTCAACCGATGCCAAAAGAAACATTTAGTCCTCCAAAAGCACCTGATTTTATTGATGGGAATCAACCGAAACCGACATTGCCACCGTCCGAAACGGATAAGGCTATTGAAAAACGGGAAGAAGTTGCCAGTGCCGTTCAAGAGGCATTGTTAAAAAGTGGTAAGCAGGTTAAACAGACCATTTCCTATAATACGGATTATAATTCGCCAACATTTTTAAAAGAATTATTTGAAAACGGAAATGTTTGTGTAACGGCAGCCGGTGGGTCTTTACCGATTAAAGATGATACACGCCAGTTGTTGGCTTTATTTTCAAATGGCCGTTTTTTTGTTTGCGAAACGTATAAATTTGACGGTAAAGTTCTAGGGTTTGAATATTTAGCCAAAAAACGGCGATTGCAAATCGGTAAACCGGAATATGTTCCGATGCCGACATTACGTGCCATTTATGAATATGCAGCCCAAAACGGTTATACGGTTGAAGTTGATAAAAATGAAGAACAGGAACAAGAACAGGCCCGTATGCAACGGGATTTTGTGACGATTGTTTCCCGTGCTGCCGCTTTGCATGTTTCTGATATTCATATTGTTGTTGCTGATCATACAACTGTTATGTTCCGTGCTAATGGTTTAATGCAAACGGAAATGGAATATAATAAAGAATGGGGGGAAAGTTTTGTTCGTGCTGCGTTTGCTTCGGCTGATATTTCCGATTCTAACTATGCCCAGAACGAGTATCAATCTGCACAAAAGTTAGGTCGAACACCGTTACGTGGTTCTCATGGTAAGTTGGTTTTGCCCCGAAATCTTTTGGGTATTCGTTTGCAATTCAACCCGATTGCCTTTGGTACGAGATATGTTATTATGCGTATGTTGTACGCCGAAGATTCAAGTAGTGCTTCGACCGGTTTGGAATCGCTGGGCTTTTTGGAACGTGAAATTGATTTCTTTTATCAATTGCGTGGGGCCCCGACAGGAATTACAATTATTTCCGGTCCAACGGGGTCTGGTAAATCGACGACGTTACAACGTAATATGATTCAAATGTTGAAAGAACGCAATTATGAAATCAACTTAATTACGGTGGAAGACCCGCCTGAATATCCAATTCCGGGGGCAAGACAAATGCCTGTTACAAATGCTTCCATTGAAGAAGCTAAAGAACGTGAATTTACAAAAGCATTGTCTGCGGCTTTGCGTTCAGACCCTGACAGTTTGATGATTGGGGAGGTTCGTACATTATCAGCGGCGGATTTGGCTTTCCGTGGAGCGTTATCCGGTCACAACGTGTGGACAACATTGCACGCAAACAGTGCTCCGGCTATTTTGATGCGTTTGAAAGATTTGGGGGTAGAGGATTTTAAACTGCGTGACCCTGAAATTATCAAAGGTTTGTTAGCGCAACGGTTATTTAGAAAATTATGTCCACATTGTCGTATTCCGGCTTCACAACGTATTAACCTACCATCAGTCATGCGTTTACGTGAAGCGTTTGGTGACGTTGGTGTTGAAAGTTCTTATTTACGAGGTAAAGGCTGTAAATATTGTGATTTTAGAGGTGTTAAAGGTCGTTTGGCCGTTGCTGAAATTATTTTGCCTGACGCAACGTTCTTGGATTTATTGATGAAAGGTGAAACCAAAAAAGCGATTAACTATTGGATTAACGATTTAAATGGTATGACTTTGCGTGAGGTGGCGATATCTCACATGTTTAGAGGGTCTATTGATGTTGATGAAGTCGAACGCTGGACAGGTTTCTTAAATCAAATTGTTGTCGGTTAGAAAAGAGGAGTATTGAATGGTTGATATGTCAAAGAAAAGTGCTGTATCGAAACGGTTGGATAAGCCAATCAATCCGGCAGATATGGCATTTGCGAAGTTTATGGTTAAGTTATATACTTCGGACAGATTGGCATTTTACTTTAAATTAAAAGCATTATTGAAGAACCGATTTTCTTTGATGGATGCTTTGGAACGGATGTATCAAATTTATTCCAAAGATGGTAAAAAACCGACGGAGTCAATGGCTGTTGCCATTACGGTTTGGATGAAACAGATACGAAACGGGGATACATTTTCGGTTGCATTGGATGGATGGGCTCCTCCAACGGAAATTTTAATGTTATCGGTTGGTGACGTTTCTAACCTTGAAATGGCTCTGGAAAACACGATTAAGGTCGTTGAAGGGGTTCGACGCATGAAAGAACCGGTTATTTCGGCTGTATCGTATCCGTTGTTCTTATTGTTTATGGTTGTTTTGTTGATTTATGGGGTTGGGGCATTCATGGTACCACCAATGATTAACGCTGTTCCGAATTTGATTTGGACGGGAACGGCTAAAACATTGGTTGATTTATCTAAATTTGTTCAAGAACACCCTTGGCCTCTTTTTTTAACGATGCCGATTATCGTTGTTTTGATTTTATTGACGTTCCCTCGTTGGAAATCCGAATCTCGGTCGGTCGCTGACAGATTTCCGCCATGGTCAATTTATCGTATTTTTATTGGTGTGGGTTGGTTGCTTTCATTATCAGCATTGGTTAATGCCGGTACACCGGTTTCCAAAGCCATGCGTTCACTACGTGCTTTTGCCAATCCATATTTATTATTCCGAATTGATAAAGCTTTGGCATACGTTAACAACGGGGATAACTTAGGTGATTCATTGTATAAAACAAAATTGGGTTTCCCTGATGAAGAAGTTGTTGGTGATTTACGGATTTATTCTGAATTAGACAACTTTCCGGAAGCCTTGGCACGTTTATCAGAAGATTGGCTGGAATCTTCCGTTAAAGATGTTGAAAAAAAAGCCAGTGTTTTGAACAGTTTTGCTATTTTATTGATTGCCATTGTTGTTGCATGGGTGGTTATGGGTACATTTGATATGCAAGAACAAATGGTTAACGGCATGGGCTTAGGAGGCGGACGGTAAAATCGGTTACCGTTTCGTCTCAAAAAACTCTCTTTTAAGTCAGTCTTTTCTGCGTTGGGCTGTTTAGTGGAGAGTTTTTTTATTCCTATATTTTAGCCGTAACAGTTTATACTTGCCAGTTTTCTCTTTTCATTGTAAACTGAAAATATGACTGAAACGCAACAAAACATTTCTGATATACGGGTAACAGAAACGTATTATGATACGGCTCAGACTCGATTACATACAGTTTATTTTGAAAATGAATTGGGGTATGCACAAAAGTGGGTTTATTTTGAAGATGGCCAACTTTATATACTTGAAAATTACAAAGATGGTCGTTTGGATGGGGAGAGATATGAATACTATCCGACAGGTGAATTGAAAGAATGTGCTGAATACATTGACGGTTTATTGGATGGACGTCTTCAAAAATTTGATATTCAAGGTCGCTTACGGGAGGAATGTGATTATTATCAAGGTCAAAAACATGGATGTGATATTTCATATTTTGCTAATCAAAGGATACAAAGACTTTATTTATACACACATGGTCAACCGGACGGAACATGTACGGAAAAGTACGAAAACGGTCGTTTAAAGGAACAACATTTTTATCAAAAAGGCATTCTACATCAGAAATCAGAATTTTTTAATGAACAAGGTGTGTTAGAACGTAAAATCCTTTATCATCAAGGGAATAAGTTGTATGAGGAATATCTTGGTGACAAAGGTGAACGTATTGTACGTTTTTTTAAACCTTCCGGATTAGTTTCTGCATCATCAAAAGATAAAAAACAACCAATATTTCACAGACATAATCGTGAAAATGATATGTAATGGTGTATATCATGTGTTGATTGACAGATAAGTATAAATATCATATTTTACTTTTTTGATTTGAGAATACACTCACCGTTATTCCATTTTCTGTTTGAACATTTTAAACATTCTGTTTGGGAAGAATAATGATATTTTAGCACGTCATCGCAGGGAATACATCCCGAATTAGAAATAAACATATTTTTTTGTTTTTGACATGTTTGTTTTAACTCATCTGTTGGTGTTAAAATAATTGGATTATCTGAATAGATAAACTGATTCCATGGATTGACGATTGCCGGTAACGGTACAAGGGCAATTTGCCCTAAATCTATTGCTGTACCAATAAAAGGAGCAGATATGCCTTTTGTGGCAATTTCTGAAGCCAACTCATAATCGCCTTGTATGAGTGCACCAGATGCTCCCATCAAGCCAGCAGGGAGACCTAAAATTCCGACAGTTGTCGCTTCCGGAACAGCTGATTGGACTAATAAATAAAATGCAGAACAAGGTCCTTCGCTGCCTGTGGAACATGTAGCCCATTCATCTGATGTCATTACACTGTCTAATTTTAGATAGTAATCATAAAATCCTTTTGTTTTGATAACTAATTCTTTATCAAAAAAAGAACGTTCTAATAATATACTGGTATTATTGGCTAAGTGTTCACAGTATTGAGATTTTGTATGTGTTGAATGATTATTGCAATAGGTTTCATAAAACTGATTGTTCTCATCTACCAAATAATCAGATTTTCCCTTGATGTGTATGGAAGAATTACGACTAACCCCTCTTAAAAATATTCGTTGTTCATCATTTTCATAAAATCTCGGTTCTACACAACCCATGATACTCATCAACAATATAAGAGATAAAATATAACGCACGTTCTTTCTCCGATACAAATAACATAATATTTTTAATTATATCACAGAAGACTTATTTAGGCAAGATACTTATGTTATCGGATGCTTTTTGAATTTTAAAAATATGATGAAACCAGACTGGTTCTCATGAACGTTACACATTCTGATTCAAAAAAAAACCTCCTGAAAAGAAGGTTTTTTTTGTGTATGGCTGGGATACCAGGACTCGAACCTAGACTGACGGAATCAGAATCCGCTGTCCTACCATTAGACGATATCCCAAAATTTCCTCTATCATAATTCTTTTTTTTAAAAAATGCAAGATGTTTTTTTGAGAATATGTTATTCAACGTATTCACGCAAAATACGTTGTGAGTGACCAATGTTGTTTAATACTTCGTATCCGATAGTACCTGCCGTACGGGCAAAATCATCAGCATCGTAAAAATCACTGATAATTGTCATGAAATCTGTTTGTTCCAGTACCCCGTCAGGTATGTTTGTGACATCACAGGTAATGTTGTCCATTGAAACACGTCCGACAATCGGAGCAACAAAAATTTGCCCGTCTTTTTCAATGTGTAAAATACCTTTTGGACTAAAACTACGAAAAATGCCATCGGCATAACCAATTGAAACTGTGGCTACTTTTGTCGGTTGTGTCGTCGTATATGTCGCCCCGTAACCGATTGTTTTATCAACAGGTACCGTTTTTATTTGTAAAATAGGGGCTGTCAATTGCAGACAGTTTTTAACCTGTTTGGCACGATGTGGTGCTGTATTTAAACCATATAAAGCGGCCCCTAAACGAACCATATCAAAATGAAAGTCGTTTCCTAAAAAAAGACCATCCGAAGCACTTAATGAAAATGGTGTGTTTTTAAAAAGAGATTGAAATTTTTGAAAATTGGTTAATTGTACTTGATTTAATGGGTGTTTGATATCATCGGCGCAAGATAAATGCGATAGTATTAACGAAAAAGATAAGTGGCGTAATGCAAAAACATCTTCATATATTATACCTAAACGATTTAATCCTGTTTCAACCTGTAACGCCGGTTTAAGTCGATTGACAGGTCGTTTAAACCATTCATAAACGCTTTGTGTTGTTGGTAATACGGGTGTTAATTGATATTGTTTAAATTCAGTTTCATCTTCCTGACCGTATCCTTGTAAAGTGAATATTCTTGATTTGCCGACAACCGGACGAAGTTGAGCCCCTTCCCACCCATGAGCTACAAAAAACGTACGACAACCGGCCTGATACAGAACCTTACCAATGGGTTGGATACCTAACCCATACGCATTGTTTTTGAGAACACATGCTGCTTTCGCTGGTTGGACAAACTCTTTCAGAGTTAAATAGTTTTCCTGTATTGTTTTAAGGTTGATTTGTAATCGGGGTCTGGTGAACATGTCTTCTCCTAAACGGCTTCTTCTTCAATGTCTTCGTCACTATTGTTAGCAATTATTTGATGGGGCAATGTTTTCATATTAAGTGAATCGGATTCATCAGTTAATGTCCCGTCAACATTTTTGAGTTTGCGATTAACGGCCCGTGTGCGTGTTTGGGCTTCATCCAATGTTTTTTGAGCGGCTTCAATGTTGCGTTTAACTTTTTCAACCCATGTGGCATATTTTTCAAATTCAACTTTGGCTTCATTAAGCGTTTTCCATACTTCTCCCGATCGTTTTTGGATGGCTAGTGTTTTAAATCCCATTTGCAGCGAATTTAAAAAGGCCCCCAATGTACTGGGACCGGCAATTGAAATACGATATTTATTTTGTATTTCAGCGGCTAATCCTGAACGACGCATAATTTCAGCATATAATCCTTCTGTCGGTAAAAACATGATGGCAAAATCCGTCGTATGAGGTGGATAAATATATTTATCTGCGATTCGTTTGGCTTCCAGCTTAATACATTTTTCTAATTCAGCAGAGGCATTTTCAATGGCTGATAAATCACCCTTTTCGGAAGCCGTCATCAGCCGTTCATACCCTTCAATCGGAAATTTTGAATCAATGGGAATCAATACGTCTCCATCAGGTAATTTGACGGCATATTCCACAACTTCTGCCGTATTTGGTTTGATATGTGCATTTTTAATAAATTGTTCACAGGATAACATTTGTTCTAATAAAGCACCTAATTGTACTTCACCCCATGTACCACGAGCCTTGACATTTGTTAATACTCGTTTTAATCCACCGACATCGGAAGCCAGTGTTTGCATTTCACCTAACCCTTGATGAACTTTTTCAAGGCGTTCGGAAACCAATGAAAAAGATTCACCAATTCTTTTTTCTAATGTGGTATGTAGTTTTTCTTGAACCGTTTCACGCATTTGATCAAGTTTGATTGTATTTTCGGCACGCATTTTATCCATTCTTTCTTCAACAGCCGTACGCATATGTGACAAATTTTGTATGTTTTCATTTCGCATGAAATCAATTCTGGTTTCAACTGTTTGACGAATGGAATCATTAAATTGTATCAATGATTGGCTTAATTCCCGTCGTAAATTCATGGCGTCTTCCCGACAGATGCGTTCCAAGCGTTCTAATTCGGCACTCATCATGTTCGTATTTGACGATGTCATAAGACGAACGACAATAATCAATAAAAACAATGCAATAACACCTAAACAAGCAATAACGATTTGTGTTTCCATAAAAATTCCTTTGCAAAAAGAGTTTGTTTTTCGTATAGTGTAGCAAAGGAAAACAAAAATGAAAATATTTTTTTATCTCTTTATCTTCTTTTTTTCATGTCACGTGCATGGTGTTTCACTAAACAGTCATTATGAAGCCCATGGTATGAATATGGTTTTATTGACGGCTGACATTCGTACCGTTTTAGATAAGAATACATATTTTATTGAGACGAAAGCAAAGTCAAAAGGACTTTTATCATTATTTATTCATCCGGAAACTATTTTTCAAACACAAGGGAAATTTTTTAAATCGGGTTTGAAAGTGACTGATTCTGTGATGAAAATTAAATCAGGTAAAGAAGTAGAAGTTGTTCGTCAGAATTTTGACAAAAAGCCGACTTATGTGGATTATCAATCTATTTTAATTCATTTAATGAATACGACTTCAAAATCGAATCAAACACTGTTCGTTTCTGACGGTAAAAGAGATATGCAAGTTGATATAACGTATCAAGGTATTCATTCTTTAGAACGAATTCATTCGGAATTATCCGGAGAAGCAGATGCTTATTCTGTTCGGATTCGGATTTTGAATGGTAAGAAAAAAGGATGGTTTTTTAAACGTATGCAGGAAGAAAAAGAATCACCGTTATGGCTTTATATGAAAAAAAATAAAGATACCGATAAAAATGAATTAGTTTTAAGTACATTTGATACAGGTGTTTTGGGTCGGTTATATATAATACGAAAGGAAACAAATCATGCGAAAAATTAACAAGTATATCAATCGGTTTTTAAACATGATAAAATGGCCTGTCGGTATTTTAATGTTGATATTGTTAGTACCTGCTTTTCAGGCAGATTTTTATTTGATGAGTAAAGGAACGGATAAAGAAATACTTCTTGAATTTTTCTTACCATTTGCAGTAACTGTTCTTTTTTTTCTGATTATGCCTTCCTTATCAGGTTCTTTTTTTACCATTGCCGAACATGAATTAACACACATGTTGTTTGCTGTTGCAACTTTTCACAAACCGAAAGGGTTAGATGTTGAGCAGGGCAGTGGTGGTTCGTTTTCATTTTTAGGAGAAGGAAACTGGTTAATTGCGTTGGCACCGTATTTTTTTCCGACATTTACATTTATTCTCATGATTGGGATGAGTATTTATCAGTCCATATATAATACATTACCAGATTTTTATTTGATTTTATTCGGTATATTTATTGGGTATCATTTTATTGTGACGATGTTTGAAATTCACCCTAAACAAACGGATTTTATTGTAGCCGGTCCGTTTTTTACTATTTGTTTTTTACCGGGGATAAATTTGTTGATATATGGTATGTTATTTGCTTATTTATTAAAAGGTTGGATTGGTATTCCGATGTATTGGCATTTGTTGTTTCAACGGATAGGTCTGTTGTTAAATTTATCATAAATCATTTTTTCGAATATGGTATGCTGATATTCCCTGTTAACGCAGGGAATGTTTTTTTTGAGATATGTGGTTTTGTTAAATATCAGCATTAAAAATTCTTTTAAAGCAATTTTTAAGGCTTTAATGGTTTATATTTTAAGCAAACGGCTCTTATCGTTTTCTTTGTTATAAAAAAAACATCTCTGGCAGTTACTACAGAGATGTTTTTGTATTAAATATTATATATGTTAAGAGGCTCGTTTAATACTTCCTCGAAGTGTTGACGGCGTTTGAGGTAAATCCGTCTGATAATCTTCCAAGGATGTTTCTTCTTGTGGTATATTGACAGATGAATTATTTTCTCCGGAACGCATAATCTTCATACGAATATTGCGACTTTGTTCTGCTTTTCCTTTGGATGAAAACGTCCATGGTTTAGCTGTTGTGTCCTTTGTATCACTAACTGATGCGTTAACGTGTTTGATTTCAGTCGGTTGTTGTATTTTGACATCAGATAGAATCGTTTGTTCGCTTTGAGTGGACGTATTTTCCATAACAGAAACAGTCGGCTGTTGTGTTTGATCCGATGAAACGGGTGTATCTTGTAAGTCGCTTTCTTGGGTAATATTCAAAGATAGAGGTTGAATGATTGTTGTTTTCGGATTGGTATCAAAACGTAAAACGTATTGATATCCTTTTACAACTTTCATATATGCCGACCGTGCCGTTCTCATTTGAAGATGGTGTTCTTCATCTGTTTCATTCGGATGGGCTTCATCGGCCAATTTATATAACAGTTGAGCGTATTTTTTTGTTGCAGGTGATAATTTTTGAACGATTTCAATATCTGGATAAGCATCACGAATCCGTTCAATTTCCCGTTGCATTTCTTGTCCGCTCTTGCTAAACGCATGTAACTGTTTGCGATCTTCAAAAAAACGGTCATTGATGGCTTCGGCAACGGCTTCTTCTGATTTTAAAATGGCTAAACGGGATTGTTCCGTCAGTTGGATAAATTCGGCATCTGTTAGATTTTCCTTAACGGATAAACCATTGATAAATTCCAAAGCATCTTGTGCATTTTCCAATAAGTACAAAGCCTTTTCATTATCACCTGTTTGAACTTTATTGCTTGCTTTTTCAACGGCTTTTCGGGCTTCAATAATGGCTTGGCGGATTTTTTCCTGTCGTTCCGTATGTGCAATAAGTGTGGCTTCTTCTTGTGCTTTTTGCTCCATTTTTTCAATGCGGGAATTGCTTTCTAACACAATATCCGATACTGAAGCAGATAAATCAACAAAATTCGGTTGATATTTTAATGATTTTGCCGGTCCTTTGACCGATAAGGCAAATGGTGGTAAATCTTTGTATTTTGTTAGTGTTAACGGTACATTTAACTGATAAGAATCATTATTCATATTCCATTGAATAGACATTGGATTTGATGTAAATGTTTGACCGGTTAACTCCGAATTAACGGCTTTTAAAATACCGTTTTCGATGGTAAATTTGCCATCAATTTTGTTGATTTGTGTTTTGCCGGAATTAAGCAAACGGTTAATTTCTTTGTCAAACACATTTTTAGGGATTCTGTGTGATAAGGCTCGTTCAATCAATGGTGTAACACGATTGATATCCGTTCCGACCCAAACAGTATTGTCAAAAGTCAACTGACCGTTTCCGGTTAAGTTTTGTAACATAATTTGAGGAGAAACACCTGTTCCCGTTATATGTGCTTGCCATGTGACACTTCCGTCTCCGAAAGCCATGTCTTTTAAAGATAACAAATGAGACGGAACTGCCCAATTCTTTCCTGTGATGTCAAGAGTTACTTTAGGCGTTCCCTGCCAAGAAAGTGTTCCGGATGCTTTTAATTCTGATTTGGGTGAATTGATGTTGCCGGTTAATTCTTTGAGTGTTACTGTTTTGTTGATTCCGTCAACAGACCATTCCATAACAGCATTTTTCAATTCATAATCTTGATATAATAATTGAGCTGTTTTAATTTTTATCTGATGATTTAAGTTATCATACACTTTAAAATTAAATGCTCTTTTTGATTTTTGTCCGTGCCATTCAATTCCTTTCAAATCATTCCAAATGAAATTATCAACATTGAAAGACGGTGTTTCAATATTCATGACCAATTCAGCAATTTTACCTGGGACATAAGACCCGTTAATAAGGAGATTGTTTGAACCGATTTTTATTTCTCCTTTTGTGAAGTTAAATTTTTCTCGTGATCCGTTTAATGTTAATTTTAATAAAAATTCACCGTTCAAAGATGTGTTTAACCCATTTAAATCCACGATATCGTGTGAAAAACGTTTGAAGTCGGGATATGAAAGCGATACATTCATGTCTTTGTATTGCACCGGAGTGGTATTTGTATCAATTTGACCATTGAGCTTAAAACTTAAATCTTCTGTTTCGGTATTAGATAACATTGACCAAATTTGATTTTTTTCATTTAATGTCAAGTCTGTTTTAAACGCGGATAACTTTGTGAATTTTTCAGGGAAAATCAAGTCTGTTTTGTCCATGAATAAATCCATTTGAGGCGTTGTAAATGATGCTTTTAACTCGTCAATAGATAATTTATCAGATTTAATACCCGAAACAATTGCTGACGTTTCTAATTGAGCATTGGCTAAATCTGTTGCTTTTAATTTATTGATTTTTAAAGTATTGTCAGTTACTTCTCCGACAAGCAATACATGTCCGACAGGAATTTTTTGGAAAATAACATTTGTCATATCCATATCAAATGTTCCGTTTATATTTTTCAATATTTCTAAGTTGTTAATATAATCTTTGGATGAGGCAATCAAATGCAAGATATTGGTATTCCCTTGTCTTTTGTGATTAAACAATGTATCAAAATCAATGTTTTTAATATGCAGTTTTGATTTGACAATCGGCAGATTTTCCGTTTTTTGGTAATGGATAGTTCCATTCATTTTTGTTTTACCGAGAGTTAATTCCTGAAAATCAACTTCTCTGATATTCGGGAAAATAGTGACACCTCCCTTAAAAGAGGCTTTTTGAGGTAGGTTAATCGATACATTGTCCATTGACATTTGTTGGAGCAAATCGTTTAAATTTTCTGATTGAGCCGTTAGCATTAACGTTAAACCGGTTTGTTCATTTTGATTAACGGAACCTCCGTCAAAATTTAATTCTGTTTTGCCTGCTAAAGAAATTTTACCACCATTGATAATGAAACGAGAACCTTTTTTGGCAATGTCTAAATGTAAATTTTTGGCTTTTACTTCATCGTATATAAAATCCTGTGCATTTATTTTTAACACAACATCGGCTTCTTTGGGATTTGTCAGATACTGCCAGTTTAATTCAGACAAAAAGTCTTTCCATTGATTGTATTCAAAACGGTTAATGGCTAATGTGGCATTATATGACAATTTCGCACTTTTTTCGCGGTTAAGTGAACCTGTTACCGTTACGGCATCATCTTGTTCTCCGAAACGAATAGTGAAACTTTTGAATAAATCGGCACCATTGGCTGATTCATATGTTAAATTACCGTAAGATGGTACATTGAGTTCTTTGCTAAATGATTTATAGCCGAAGATATTTAAAAAATCATTTGGTCTTTTTATACCAAAATTGCCTTCAGCCATGATTTGTAAAGTTTGTTTTTGACTTGGGGTAATCGTTCCATTAAAATTTAAGGAGAAATTATCATCTTCACCATTGACATCCAAAGAAAACGGTACTTGAGTATCGTTGACTAATTGCTGGATTTTTAAAACAGCCGTGGCTGTTTTGTCTTGTGCTTTAAATGTTCCCGAGAATGTAAATGGTCCGATAAGCGATTGGGCGGATAAATTACCATTGATGTTGCTGATAATCAATTTACCCTGATTAATATTGTTGTTATATTCAATTGTCCCGTTTTGGATAACAAGTGTTTCAACACGCATATGAGATTTCGTATCTTCCAATCCGTAAAGGTCTAAATTCTCGGTGCTGTTGTATAGAAAGGGGAAATTCCAGTTGACGTGTGTTGCATCTGTTCTTTCTAAAAAAAGTGTTGGGTTTTCAATGTCAATTTTTTTAATGGCCGACGTATTGCCAATTAAGGAAGACCATTCAATTTCAATGCCGACACGGTTGGCACGTAACATCACATTTCGATGCGCATCTTTAGCATTCGCTAATGTGACATCATTCATAACGATTTTAGGGATAGGAAACCATGAAACGTATGTTGCTCCCATAACATTAAATTCCCGTCCGGTCATTTCCGAAATGCTTTGCACAATTTGTTTTTGGAATGTATCCGAATTGAAAGAACGGATTGCGATGAATCCTACCAAACCAATTAAAATAAAAATAAAGAATAATAATGTTAAGAAAAATTTTTTCATGTTTCACCCTATATTAACTAATTTATTTTTTTTATACATAATTTATCAAAAAAATAAAAGCGTTTTTTGTATTGATTTTATGTTTTTTTCTTTTAAACATTTCTTTTCCAGAAAAAGGGAACAAATAAAATATAAACAGCCACAAATTCTAATCGACCGATAATCATCATAAAGGCAAAAACGTATTTTCCGACAGTTGGGAAATTTGAAAATGTTTTATCAGGACCAATAATATCTCCTAATGCCGGACCGATATTAGATAATGCCGAAATGGCTCCTGATATGGCAGTTAAAGCGTCCAGATTACACAGAGATAAGATAATGGAACCGATGCCGGCACTGATAGCATATAATCCGAAAAAGACCAAGACCCCACTGATGACTTCTTCACTAATCGGTTTGTTGCCGTAACGAGGAATGAAAATACCATGGGGTTGAACAGAACGTTTCAATTTTGTATGAATAGCTTTAAATAAAATACTGTAACGAAACATTTTAATCCCACCGGACGTTGAACCAGTACAAGCCCCGGTTAACATCATCAGTAAAAAGACAACAGAAGCATATAGTCCCCATGTTTCATAGTTATCTGTTACAAAACCGGTTGATGACATAATGGAAACCACGTCAAATGTTGTCGTGCGTAAAATGGCAGACAGTTGACCATTATCAAAATGAACATCATGCCAACGAACGGCAATTAAAAACAAAATAACACCGATAACCGACCAAAAATAGAGTTTGATTTGCTCATCGTTTCGAATCGTGTCAAAATGTCTGCGAACCAGTAAAATCCCCATCATCAAAGGTAATCCGCCAATGAACATAAAGAATATTAAAATCCATTCAATAGTTGAAGAACGAAAATAACCGATTGATTCGTTATGCGTTGAAAAACCACCTGTTGCCGCTGTTGTTAAAGCATGGTTAATGGCATCAAAAGGGGTCATACCTGCTATCCATAAACATAAACCACATGCAATGGTAATAATAATGAAATAAGTTAAAATACCCAGAACATTTTGAGCAATGGTCGGCATGTCACGATTTGATTCACCACTTGTTTCGATGTTGAAGAGTTGCATGCCACCGATTTGTAATGACGGTAAAATTAAAATAGCAACCACCAATATTCCCAAGCCTCCCATCCACTGCATCACGGAACGCCACAGCAAAACACCGACAGGTAATTGTTCTAAATCGCTGAATATAGTCGCACCGGTTGTCGTTAATCCGGAAGTTGCTTCAAAAAAAGCATCCGTAAAAGAAATATTAACCGGTGAAAAATACAGTGGAAAAGCACAAAGCAAGGTAAAAATAAGCCAAATAACCCCTGTTGCAAAAAACATTTCTTTAACTTTAAGTGGTGAGTGGGGAGTATCGGTTATCAGCCAACCGATTAACCCAAACGCCAGACATAAACCGGCACATAAAGCAAAAATAGAAGCAGATTTCAAGTCATTGTTTATCCAATCGGCGATAGCCGGAAAAATCATCATGAAACCGCTTAACATGACTAAAAAACTGACAATGGATAAAATGAGTTTAAAACGCATGACTTCCTCATAAATTCCACTTATCATAATGTTTTTTATTCTTAAAATCAATTAAAAAAGGAAATTTAACATGAAAAGGTCATTTTGAGTGATTTTTCTTGACGAAAGAAGGCGATTTGTTTAAACTATATGCCAGAAAACAAAAAGGAAAAGTGCGTGTTTTATTTTGATGCTCATTGCCATGTATTACCATTAAAACAGATGAAGCGTTCTGCTGATGCAGGTGTATCATATTTTATCTGTAATGCTACACAACCGAATGATTGGTTGCCAGTTATTGATTTGGCAGGGCAAGTGGCAGGTGTTTATCCGTGTATTGGCGTTCATCCGTGGTTTATTGATACTTTGCCGAGTGATTGGCTGATACAAATGCAATTATTGTTGGAAAAACATCCTTCGCTTATGATTGGTGAAATCGGATTGGACGGTACAAAGCCGTGTTTAACCAAACAGGCAGAGATCTTTGAAACATGTCTTAAATTGGCACGTCAGTATAAACGTCCTGTTCACATTCACGGACACAAGGCATGGGTTCATATTTTAGATATATTGACTTGTTTTCCTGATGTTCAATGTTTGTTTCATCGTTTTTCGGGAAGTGAAGTGCAGGCACGCCAATTATCCGATGTTACAAATGCCTATTTTTCGGTTATGACGGCAAAACCGTTGCGTTACTTGCCATCAGATAGGATTTTAATTGAAAGTGATTCGCCTGATGGGTTACACAAACCGATACGTGTGGTTGAATTGGCCGAACGCTTGGGATTGGATTGGTTTCAACTCAATCAGAATTTTTGTTCTTTTATCGGCAACCGATTGCCGTTTAAAGGTAATTGTCCAACTGATGGTGTTGAGGATTAAACAATGGATACGGCCAATTTGAATGTGACGGATGAAACAGATTGTCATGTAATACGCCAACAAATGCACAATCGTACTGAGTTGCTTTTGGGGCAGGAGGGATTAAAACGGCTTGCTCAGTCACATGTTATGGTTATTGGTTGTGGTGCTGTCGGTGGTATGGCGATAGAGGCGTTGGCTCGTTCAGGTATCGGTCGGTTGACAGTTGTTGATTTTGATGTTTTCTCGCCCAGTAATTTAAATCGGCAGATTTTAGCCACAACCGATGTATTGGCTCATTCAAAAACACACGTTGCCAAACAACGGATTCACTCGATTGATTCCACAATTCAAGTGATTGAAAAAAACATGTTGGTTTCGGCAGATAACGTGGATTCATTATTTAAAGAACCGGTTGATTTTGTGATAGACGCTATTGATTCGTTGAATGCTAAAACGAATTTGATTGCATATCTGGTTGCACATCACATACCGTTTGTATCTTCTATGGGTGCGGCATTAAAAACGGATATGAAACGTATTCAAATGACACAAATGAAAAAAACGATTCAATGTCCGTTAGCATCATTTTTACGGAAACGGTTAAGACGACGAGGGATTGATATGTCTTTTCCCGTTGTTTATTCCGACGAATGTGTTTCTGATAAGATTCATTTAGGACAAGAAGATGTTGAAAGCAACCGTCGAACCATGGGTTCGATGATGACGGTTACAGGCATGTTTGGATTGATGTGTGCCCATTATGTGATTATGCAATTGTTACAGGAAAGTACGAAAGATGAGTGATATTTTTAAATTAGATGAACCGGATATGGATTTTAATCCGTTAGATGAAGCCGTTGATGAATTTTTGAAATCATCAGTGCCGACACCATCATTTTTAGATGATTTAAATCCCGAACAACGTCAAGCTGTTGAAACAACTCAAGGCCCTGTTTTGGTTTTATCGGGTGCCGGTACGGGTAAAACAAAAGTGTTGACAACACGGGTTGCTTATATCATTCATCAACGGTTGGCAATGCCCTGGCAAATATTGGCTGTAACATTTACGAACAAAGCATCTAAAGAAATGAAATCCCGATTGGAACGGTTGATTGGATCTGATGCTTTTTCTGTTTGGTTGGGTACGTTTCATGCAATTGGTATTAAAATTTTGCGTAAACATGCCGAAAAAGTGAATTTGAGTTCTAATTTTATTGTTTTGGGTTCTGATGATCAGGAAAGATTACTCAAAAATTTAATGCAGGAAGCCGGTGTTGATATCAAAAAATATACGCCGGCGAGTTTGTTGGAAATTATCCAACGTTGGAAGGATAAGGGGTTATTGCCTGAACAGGTCACGTCTGCTTATCAGACATCGTTTTGTAATGGGCAAGCACTTTATTTTTATAAACAATATCAACAAAAATTATCATTACTTAATGCTGTTGATTTTGGTGATTTGCTTTTGTTACCATTAGCATTGTTTCAGGCTAATCCTGATGTGTTGGCACAATATCAGCAACAATTTAAATATATTTTAGTTGATGAATATCAGGATACAAACGTTGCTCAATATTTATTATTACGATTATTGGCAAAAAAACATAATAATATTTGTTGTGTTGGTGATGATGACCAATCTATTTATTCATGGCGAGGGGCAGAAGTTGAAAATATTTTAAATTTCCAAACGACATATCCCGACGCTGTTGTCGTTCGATTGGAACGAAATTATCGTTCCACAACGCATATTTTAGGGGCTGCATCCGGTTTGATATCCAATAATTCCGGTCGATTGGGTAAAACGCTCAAACCGGCAAATGAAAAAGAAAATCAGGGAGACCATGTTTTAATCAAAGGATTTTATAACGGTAATCAAGAAGCCGAATACATTGTTGAAACAATTGAAGCCGAACAAAAGAAGGGAATAGCCCTGTCTGATATGGCTATTTTAGTTCGGGCAACGTTTCAGACACGCTTGTTTGAAGAAGTGTTAATGCGACATGGTGTTTCTTATAAAATTATCGGTGGTTTTAAATTTTATGAACGGGAAGAAATTAAAGATGCTATTGCTTATTTGCGACTTGTTTTAAATACCGATGATGATTTGGCATTTATGCGTATTGTTAACAAGCCGAAAAGGGGTATCGGTCCACAAGCCATGGAGGCATTGGAACAAACAACCCGTGAAAAGCATATCAGTTTATTTGATGCTATTGCATGGGCATCCCTTCGGCCGGCTGTTCGTAAAACCCTCGATTCATTTGTGTTGACGATTAAACGGGCACGGGAACTGTTACAAACGGAAAGTCCTGCCGACATGGCGAAAACGTTATTAGAAGAAAGCGGGTATGTTCAAATGTGGCGATTGGATAAATCTCCCGAATCGGAAGGGCGTATTGAAAATATTCGTGAATTATATACGGTTTTATCCGATTTTGAAGATATACAATCTTTTATTGAATATACATCGCTTGTTATGGATACAGATGAAAATGTAACCGATGATCAATTGGTTGTGATGACATTACATGCGTCCAAAGGCTTAGAATTTTATGAAGTGTTTTTAGCCGGTTGGGAAGAGGGATTGTTTCCTCATCAAAAAACATTAGATGAAACGGGTGATGTTGGTTTGGAAGAAGAACGTCGTTTAGCGTATGTCGGTATGACACGGGCAAAACGAAAATTAACGATTTCATTTGCAAACAATCGTCGTATGTATGGTCAATGGATTAACGCATTGCCGAGCCGTTTTATTGAGGAATTACCTCAACAGCACATTCAAACAGATACCTATTTCCGTCGAACGGAACGATATGGTTATGATACGCCAACACCGGCATGGGGATACCCCACTTTAAATGATGGTCAAAAAAGTTATTCAAAACGCAATCGTTTATTTGATGACGATGAAGACTATGAAACAAAACAAGATGAACGCCCCATCAGCAAATGGGATAGGGAATCATTAACAACAACTTCTTCGGATTATTTTATACCACGCCCCCAAAAGACGTACAAAACAGTTCCGTCTTCATCATCGAGGCGGGTTGGACGACGGGTTCGTCATGAAACGTTTGGAACGGGAACGGTTATACGTGAAGATGGAGAACGATTGGATATTCGTTTTGATTCAGGTCAGATAAAGAAAATTATGGCTCGTTTTGTAGAAGCAGAATAACCTATTCTAATGAATTGATTGACTTGATATGAAATGTCCCTATCTGATAAGGAAAGGGAGATTGATATGAAACATAATCAAAAAGTACGGTTATCAATATTACAATGCAAACAGTTGTGTTTAATGCATAGTATTCCTGTTTTGCTGACATATAAGCGACCTTATATTATTTCATATCCCCGACCGAAGGAATTGACATATCATGTACCGACTACCGATTCGGAACACCATTTACAAGGACTTGATTGTTCAGGGCAGGGGCATTGTCAACCGAATATGGAAAATACGACAGGTGAAGAAATGCAAGCCTATTTAGTTAAAGCAAATCGTTCATCAGGGGCTAGAAAACGGCAACAACGACAACGCAAAAATCAAAATATTTCCTCATCTGATGATTAAGAGATAATATGTATAAAAATCAAATGGTTGTGTTTTCTTCGTCGAGTAAGTTTTTTGATAAATTTTTGCTGTGTTGTTCTGTAAGTTTATTTGTCGGTATGGATTGTTTTAATCCATACCGTTCACATGGGTTGTTTGATGACAATATATTAAAAAAAACGCATATTTTATATGCGTTTTTTTAATTGATGTATCGTTACTTTGTTTGTTAATTATTTGTTTGGCTTTGATTCATCGGATTCGGTATCATCGCATCATTCGGATTATATCGTTCTCCGACTTGTGCATGTTGAGAAATCACATTCCCTAAATGATTGTGTCCCATCATTTCGCGTCCGAATGTTAAAGCGGGTGCTTTGTTTTCCGATGCTGCCAACACACCGAGTGTCCCTGTTCCATAAAAAGGCGAAGCCACTGCTAAACCATATTCATCAGAACCATGTTCAACGGTTGATGTTTGTGAATTGAAAAATTCATTATAACGTTGCATTTTATCGTGACGTTCCAACATATTCCCGACACTCTCGTCAAAATTACTATCCATTATTCTTTGTATGTTTTCATCTGAAATCAATTTTTTATCCATAACGGTTTTCAGACAGGAGGCATGTGTAAAATATTGATGCATCATTTCGTTGACTTGTTGACACGTTTCCGGAATTTGTTGTTCTAAGACAAGATAGCGTTCATTTAATTGAGCGGCTTGTTGTTCCAACAGTATTTTTTGTTCGTCTGTTGTTTCCTTTTTTTCGTATTCAGCACGCAACTTTTGGAAATCTTTAATCAATTTTTCCCGTTCTTCAACTTGTTTACCAAGTTCATCGTATGATTTAATCGTTTGTTCTTCCCAATAACCTGTTGCCGTTAAATGATATGTTGTAAAATCGGCTTTTTGCTCGCCAAAATCATGTTCTGCATTAAAATCATATTTTTTGCCTGCTAAAAAGGTAATGCAATCTTTTGTTGTAATAACGGCAGGTGACATTTTTTGCCAATCGATTTTTGCCCCTTTCCTTTCGGCTAAAGCCAACACTTCATAACCGCCTTCAACGGCCATGACTTCATCAATTAAGACTTGTTCTCTTTCTTCAATTTTCTTAACAATTGCATCGGCTTTTTTACGATTCTCTTGTTCAAAAGCATATGTGATGTATTCTTTACCTAATTCATTAAAATCCATGTTGAATTTTCCAAGAGCATCGATAATAGCGAGTGCGCTTTCCTTTGATAATCCTTCTGTTGCGTCAAGCAATTCTTTGTGTGTTTTGGAGTCGAAAAAAATACTTAATTCATCAACCCCTTTAAGTCTTTTGGATGAAGATGATTTTCTAGTTTTTTTAGCCATGGTTTTCCTTTCTCAGCAATTGTGTTACAATAAAACCATTCTATCGGTAAATATAAAAATTGTCAAGAATTTTTAACAAATATTTTGCATCATGCCATTGATTGAGCCGACCCTATTGGTAAATGGGCAAAATCGAACTCGCGTGGTTCGGGCTGTTGTGTATCGGCCCCCTGTTTTGAAACTTTTGCCAATGTTCCCATTAAACCACTGCTTGGTTGCGAGGCAGGTGTATCCATTTGTGCTTCATTTTCGGCTGAAAATGACCGTGCCTGTGCCAAACCATTTAAGGAACCTAAACCACGCGGTTTCGGGGATTTTTCGACAGTCGTATCGCTATGAGCCAAAGCAGTATTTGATGTCGGTTGTTCGGCATTTAATGGTACATCAAGGTTATTCGGATGAGCCAAAGTGCCAAGTCCTTGTGTTGACGAACCGTCATTTGATGATAAACGATGATGAGCCATCTGCCCTTGTGGATTTGTTGACATAATCGGTGGAACAGGTGCTTCAACTGTAGCCGCAATAGACATGCTATCTAAAGGATTGGTTTTGGGAGAGGTGCTACGCGCCGTTATACCTGTCGAAACATGAGAAGTATAAGTAGATGTTCTTCCGAATTTCAAAGACGTATACTCTTGGTGTGCTCTACGCAACTGACCGGCATATTCGTTCTTTTTGGCATCCGTGTCTGCATGGTCGTACAATGTTCGCCAGTATGTCATATTTTCTTCCGCCTGACGTTTGTCTGCTAATCGTTTTTCTTCTGTTGGAGAAGCATTTTGAGGTCTTATTGGTTTATGTGCAGAAGTGCTCAATCTTCCTCTTTCATCGCTCGCCTTACCGGCATTTTTAGCCTTTGCTAGAGTTTGAAGTCTTGCTTTTTCAAATGGATCTGTTTCTTGAGCGGCTTGTTCTTCTAAACGCCGACTTTCTTCTCCAAGTTTACGCGAATGTTCGGTTTGTGTTTCAGGCTGTTCATTATATTTATATTCGCTATTTAGTTTTTCAAATTCAGCACCCGTTCTCTTGGCATCTTTACCATGATGCTTCACTTCATGTTTTTTAGCCGTTGCTAGAGTTTGAAGTCTTGCTTTTTTATTTGGATCTGTTTCTTGAGCGGCTTGTTCTTCTAAACGCCGACTTTCTTCTTCAAGTTTACGCGAATGTTCGGCTTGTGTTTCAGGCTGTTTATTATATTTATATTCGCTATTTAGTTTTTCAAATTCAGCACCCGTTCTCTTGGCATCTTTACCATGATGCTTCACTTCATGCTTCTTAGCCGTTGCTAGAGTTTGAAGTCTTGCTTTTTCAAATGGATCTGTTTCTTGAGCGGCTTGTTCTTCTAAACGCCGAATTTCTTCTTCTTTGCTTCTCTTCTGCTCTAAATGATATCGTTCGTGTTCTTCAAGTTTACGCAAATGTTCGGCTTGTTTTTTACTCTGTCCATTATATTTATATTCGCTATTTAGTTTTTCAAATTCAGCACCCGTTCTCTTGGCATCTTTACCATGATGCTTCACTTCATGCTTCTTAGCCGTTGCTAGAGTTCGAAGTTTTGCTTTTTCAATTGGATCTGTTTCTTGAGCGGCTTGTTCTTCTAAACGCCGAATTTCTTCTTCTTTGATTCTCTTCTGCTCTAAATGATATCGTTCGTGTTCTTTAAGTTCATGCAAATGTTTTTTTTGCTCTTCCGGTGACAGCTTGTGGAAATCTTTTCCCTCTGCAATGAGATCATCTGTTATTTGATCACGTTTACGACAACAGGCATCAATTTCAGCAAGAAATTCTTGTCTGCTTTCTTCCGTAAATGGACTATTTCTGAATTTATCATAAGCCGCTTTACTTCTGGCATCAAATTCAGCAAACGCAGATTGAACGGCTTGCATATGCTGTGTGTGGTAGTATGATGTCATTCGGGCTGCCACATCCATGACAGCTGCTTGATGTGCGGCAGATGAATTAGAATGAATGCCGTTTTTATTTTGGGTCGTTGTTTTTTGAACTTCATTCCGAACATGCTGCGGATAACGAGCGGCAACAGCCATTTTAATGGATGGATCTAAATTAACAGCTGAAATGTGATGTAATAAACGAACATGTTCGGCTTGCGTTTCTGCCGACGGTTGGGTCGCTAATACAACACTTAAACGTTCTAAATAATGCTTGAGTTTTGATACTTCTTCATTGAAAACATGTCTGCTTTCATCTGCTTCTGCTGGGGAAATACGAATATCCCCCTTGCTTAATTTACTGTAATCTACATCGCTGTTTGCAGAGGCCGAACCAATCGGAGCAACTAATGGAATGCCCCATTCCCTCATTTGTTCTACACTTAATGCCATTTGCACCTCCGCAAAAAGAATATACCTAACTATCTAATAGGATAACATCAAAAAGTTAATTCTGTCAACAATATTTATTTCTTTAAAATCAATATGATATAAAAAACTTATTAACAAATTGTAAAGAAAATTAACTATTTTTTGCCTGTTTTTATGTATTAAAAGGTATGTAAATATGAAAATTTTTTCTGTAACTAATTGAAAACAAATAAAAAAACAATAAAAATACGATTCGTTTTGTTTTTGTACAAAAAGGTGTTTTTTTCTAATATTTTCTGGGAAAATTTTTTATTTAAAAATAAAATATTGAAAACTATAAATATTTATATTTGTACAAAAGTTAATTTTTTTTAAGATTGTATCGAAACGGTATTTTTGACGTCTTGCAAAACGAATCGCATGTTGATACAATATATCTGTAAAGGAGATAGCATGAATGTATTATTGATTAACGGCAGTCCACACGAAAAGGGGTGTACTTATACCGCTTTATCGGAAGTGGCACATGCATTAGAACAAGAACATATTTCAACCACATTATTTCATATTGGCATACAACCCATTCGTGGGTGTATTGGGTGTGGTGTATGTCGCACGACGGGTCGGTGTTTTTATGATGAAGATACGGTTAATGCCTGTCTTGAATTAGCCAAGAAAGCCGATGGGATTGTTGTCGGGTCGCCCGTTTATTATGCCGGTCCGAACGGGGCTTTGTGTGCATTTTTGGACAGATTGTTTTTTGCCGCTAATGGAGCATTGGCATTTAAACCATCAGCAGCGGTTGTCAGTTCTCGTCGGGCAGGGGGACCAGCTGCGTTTGATAGATTAAATAAATATTTCACCATTTCACATATGCCGATTGTTTCATCACAATACTGGAATGAGGTGCATGGCAGTACGCCCGAAGATGTATTGAAAGATGCCGAAGGACTTCAAACAATGCGAACGTTAGGACGTAATATGGCTTGGTTATTGCATTGTATTCAAGCCGGTCAAGAGCAAGGTATCGTATATCCTCAAAAAGAGGAAGTTATTCGTACAAATTTTATTCGATAGAACAATATCGTATGATATAAAAAAGATGTGAGTGGTAAGAATGGGGCTATGTTAACATGAACTTGGTTTAGCATAATGGTAAAACGAAGGGTCTTTTGATGACAGAGTACCCTGTCCACCTTATCGTCACCCTGAACTTGATTCAGAGTCTTGTGGCGACAGAACACTTTGCCTTACCTCCATAAGATGCTGAACCAAGTTCAGCATGACGGTAAAACGAAGGTTTTTTTGATGATAGTGTACCCTGTCCACCTTATCGTTACCCTGAACTTGATTCAGGGTCTTGTGGCGACAGAACACTTTGCCTCAACTCCATAAGATGCTGAACCAAGTTCAGCATGACGGTAAAACGAAGGGTCTTTTGACGACAGAGTACCCTGTCCACCTTATCGTCACCCTGAACTTGATTCAGGGTCTTTTGACGACAGAACACTTTGCCTTACCTCCATAAGATGTTGAACCAAGTTTAGCATGATGGGAAGTTGAAAAGTTTTATGGTACCGAATGTCACGCTATTTGCGTGAGTAGGGGAGGTTCATTTTTTTTCTATGTTGAAATACCTTTGATTATGATGTAATCGGTTTGAATAAGTTGAATCATACGGAGAGAATATTGTAGAAAAATATTTATCATAAAAAAGATGTGTTCTGATAAATAATGATTTTGCTAACATCAAATATGTTATGCTTTTTTTATGAAGTGATAACCTTGATTTTGAATAAAAAAAATACTTTCCGTTTGTGCGGAAAGTATTTTTTTTTTTAGGTTACAGTATGATGAATTTATTTGATACACATGCCATTACTGTCCGGAACACCCCAGCCCATTGTTTTACAACAGACATTGTTTGAACCTAACGTTCCACCGGCATTGTCGCAACAAATGGCAGACGCTTGACCTGTTTCAAAATCCATTTTGTTATCAGGGCAACAGCAGGCACTACTACCACCAACAACAACCGTAGCGGCATTGCTGTTATCCGGACAGACAATATCAGAACAGTCTGATGGTGGTGGAGGTGGAACACCACAATCTGCGGTGGACCGTCCCAACCAATCAAGACCGATTACACCATTCAAACAACAGGTGTTTGTTGTTGCCTCCCATCTGAAAGAGGAGTTGCTTTCGCAGCACATCTGAACGGGTTGTGTCGTGCCGATAAAGTATGGTAACACAGAACCACTTGAACCAACGGCACAGCATTCTATTATGGGTGATATACCGGCACTCGAACCACTATCGAAAAATCTGGTACCGGCAGAACGACCTGTTTGTATTTCATATACACCGACTTCGGCACCATTTTCTAAAACCGTTGTTGTTCCTGTCGGGACGGAATAATTACCTGTTGGTTTGACACAACAAACATCACTTGATGACCAAATCCCACCGGCACTGTTACAGCAGACATCTGTTTCTGTCGCTTCATTATAGTATTCAAAAGGAGAATTGGGAATACATTCACCTTCATAGGGATCTATGTCATCCGGTTCATCAGAGGGTGGATTATCAGGTACGACGTGTGCTTTCATAGCACCAAAGAAAACAATTAAAGAGTTATACGTTGAAGCGGCTGTGGTATAATCCAAGTCCAATACTTCGGCTAATTGCAATGCCGATTCACGACCACCTTCGTCTTCCTTGTATTCATCAAACTTACTACAATCAATATCGGCCAGTTTTGTATCACCACAGCCACTGAATACCGGAGCAATTTGAGCACATGTTTCATTGAATTTTGAATATTTAATCTGTTCACAAACTTGGCTGGAAATACCGGCAATGGCAACCGTATAGCCGTAAATATCACTGTTTTCATCGTTGTAAACACGAACCTGAACGGGCGCCCCTGTGTTTGTTTGAAAATATTCACTGTACATGTCTTTTTCAGGAACAGAAGCAATTAAAGACGGTTTGACAATCCCCTCTTCGAGATACATAATATTTTTTTCCGTTCGAGCCCCTGTTACGGCAATTGTAAACGCATCAACCGTTTCATTTTCTGCGTGAATTTGTAAGGCATAATCCATGCCGGTTATACCTGCAATGGTTACAACACCAATTACTGCCAAAACGCCCAGCATTTCAACCATACTGCGTCCGTTTTGTGATTTTTTATGCGAAAACATGCGTTGTTTTGTTATCATTGGTGCCTCATCATGCGTATCATACAGGTATAAACAAACGAACGGAATATAACTTCCTATTTTCAGATTACCAAAAAAATATGCTTTCGTCAAATACTTTTTTGAAAAAAACAAGAGGTTGATTGATAGAAAACAGATGTTAATTTTCTTCTGATTTTATTTGTAAATCAAGCCATTTATTTTCCAATTCTTCCAATTTTTGTTGTTCGCTTTGTAATTGATCTGATAGATGTTTAACCTCATTCGGATTTTGATAGATATCCGGATTGATGAGTTGTTCTTGCAAAATGATTACTTTTTCACTTTGTTGTTGTATCAGTTGTGGTAATTGATTGAGTAAATGCTGTTCGGTAAATGTTAGCCCTTTTTTAGATGTTTTTTCAACGGATTTAGAAGGTACTTGTTTATTTGATATATCATTTTTTTTCATTTGAACAGATTGGGCTTTTTTATTCTTTAAGTCCATAAGAAGTTGTGTGTAGGTGCCAATGTGTTCCGTAATTTTACCTGTGCCGTCAACATATAAAAGCGATGTTGCCACTTTATCCAAGAAATCACGGTCATGACTAACGATTAAAATCGTTCCTTCATATTCACTTAATACTTCTTGAAGTAAGTCAAGTGTATCCATATCCAAATCATTGGTGGGTTCATCTAATACCAAAAAATTAGATGGTTTTGCTAATGCAACAGCAAGCATAAGTCTGTTTTTTTCACCACCGGACAATGCACTTACCGGTGTGTTGGCTTGTGACGATGTAAATAAAAAATCTTTGAGATAAGAAACAACATGTCTGAAATGACCTCTGACGAAAATATGATCCCCTTCCGGACAGAGTGTTTTCCAGAGCGTTTTTGCCGGATCGAGGGATATTCTGTTTTGGTCAAAATAGGCTTCTTCCAAATTTTTAGCTAAACGAACGGAGCCACTATCCGGTTCAAGACGTTTTGTCAGCAATTTGATAAGGGTGGTTTTACCACACCCGTTCGGACCAACGATTCCGATTTTATTTCCTCGTAACACACGAATGGAAAAATTATCAATCAAACAACGATTGTTAAAACTTTTAGTAACGTGTTTTGCTTCAACAATCATTTTAGATTGTATAAGCCCTTTATCGATGGATAAATGGAGAGAACCAAGTTGTTTGATTTGTTCTTTGCGTTCTAAACGCAGTTGTTGTAACCGACGCAAACGTCCCATGTTTCTTTTTCGTCGGGCGGTAACACCTTTGTGCAACCATTCCGTTTCTTCAGCGATGCGTTTATTTAAGTTTTTTTGTTCAATAATTTCTTGTTCAATAATCTGTTCCTGCCATGTTTCAAAATGGCTGTATCCTTTATTGTTGAGATGGGCAATTCCTCTGTCTAACCAAATTGTTGCATTGGAAGTGCGATTGAGAAATTGTCTGTCATGGCTGATAACAATAACGGCTCCTTTAAAATCCCGAATGATTGTTTCCAGTTTTTCAATGGTTTCAATATCCAGATGATTTGTTGGTTCGTCAAGTAACAATAAATCCGGCTCACAGACTAATGCACGGGCAAGGGCTGTTTTTTTGCGTTCGCCACCAGATGCAGTTGCAGGATTTTGTTCCCCTCTGATATTCAATGTATCAATTAAGATATCGGCTTTGTATGTTTGACTGTGTTCTTTTTCATCTAATCCGGATAAAATAACGTCTTTGAGTGTATGAAATGCCGAAAAGTCTTCATCTTGAGGCATATAGGCAATTTTGATATTCGGTTGAACAAAACAAGTGCCACTGTCGGCTTCCGTTATGCCTGCAATGACTTTTAAAAGAGTTGATTTACCCGATCCGTTTCGACCGATTAAACAGATTTTGTCCCCTTTGTTGACATATACGTTTAATCCACTGAATAACGGATGAACACCAAATGTCAGATGAACGTCTTTTAATGAATAAATCGGAGAAATATCAGCCATGGCTTATTTTGCATACAGCGTTTCAATGCCGTTTTGTTCAAGTATTTGAGCCAATTTGTCAATGAGTGTTCGGCTGGGTTCTGGTGTGTTTTCCAATGGATAAGGAATGTTAAGTTGTTTCCATTTATAAACGCCACTTTGATGATATGGTAAAATTTCAACCAATTCAACGTTGGGATATTGTTTTACAAAATCAGCGTACATTTGTGCGTAATCTTCCGTGTCATTGAAATGAGGAACGACAACCCATCGTATCCATGTCGGTATATGTTCCTTTTTTAAATATTCCAAAAAGTCAAGTGTTCGGTTGTTAGGTAATCCGGTCAGTTTTTTATGTTCGGCTGATGCTAAATGTTTTACGTCTAACATAACCAAATCGACATGTTCCAACAACTTGACGGTTGTTTCGTCAATATCGGTTGTGCCAGCCGTGTCAATAGCAATATGAATGCCTTGCTTTTTTAATTCGGTAAATATCGGTAACAGGGCTTTTTTTTGTAATAATGGTTCTCCACCGGAAAATGTGACACCACCGTTTGAAAAATGCATAAAGTTTTCGTATTTAAGAATTTCTTTCACCATTTCTTTGGCAGAAATCGTTCTGCCACCATGCACATCCCATGTGTCCGGATTGTGGCAGTATTGACACCGAAGTGGACATCCTTGTGTAAATACAACAAACCGTATCCCCGGACCATCCACCGTTCCGGCACTTTCAAATGAATGAATACGCAATAATGTTGTATTTAAACTTTCCATAAAATAACTCCTGATATACAATTTATAAACATCAATTGATGTATTGGTTTTTACATTTATTTTTGTTTTTTGTCAAGACGGGTTATCTGTTAATAACAAAAACGTCTATTTTGACGATAAGCATGTATTTAAAAATGCACCGATTTGTTCTTCTGTCGTGAATGAAACGACACGGCTTGCCATATCATTATAATGTGCTTCCTCTCCTGTATAAAGAGGTTGACAGGTTGTTCGTAATTTAAAAAAGTAATCGCCGACATATGTAACATAAACTTGTTCAACATAGGGATGATTATCTGATAATTCCTGAAGCATTTGCTGTTCCGCTTTCGCTTGTTCTTCGGCAATATTTGTTGCTGAAACGGTTTTTAGTCCCATATTATATACAAAAACAGTTACATGACATGTTTGATTGACATACAATTGACTATAACCGTAGCCGGGATGTTGACTTTCAAAATCGAGTAATCCGTCTGCCTGTTTTTGTAAAGCATCTTTGATGTGAATAAACGTAACACGAGGAGGTAGTTCTTTCATGCACTGTTTTAGTTCTTTACTTTCTGCTGGACCTATTGTGCCCAAAAATATGAAAATGAGAAAAATTATGAATCCTGTTTTGTGCATGGTGTTTCCTTTTCAAAAATTGATTTTAAATATTGTCCTGTATAACTTTGAGGGACTTGTGCAATTTCTTCGGGTGTGCCTTGAGCAATGATTTGACCGCCGTTATCGCCACCTTCCGGTCCCATATCAATAATATAATCGGATGCTTTGATGACATCTAAATTATGTTCAATGACAACAACCGTATTTCCGTTATTGACAAGCGTGTGTAAGATATCCAACAAACGGTGAATATCGGCAAAATGCAGTCCTGTGGTCGGTTCATCTAAAATGTAAAGTGTTTTTCCGTACCCTTGACGGGATAATTCTTTTGCTAATTTTATTCGTTGTGCCTCACCTCCGGATAAGGTAATAGATGATTGACCTAAACTGATATACCCTAATCCGACTTTTCGGAGTAATTGACATTTTTCATGTATTGATGAAATATGTTTAAAAAATTCAGAGGCTTCGTCAACAGACATATCTAATACATCAGCAATGGATTTGCCCCGATATAAGATTTCCAGTGTTTCACGATTATAACGTTTTCCGTTACAGACATCACATGTCACATAAATATCCGGTAAAAAGTGCATTTCTACCTTAATAACTCCTTCTCCGGCACATTTTTCACATCGACCGCCATTAACATTAAATGAAAAGCGACCAGGTTTATATCCTCTGATTTGTGATTCAGGTAAGCCGGCATACCAATCACGAATGCTACTCATAATACCGGTATATGTTGCCGGATTTGAACGAGGTGTTCGGCCGATGGGAGTTTGGTCAATATTGATGACTTTTATTAAATGTCCGCTACCATGAAGTGTTTTAAAAGGAACAAATTGTTCCGAGGCATGATTGACGAGGGTATGCAAAGCAGGGAATAATGTTTCCATAATCAATGAAGATTTGCCACTACCACTCACTCCTGTGACGCAAGTTAATGTTCCTAACGGGATTTTAATATCGACATTTTTCAGATTGTTAAGGGTTGCTCCTGTCAAATGAAGTTTTTTGCCTGTTCCGATACGTCGGACGGCCGGAATTGGAATTTGACGTTTGCCTGACAAATACTGACCGGTAATGGATTGATTGTTTTTTATGATTTCTTCCGGTGTGCCGTGAGCAATCACATAACCACCGTTTTGTCCGCCACATGGTCCGATATCAAAAATATAATCGGCATCACGCATGGCTTCTTCATCGTGTTCAACCACAATGACGGTATTACCTAAATCACGCAAATATTTGAGTGTGTTTAACAGTTTGCTGTTATCTCGTTGGTGTAATCCGATGGAGGGCTCATCCAAAACATACAATACGCCGGTTAAACCTGAGCCGATTTGGCTGGCTAAACGAATGCGTTGGGCTTCCCCACCGGATAGTGAACCACTTTGTCTGTCCAATGTCAAATATTCTAAACCAACATTACATAAAAATTTTAAGCGTTCACAAATCTCATATATAATACGATCAGAAATAGTTTTTTCCATATCCGTTAAACACGCAGGTAATTCGGAAAACCATTTGAGTGCTTCTTTAATGGATAGATGTGTTATATCAGAAATGTTTTTGTCGGCTATTTTGACACTTAAAGCCTCTTGATTTAAACGCTGCCCGTGACATTTCGGACAAGCGCGTATCAATTGATAGCGTGATATCTCGGTTTGCAACCATTCGGATTCCGTTTCCAAAAAACGTCGTTCCATATTTGGAATAACACCTTCAAATTTATCTTTTCCATATAAAATAGCGTGTTGCGTTTTCAAATCTAATAGATGCCATGGTTTTTTTACATCAATATGAAGATGTTCATACATAGAACGTTGAATGGAAGAATGCCAACAAAAAATTTCACTGCTACTATTTTTCCACGGTGCAATGGCACCTTGTTGAATGGATAATCGTTTATCCGGTATAACCAATTGAGGATCAATTTTGAGTTTGTACCCTAAACCAGTGCAATCGGGACAGGCTCCATGTGCACTATTGAAGGAAAATAAGCGTGGTTCTAAAGCCGGTATGTGAAAACCGCTTATTGGACAGGCATATTTTGATGATAATAAATCATTTTTATGTGTTTCCAGATTTTCCAGCAAAACAAGGCCATCCGCTAAATTAAGTGACTTTTCAATTGATTCGGCAATGCGAGCCTGAATGTTTGGACGAATAATGACGCGGTCAATGACAAGGGAAACGCTATTTTTTCTGCGTTTATCAATCCGTTTGATACTATCCAATTCGACATATTTGTTATTCAGTTTAACACGACTGTATCCTTTTTGTATCCAAGAATCAAACAGTTCATGGTACTCCGGAATATTTGTATCCGGTTTATGCATTTCGGCACGAATAATGGGAGCCATGATAATCAGTTTCGTTCCTTCCGGATAAGACATGACTTTATCAACCATTTGTGCCACGGATAACGCACGAATGGGCTTGTTGGTAACCGGTGAATACGGGATACCGATGCGAGCCCATAAGACACGCATATAATCATATAATTCCGTTATAGTTCCAACAGTTGAACGGGGGTTGTTTGATGTTGTTTTTTGTTCGATAGATATGGCAGGTGATAAACCTTCAATTAAATCAACGTTCGGTTTTTTCATTAAATCCAAAAATTGTCGGGCATAGACAGAAAGACTTTCGACATAACGTCGCTGTCCTTCGGCAAAAATAGTATCAAAGGCCAAAGATGACTTGCCCGAACCGGATACTCCTGTAATAACGACTAACTTTTCACGGGGAATATCGACATCGATGTTTTTAAGATTATGTTCCCGAGCCCCACGAACACGTATAAATTTTTTCATTTGTACCTTTCTTCGTTCCTGTTCAGCATTATCTTATCATTAACGAAATGAAAAAACAACCCCTTTTTTTTGATGTGTAAGAAGTGTTAAAAAATAATTGACAAAAACTAAAAATGTGATAAAATGCGTCAAGAAAGGAAAAAAATGTCTGATTCAAAAATGCCCATTTTATTTGAACCTCTTGATACAACGATTAAACAAGCGTATTATTTGAAAAAGTTATATGATATTTGTCCTGATGCAGATATGTTTGATGTATTTGGTCGTGGTCGGGAAATGCATTCCATTGATTATTTATCGCATATTATGGAAATACAATTGCGATATAAGCAAATCGGTTGTTGTGCTTTTTTTGTTTTTCAAGGAGAACAACCGAGTGGTTTTGTAACCGCTATTCCTGTTCGTGATGAAACACATTTAAAAGAATATGCTTTGCATATGGTCTTGTCTGATAAATCTTTGCTTAATGATGTTAATAAGGCCTTTCAGATGAATGTTTCTAAACTGTTATCAGGTAAAATGACACGGACTGAACCTGTTCATGTTTTTACACCGGCGTGTGGTGAAAGTGTTTTGCCGTTATATCGGTTGCCATTTGATATGCGGGCTACGGCTGGCGATTCGTTTTTGTCGTGTTTGTCTAAAACATTACCGAATAAAATAGTAGTTGATACGGATGTGATGCTTAATCGATTATCCGTGAATGACAAAACAAGCGAATTGGTTTTTAATCTGTTTGAACGTAATCGTTATTTGGCGAATAAATATTTAATCGGTTTATCTTCATCATGTTCCGATGTAGAAAAAACAAAATCGTTTTTAGGTGGAAAAACACAAGTTCACCAAGGGAGATTGTCTGTTTTTTATGGTTTGTATTATTGTTCGGAATTAGTTGGATTGATTGAGTGGTCGTGTCGGGGGTGTGATGCAACTGTTAATTTAATGATAGATGAACGATGTACCGGAAAAGGGTATGGTAGCGAGGTATTACGGCTAACTGAACGGGAATTTTTCATGAGAGGTGTGCAAAATATTTTCATGGAATGTAATATGCAAAATGATGGGGCTGTTTCTGTTTTGAATCATAATCGATATGTTTTTGAAGATAATGATATGGCGGACGGTTTTTACTATTATCATAAAACATTGGAAAATTATAATGCCGGTCGGGTTGTAAATAGTTCTTTGTTGAAAATGTGGCAACGTTGGCAAAATGAAAAAAAATAAGATTTGTGCTTGACTTGTTATTTAGGGCATGCTATCCTAATAGCATGTTAAATGAATGGATACAGATTTCAATGTTTTTTAAACCTGCTCAATTGAGTCGGTATTTTTCTGTATCTTATACATATTTTTATTATTACTTTAAAGGCTTTTTGGGTTATCGATTTAGCAACTTTTAATTTGTTTATCGTTTTAACCTTTTATCCAAATAGCCTTTATATTGAATGATTATTTTAGTTTTATCTTTTATTGTTTTTTTTAGTAACTTCCGAGGAATATTGTTTTCGGTGGGTGTTTTTTGATGTGAAAAAGGAGAGTGTGTTATGATTCAATTTCAAGATAATTTAATGGATACAAAACGAGGGATTTTGTTATCAACGGATATTATGGATAAAGACGGTGTTATAACAAATTTATCCCGTCGGGCTGATTTTATTACAAAAACATTGAATGATAAAAATGCTATTCATTTTCCGATTGACGCACCAGGGACTAAACTTGAAACGCCTTTAATGGCAATTGCCTGGTTATTTGCGAATAATAAAATGCGTCAAACGGGCGAACGGATAACATATTTTGCTTATGATTCTGACAAAACATGTTTGGGAATTGTGACGGCTACTTCGGATGGACAGGGGAATTATTTTATTGCACAAACAGTTGATAAACGACGGTATGATGCACAATGTGCCATGATTGAATTGGTTGAACATATGTTAATGAAGCAACCGGAAGTTCGTTCTATCAATATTGAAGTTGATTTTTACGCGCTTGATACCATGCGTCACTACAATGTTAGAAAACTGGGTTATAAAGAGAGCCGTATCGAGCATGAATCGTGTTTGGGTTTGGGTAAAATGAATTTTATTGTTTATACAAAACAAAATCCGATGAATCATCCTGTGCGTGTACAAAGTGCCTGCTTGCGAACAGCGGCTTCGTTGCGTTCATACAGACAAAATCAACCACAGTATGCCTAAAAAATGTGTTCAGTATGTATTAGATGATATTGCTCGGTTGTTGACAACATTATCTGATGAAAAATATCGGTTATTTTCGGCTCGTTTGTTACCGGCCGAAACACCATTGGTGGGTGTCAGATTACCGATTTTACGTCAAATTGCCCGACAAGGTGTTTTAAATGAGGGGATATCTTTTTTAAATCGATTAACGGATAAAACGTTTGAAGAAAAAATGATGTCCGGTTTTGTAATCGGGTATGCTTCGTTGACGATTACTGAAAAAATACCGTATATTAAAAATCATTTAAAAAAGGTCGATAATTGGTCATTGTGTGATAGTTTTTGTGCTACATTTTGTTTGTCTGAAATTGAAAAAGAGGAATTGTTTCCTTTTTTGCAAGATTGTTTAACATCCGATTTAGAATACATCGTTCGTTTTGGTATTGTCATGATGTTGATGTATTATACCAAACAATCAGATATTGATATCTGTTTGAAATTATTTGAAACAGTGAAACATAACGGGTATTATGTTCATATGGCGTTGGCTTGGGCAATTAGTGCTTATTATGTTCTTTATCCTAATAAAATGAACCTTTTTTTACAAGACAATCAATTGGATAAATTTGTTCAAAACAAAGCCATTCAAAAAATACGAGAATCAAACAATGTACCGTTATCAGATAAAACATTTGTTTTAAAATATAAAAAATGTTGATAAAGACGTGTAAAGCACTTGACATTTTTATCAAATTTTGATATACAGGAACTCTATTCTCTGAGAATGTGGATGATAACAAAAGGTTATTGTCACGCTTTGATGTCTGTATCAAAGACTATCGGAGACAACAACAAGAAAGGAAAATAATATGTCTAAAAGATTAAGTTCAAAATTTAAAATTGACCGTCGTTTAGGGGTCAACTTGTGGGGCAAAGCAAAAAGTCCGGTTGAAAAAAGAAATTATGGTCCGGGTCAACACGGTGCAAATCGTAAAAAACCGACTGACTACGGTATCCAATTGCATGCCAAACAAAAATTAAAAGGTGTTTATGGTAACGTTTCTGAAAAACAATTGCGTAAATACTATGCTGAAGCCGTTCGTCGTAAAGGTGACAGTTCTGAAAACTTAATCGGTATTTTGGAAACACGTTTAGATTCAATTGTTTATAGAATGAAAATTGTTCCATCCGTATTTGCGGCTCGTCAATTTGTTAATCACGGACATGTTTTGGTTAACGGTAAACGGGTTAATATTCCGTCTTATTTAGTTAAAGCCGGTGATGAAATTTCTATCACAAACAAAGCAAAAGACATGGCTATCGTCATTGAATCTTTGGCTTCTACAGAACGTGAAGTTCCTGAATATATGGAATTTGATGCAAAAGCCTGTACAGGTAAATTCATTCGTGTTCCGCAATTGGCTGATGTGCCGTATGCAACGCAAATGGAACCGAATTTGGTTATCGAATTCTACTCTCGTTAATTTTGAAGCGAGATTGGTTCTTTGTGAAAGGGTGCCTGAAAAGGCACTCTTTTTTATGAATAGTCTTGACTTGAAGGAGTGTTTTTTGTACACTTTTGTGTGTGGAGTTACAATGAAAACAATTTGTTATTTAGATATGGATGATGTATTGGCTGACTTTAACCGTCAAGCATATCGATACATTCAATACGATTGCCGTGTGTTTAAAAATAAACCTTTTTGTGAATTAACTGATGAAGAACGGTTGATGCAGAAACGATTGTTTTCCGTTTGTGACTATGACGATACGTTTTGGCAGACTATGCCGATGAAATCAGGTGCATTGGATTTGTATCAATTGTGCCGTTCGGAATTTGATGATGTTGTTTTATTATCAAAATTTGTTCCGCCAACACAACAGCCTCGTCGGTTTCGGGCTGTATCTTTTTTGAAATTGAAGTGGGCACATCATTTTTTATCAGAAGATGGACATTTGCCGAAAGTTGTCGTTATTGATGACGTGAAATCACTTTTGTTGCAAAATAGAAAAGATATATGTCAAATTTTGATTGATGACATGATTCGTAATGTTTCTGACTGGCAGGAAAAAGGTGGTGTTGGTGTTTTATATCATGATAATCAACAAGTTATGCAAGAATTGATGCAAATTAAACATCATTTGTCCCAACAAGTGATACAGCACGATATGAATAGTTTTAAATTGAAAGGGTTTTCTCATGAAAAAGAGTAACGATACAAAAAAATTTGTTATGCTTATTTTCGGGGCTCCTGCTTCGGGAAAATACACTATATCACAAAAAATTGCCGAACGGACACAGGCCGTTGTTTTGGACAATCATCATTTTAATAATGTGATTATGCCGTTTGTTGATATTGATAATCATAGCCTGCCGGATATTTGTTTAGCAACATATCAAATTCGCACGTTGTTTTTGGATGTTGTTAAAAAACATTATAAAAAACAAGAAAGTCATTCCTATGTTTTTACGAATGTTTTGCTTGATGATGCGATGGATTATGCTGCTTTTGATGAATTGGTATCATTTGCAAAAGACATTGATGCTGTTTTTATTCCGGTTGAACTATGTTGTCGGGAAGATGTATTATGCCATCGGGTTACAGATGTTCAACGGGCAGAACGGTTTAAGTTGACGGATAAAGATATTTTGAAATCATTTTTGGAAACACATAAAATGGCAACTATCAAACATGATAATTTAATTCGCATTGATGTTTCTGATAAAACAGCAGAAGAGGTGACAGATTTGATTTGTCAATTCATTTGATGCTTATTTAATTGAACAGAGGGTAACCATATGACTATATTACAAAATCCGATAAAATTACCACAATATGATAACAGCATTCTATCTGTATCGGCTTCATTGGCACATCATTACGGGATAGATACACCACATAAAACACAGCCTGCTTTGGATAAAGAGTTGGCAAAAGGCTATAAAAACGTTATTTTATTTTTAAGTGATGGATTAGGGGTTAATGTTTTAAATCGTCATTTGCCAAGTGATTCTTTTTTACGTCAACATTATTGCGAGTCAATATCTTCTGTTTTTCCTCCGACAACGACGGCCGCCACAACAACTGTATTGAGTACAAAAACACCTTATGAACATGGTTGGTTGGGTTGGGCATGTTGGTTTGAACAATATCAACAATGTATTGAATTGTTTTTAGGAACAGATTTTTATACGGGTGAAAAAGTTTCGTCATTTGAATCGGCATTTAAACAAATGCCCTATGAGCCATTATGGGATAGAATATCGAAGCAATGTGGTGATGTACAGGGGCATGTTATTTATCCGGATAAAGTTGCTCATAACGGTATTAAAAGTTTGCGACAAATGACAACTCGTTTGTATGATATTACGCAACGAAGCGGTCGTCAATTTGTGTATGCGTATTGGATTGATCCGGATCACACGTCGCACAGACATGGTCCATATAATGAGGTTGTTCGTCAAAAAGTCAGTGTTATCAATAAACGATTGAAAAAATTTGCTTCTCAAATGGAAGATACACTAATGATTGTGATTGCAGACCATGGCCATATTGATATTCGGGAATATATTCTACTCAATGATTGTGGTCAAATGGTTGATTGTTTATCAAAACCGATTAGTCTGGAAGACAGATGTGTTTCATGTTTTGTAAAGTCGGATAAAAAAGATATTTTTGAGCGGGAATTTCAACACTATTTATCGCAAGATTTTTTGTTAATAAGTCGTGAACAGGTGTTGGCAAGTCATTTGTTCGGCATAGGTTTGAAACATGATTTGATTGATGACATGATTGGTGATTATTTAATTATTGCTATGACAGATAAAGGATTGATACAACATATACCAAATAGTAGAGATTTTCCCGTGTGCAAAGGGGCTCATGCCGGTTTAACAACTGATGAAATGACTGTTCCTTTGATTATGATACCGTCACACGATAAACGCTAATGTGGATTGCTTTGTGAGGATGCAAAGTGTGTGAAGGATTTTATAGTTAGTATTCTGTTTTGTTTACGCTGATATTTTGAAAAAGCGTCTGTTGATAACAGACGCTTTTTTGTTAAAAAACGAATTTATTTTTTGGGGTATATATACCCGTAAATCAATCCGACGAAAACGGCACCGCCAACAATATTGCCCAGCGTTGCCGGAATCAGGTTTTGACAAATAAATTGCAACCACGTAATGTCTGCTCCGTTATAAATAGCCGTAGGAATGAAAAACATGTTGGCAATGGAGTGTTCATATCCGATTGTCACGAAAATCATAACAGGAATCCAGATGCCGATAGCCTTACCGATAATATCTTTGGCAGCAAAACCCATCCATGTACCCAAGCAAACCAACATATTGGCACCAATACCTTTCAAAAAGACGGTTCCCCAGTCATATTTTAATTTCCCATACGCTAATGCACTTAAATAATCAGCAAATGGTGTTGCTGTGACCACGCCTGTTTTATAGGCCAAGAAATAACTGACAAATTGGGCACCGATAAAGTTAAAAAAATAGGCTAAAATCCATACTTTGATAAGTGCTGAAACGGGCGTTTTTTTCTGCATTGTTGATAATGTCATACCGGCACAATCACTGGTAAATAAATCAGCACCGGCAACAGAAACCATGATAAGACCGACAGGAAATAATGCACCGGCGACAAATTTGACAAGACCGATATTTTCAAGGGCAGTTGTTGGCATGCCACCGGCGACAATAACGGTGAGCAAGCCACCCAAAGCAATAAAAACACCCCCCATAATGGCGAGCAACATGAATTTAATGAATGGTGTTTTGGCTTTTTTTTCAGAAACATCACCAAAAATATCGGCAATTTCTGCCGGTGAATAATAAGACATTAATTTTACTCCTTGATTAACATGTTTAATAAAGTATGGTTCTCATACACTTTTTTGAAACAAAAATCAAGTTTTTTGTATTTGAAAATATTTTAAAATAACATTGACAAAATTTTTGTTTTCGCATATTATAAAAAGATAAGAAGATATCAGATAAAGGAGTCTAGTGATGAATACAGTACCCTCCCCCGAAAATCCGAATGCACTGTTTAATGAATTGATAGAAAATCAATTAATTGGATTAACTTCTGAATTGGAAACGCAAGCCAATGATGGACGCATGCCTATTGGTACGATTGTTGGTGGTTTATTGGGTTCTTTTTTGCCTTTGACATCTTCGGGTGTTCGCAGTGGTTTGCGTGCTGCTATTCGGGAAAGTGATGATGCGTTTAATAATGCTATTCGGGCTTATTTAAAAGAGACCGGTTTAGATGACTTGGGTTTTCGTTTGGAAGATCAAGCTACTCCCGAAGAACGATTGAGAGTCAAAAAAGCAATGCTATCAGAGTTCAATAAGATAGAAGCAGAGTTAGAAGATCCAAATGCGATGGCAAATTATCGGAAAGACCCTTATTGTAACGAATGTAAGCGTTTCTTGTCATTTATTGATGAAACAGGTCAAGTTCGGATGGATGAATTTTGCAATTATCGTTTTGACTATGAAATGCAATTTCAAACACAACACTTAAAGGCTGTTTACGGAAAAGATTTTCCGGATCATTTAGTGGTAAAAAGAATTCCATTAAATCCCCAGCAGCGACAAACATTATCCGATGGTATTCAGGATTTTTGTGTTGATTGCCACACTGTTGGAAATAGAAGTGTGTTGACTGAAGACTTTTTAAAAGACATGCGTGAATTAAATATGTATTGCAAAAATCATATAGAAAGGGGTACAGCACAAAATTATGATTTTGATGCATTGTTTAATGGATTGGATGATGAATTTGGTAGGCCTTCTCGCCCACAAAACCTTATTAAGTTAAACACAACAGATGGAATTGCTGGGAGACGTGCATTAGTGCGAGATATTCACAGTGTATCTGGTATAGATGAGGATAGATTTCCCGGAAAGCCGGTTGAATTGGAGGCACTCAATGAATTAGATGCGTATTTGACTCAATCGGTCGATTCAAATGGCGATATTATTAGAACAACTTCTTTTTCTGATCGTATAAATCGTATGACAGGAATGAAATCTCCCAAGTTTAAACCTTCTACTAAAGCAGGACGTCAGAATTTACCTCGGCAAACCCCTAAAGCTGGTTCTTATGGTAAAGTTGCTGTAGGTGGGTTTTTTGGTGCAGTTATTGGTGGGGGTGTGGATTATGCCTTATCGCCGAATCAGAATTTTACACCGGACATGATTTCAGCAACACAGATAGATGGGTTAAATATTGGATTTGAAAGCAAAATGCTTGATGGTATGAGGGAATATTGTTCTCCAAATGCCGGTCCGGAGGCGATGCGGAAATTAGGACAGCAAGTTCTGGGTAACTATGTCTCGGAAGATGA
The DNA here is from genome assembly GCA_045635565.1 of Alphaproteobacteria bacterium. GTDB lineage: Bacteria > Pseudomonadota > Alphaproteobacteria > CAAHEQ01 > UBA3637 > RGIG4140. The sequence goes on from JAZTVX010000044.1 coordinate 49,991, forward strand.
GGTGTTGGGACAAGTGTTAACTTGGATGGAGGATAATCCTGATAAGACATTTTCAGATTATGTGAAAAGTGGTCAGGCTCCGAAAGAAATGGCAGAGGCTTTAACGAAAATGACAACGTCACTGCAAAGAATTATGTCACAGAGTGATGCTGATACTTTTTTTCAGGAATATGGAATTGATTTTTCTGGTAAAACATGGACAAAGGCTAAATTGGCGGAAGATGTTGCTTCGAAGATGTTAGATGCCGCTTTTTACAACATGCTTAAAAATATTGTTAACCAACACGAAGCATATGAAAGGGCAAATGAAACAGAAAGCAAATCCGGAAGTGATGAAGGTTTTTTTATCGTGTCACCGTATGGTGAAAGATATGTTGAACAGGAAGATATCACTCCCTCTTTGTTAAGAGATAATCATACAAAAATAGTATAGATTTTGATGTTAATACCAAAGGCAAGAAGAGGTTTTTCTTCTTGCCTTTTGCATGGAAATAGTCTTTATTGAGTTAAATTTTAAAATAACATTGACAAAAAATTATTTCGCTTATATCATAAAAGGATAAGAAGGTATAAGATAAAGGAGTTGAGCCATGACAACAGATAAAAAACGCCCCCCGAATGCGAATACGCAATATAATGATTATTTGAGTGCAACTCCGGTCATTGCTACACATGTTCAAACAGAAACGCAACAGGGAAATCTGCCGATTGGCACAGTGTTAGGTGGTGTGTTGGGTTTTTTAATTCCCATGGGGTCATCAAGTGTTCGTGAAGGTTTGATATCTAAAATTAGGGGTACACCTGCTGAATTTGATGAGGGTATTCGTGCTTTTCTCAAACAGACAGGATTAAATGATTTGGAATTTGGCTGGGATACGAATGCTACGCCGACAGAACGATTGAGAATTAAGGCAAATATTCAACGAGCTGTATCTGAAAACATTATTGATGTTAATACAAAACAAGGGCAGGAATTAGTTTATTTTGCATCATATATCAATAACGATGGAACGGTCAAATCATCGTTTAGTGATGATTTTTTTAATCGTGAGTTGCGGACTTATACACAAGCCTTACAGGATGAATTTCCTAACTTTCCCAAAGAATTGGTTGTTACAACAGATTTGACAAAGGAGCAACGGGCAGCATATCAAAAGAAATTGTCGGCATTTATGTGGGAAATGCGTCAAAATGATGATCTGTATTTGAGTGACTTGTTTGAACGTTCTTCTCGTTTAGAATTTTATTGCAAACAACATTTGTCATGGGATGGTTCTACACATCATTTACATTTTGACAGAGTGTTTAATGAAGCAGACAAAGGCATTCATTCGTCACGGTTATCCGGCATGCATTTAGCAGATGCAATGCCTCATCAAACCCGTCAGGGATTGTCCCATCATTTGGAAACACATCGTTATAACCGATTGGGTGCTGTTTCCGAACATATTACATTTGAACAGGAAATGCACTTGCGGGAATTACAGGTATATTTAGAACAACATGTAGAACCCCGTACCGGTCAACTGCGTAATGTAACGTCTTTATCAGATGATTTGATGCACAAAGCAACATCTTGGAAAAAAAACGTGTTAACTAACAGGGGAACTTCCGACGTCGGACGTAAAACATTGGTGCAACCGACTCGTAAAGTAGGGGCTGTGGCTAAAGTCGCCGGTGGTACGGTGTTGGGGGCTCTTGCCGGTGGTGTTATAGATTATGCAATGGCTGCTGAACAAGATTATACACCTGATATGGTTGCCGATACCTCTATTCAGTTAGAAAGCGGAATGGGCAGTGTTTTACTTGATAATATGCGAGAATATCATGCTTTAGGAGAAGCCGGTCCACAACAAATGCAATTGTTGGCACAGGTTGTTTTAAGTAATGGATATGTCACGGAAGATGAAGTATTGGGTCGTGCATTAACATATTTACGGACACACCCGGATGCGACGTTTGCCGATTATGCAAAAAGTGATGACGCTTATCCGGAAGCCAAAAAGGCATATGAAACGATATATGTTGCATTACGTTCCGTTTTTGAAAGGCAAGATGCACAAGAATTGTTTCAAGAATTTGGTTTAGATACAAGCAATACTGATATGGTTGATGTTGTTGCATCAAATATGTTGAACGGATCATTTTATCATTTGCTTCGAAGTGTTGTTGAACAACAACAAGAATATGAAAGAGCAAATGAAGCAGAAAGAAAATCCAGAAGTGATGATGACTTTTTTGTCATGTCACCATATGGTGAAAGATATGTTGAACAGGAAGATGCTGATCCGTCTTTGGTAAAAGATGGGCGTGTAAAAACAGTATAATCTTTTGAAAAAGGGATTTGTTGTTGAACCTATGGTTTCTTCAGTTCTGAAAAAGCAGAAAGAATTTATCTTTCTGCTTTTTTTTAGCCATCATGAAAATGCCCTCTATGTGTACAGAGGGCAACATGTTGTTACAAAAATGATTGTTTGTTACTCTTTTGTATCAGTATCTTTTTTGAGTGGTTTTAATGGCTTTGTTAAAGCCATTTTGAGCACTTCTTCTGCTTTGGTCACAGGAATGATTTCTAAATCATTTTTAACATTATCCGGAATTTCTTCCAAATCTTTTTTATTTTCTTCCGGAATTAGAACAGTTTTGATACCGGCTCGTAATGCAGCCAATAATTTTTCCTTTAAACCACCAATCGGTAATACATGCCCTCGTAACGTTATTTCACCTGTCATAGCAATATCTTTGCGAACAGGAATACCGGTGTAAGCAGAAACCAATGATGTCATCATGGCAATACCGGCAGATGGTCCGTCTTTGGGTGTTGCACCTTCCGGTACATGAACATGAACATCATTTTTTTCAAATACCTTATCCGATATGCCAAATCGTGTTGCATTGGCACGGATAAATGAACGTGCTGCTTCAACAGATTCTTTCATGACGTCACCTAATTGACCGGTTAATTGTATTGCACCCTTTCCTGACATTGTGACGGCTTCAATCGATAAAATCTCGCCCCCAACTTCTGTCCAAGCCAAACCTGTTGTCGTACCGATTTGATCTTCTTTTTCGGCAACACCAAAGGAGTGTTTAGGAACACCGGCATATTTTTTCAGATTCTCCGGTGTGACCGTAATGGATGTAATATTTTCCAGTTGTATTTCTTTGAGTGCTTTTCGAGCAATGTTAGCAATTTCACGTTCTAAATTACGAACACCGGCTTCACGGGTGTAATTTCGAATAAGGCAAATCAATGTTTCGTCAGTGATTGTCAATTCATCCGATTTTAAACCTGTCATCTTAAATTGTTTGCCGATTAAGTGTTGTTTGGCAATTTGAACTTTTTCGTCTTCCGTGTAACCCGATAATTGAATGATTTCCATTCTGTCAAGCAATGGACGAGGCATTTTTAATGTATTTGCCGTCGTAATAAACATAACATTTGATAAATCATAATCAACTTCCAAATAATTATCATTGAAGGTTGTATTTTGTTCCGGATCTAATACTTCCAACAATGCCGATGACGGATCACCCCGATAATCATTTCCCAGTTTATCGATTTCATCAAGTAAAAACAAGGGATTAACCGCTTTTGCTTTTTTCATGCCTTGAATAATTTTACCAGGCATGGAACCGATATATGTCCGTCTATGTCCACGGATTTCAGATTCATCATGCATTCCACCCAATGAGGCTCTTACAAACTGACGACCGGTTGCACGAGCGATTGATTGACCAAGAGATGTTTTACCCACCCCCGGAGGTCCGACTAAACACAAAATAGAACCTTTTAAACAATTTGTTCGTTTTTGTACGGCTAAAAATTCCAAGATACGTTCTTTGACTTTTTCTAAACCATAATGGTCTTCGTCTAAAATCTGTTTAGCCTTTATCAAGTCCGTTTGTAAAATAGATTTTTTTCTCCATGGAATATTAGTCAACCAATCCAAATAGTTGCGAATAACACCTGATTCAGCAGACATATGTCCCATCATTTGTAATTTGCGTAGTTCACTTAAAGCCTTTTCTTTGACATCTTTGGGCATGCCGGCTTTTTTGATTTTTGATTCAAGTGTTTTGATTTCACCGCCATCTTCTGTGTCGCCCAATTCTTTTTGAATGGCTTTCATTTGCTCATTTAAATAATATTCTCGTTGACTTTTCTCCATCTGGCGTTTAACACGTTTGCGAATTTTACGTTCAACTTGTAAGACGCCGATTTCTTTTTCCATAGATGTGTAAAGTTTTTCCAATCGTTGCTGTATGGATGATGTTTCCAGTAATTTTTGCTTTTCGTCTAATTTGAGCAACAAATGTGTGGCAATGACATCTGTAAATTTTTCGGGACTGCTGATTTGACTGACGGCAACCAGTACTTCCGGTCCGATACGTTTGTTTAATCGAACGTAATTTTCAAATTGATCCCGTACGGAACGCATTAAGGCTTCCGTTTCGGCTTCATCGCCTTTTTCATCTTTTAAAATTTCAATGTGTGCTTCGAAAAAAGAATTGTTTTGTACCCATTCGATAACTTTTGCACGAGCAATCCCTTCAACCAAAATTTTAACGGTTCCGTCCGGCAATTTTAACAATTGCAAAATATTGGCAATTGTCCCTGTTTTATATAAATCACCTGTGTAAGGTGTATCAATCAATGCATCGGATTGTGCTGTCAGCAAAATTTGTTTGTTATTGGACATGGCATTTTCCAATGCGGCAACTGACTTATCCCTCCCGACAAATAAAGGAACGACTACATGGGGAAAAACAATAATGTCACGTAATGGTAAAACCGGATAAACGCCGTCAATAACTTCAAAATCGCTCATACATTTTCCTCTTAATTTTAAAATTTCAAATAATGATATATATGTATGTGTTTATTTTACAAAAGTAAAGAGGAAACACAACATTTTTTTTATTTATACCTAAAAAATATTCAACCCGAAAAAATCAGCGACCTTTTTTATTTTTCGTTATAGATAAAAGTCGGTTCTTTTTTGTCTGTAATGGTTTCTCTATCGATAATAACTTCTTTTAAATTATCCATATTCGGTAATTGATACATCAAATCCATTAAGACATTTTCCATGATAGAACGTAAACCTCGAGCACCTGTTTTTCGTTCGATGGCTTTTTGGGCAATGGCTTGACAGGCTTCGTCAGTCAAGGTTAATTGAACGTTATCCATTTTACACAATGCTTGATATTGCTTAACAAGTGCATTCTTGGGTTCTTTTAAAATACGAACAAGAGCCTCTTTATCCAATTCTTCCAAACTGACAATGACCGGTAATCGACCGATAAATTCCGGTATTAAACCATATTTCAATAAATCTGTTGGTTCCAGTTTTTCCAATAATTCAGTAATGTTCCTTTCTTCTCCCGAAGATGTGTTTGAACCAAAACCAATGGAATATTCGGCTTCCCGTCGTTCAATGACTTTTTCTAATCCTGCAAAAGCTCCGCCACAAATAAACAAAATATTTTGTGTATTGACTTTAATATATTCCTGATTGGGATGTTTGCGTCCACCTTGTGGTGGTAATGAGGCAACTGTTCCTTCAATCAATTTTAACAGGGCTTGTTGAACACCTTCTCCCGATACATCTCTGGTAATGGATGGACCATCTGATTTGCGTGAAATTTTATCAATTTCATCGATATAAATAATCCCTTTTTCAGCCCGTTTTACATCGTAATTGGCATTTTGAAGCAGTTTTAAAACAACATTTTCGACATCTTCCCCAACATAACCTGCTTCAGTCAACGTCGTGGCATCGGCAATGGCAAACGGAACATCCAGTGTTTTGGCTAATGTCTTTGCTAACAACGTTTTTCCACTGCCGGTTGGTCCCAATAACAAAACATTTGATTTTTCAATTTCAACATCATTTGTTCCATTGCCGGAAAGTAATCGTTTGTAATGGTTATAAACTGATACCGATAAAATCTTTTTGGCTTGATTTTGCCCGATAACATATTCATCTAGAATTTTATGTAATTCTTGAGGCTTTTTTAAATTTTGAAGTGATAATTCTGTTTCAATTACTTGTTCCGGTGTTTGTTCAACCTGTTCGGCAAACGTATTTTTTGAACCGGTTGTTTTTGTTCCATCACCTTTTATCATGCCTTTGCATAAATCGATACATTCATCACAAATAAAAACCATTTGACTTTTACCCGATGGTCCTTTAATTGGTTTGCCGGAAATCAAACTGCGAACTTCATTTTGACTTTTGTTACAAAATGAACATCTTAAATTAGTATTTGTTGTGTTTGTATCATCTTTTATCATTTGTTTCCCTTGCTTGTATCATCAGCGTTGAATGAATGTTTATAACGGACGAGAAGTAATGACTTCATCAATCAAACCGAATTTTTTGGCTTCTTCGGCTGTCATAAAATTATCACGTTCCATAGCTCGTTCAATTGTCGGTAAATCCTGTCCGGTTTGTTCAACATAAATTTGATTTAATCGAGCCTTGATTGATAAAATTTCTTTGGCATGAATTTCAATGTCTGTGGCTTGACCCTGAAATCCGCCCGACGGTTGGTGTATCATAACACGGGCATTTGGTAAAGCAAAACGCCGGCCCTTTGCACCACAACATAGTAACAAACTACCCATCGAGGCGGCTTGTCCCATCACGACCGTTGAAACCGGACACTTGATGTAATTCATCGTATCCAAGATGGCTAAGCCGGATGTGACAACACCCCCCGGTGAGTTGATATAAAAAGATATTTCTTTTTTGGCGTTTTCTGCTTCTAAAAACAGCAGTTGAGCACAAATTAAACTGGCAACCTCGTCATTAACCTGACCTGTTAAAAAGATGATTCGTTCTTTTAACAAACGGGAATAAATATCAAAGGCACGCTCACCTCTGCCGGTTTGTTCAACGACAGTCGGTACCAATGTATTTAAAGACGGGGCTATCCATTCACGCATTTTAACTCCTGTTTTTTGAAATGTTAAAAGAGGGAGGTTATCCCTCTTTCATTATTTTGTTTTTGTTTTTTTTGCTTCGTCAGGATTATAAGCATATAATTCTTCGGCAGTCATTTTCTTTTCGACTGTTTGAACAACGCTTAAAATATGATCGACAACTTTTTCTTCAAACATCGGGGCTTTCAAAGCATCCAATGCTTGAGGATTTTTTTGATAGTATTCAAAGACGACTTTTTCTTGTCCCGGATAACGACGGGCTTCTGCCATAACGGCATTTGTCAAATCTTCTTTAGATAACGTGATTTTGTTTTCATTGGCAACTTCTGCCAACAATAAACCTAAGCGAACACGACGTTCGGCAATTTGACGATATTCTGCCTTTAAATCCTCTTCAGATTTGGATTTTTCATCTTCATCGAGTTGATTATTTTTCTTGGCTTCTTCAAATTGCTTCCAAATGGCATCAAATTCCATATCAACCATGCCTTGAGGAACATCAAAAGAATGTGCTTCTGCCAAAGCATCTAACAATGCTCGTTTTGTGTGCATACGTGCGATATTGGCATATTCTTTGTTCAATTCCGTTTTAATCATGTCTTTTAACGCATCCAATGAATCAGAACCGAATGTTTTAGCCAATTCATCGTTCATTTCTGGTGTTTTGTATTTGCGTAATTCTTTGATATCAACTTTGAATAAGGCTTTTTTACCAGCTAAATCTTTGGCATGGTAATTTTCAGGGAATGTGACGTTAACATCAACTTTTTCACCGATTTTATGACCGGTTAATTGGTCTTCAAATCCCGGGATGAATGTGTTGGAACCTAAATCAAGGTAGTAATCTTTGCCTGTACCACCTTTAAATTCTTCACCGTCGATAGAACCGACGAAATCAATAACAATAACGTCCCCTGTTTTTGTTTCACGGTCTTCATTGATGATTTCCGTTGTTTTACGAGCGTTTGCTAATTTTTCCAAAGCGGCATCGATTTCTTTATCCGTTGCTTCACTAACGATTTTTTCAATGGATAATGTTTTAAAATCAACCGGTTGGATTTCCGGTAATGATTCAACGTCAATTGTGTATTCAATGTCTTTACCGTCTTCAAATGTTTTGATTTCAACTTTCGGTCTTAATGCTGGACGGATTTTGTTTTCTTCAAATGTTTTTTCTGTATATGTTTGAATCAATTCATCTAAAACTTCACCTTTAACGGCATTTGCGTATTTGGAGCGAATGATATTTAACGGGGCTTGACCCGGACGAAAACCTTGAATCTTGGCTTCTTTGCGAATTTCTTCTAACTTAGCAGTTTGTTTGTCCGTAAATTCTTTTGCGGGAATAACAACCGTAAAAGAATGAGCTAACTTATTTTTTGTCATAACTTAAAAATCCTTTTTATATCTAAAAAATGGTGCGGGCGAAGAGACTCGAACTCCCACGCTTTTGGCAACGGCTTCTAAGACCGTCGTGTCTACCATTCCACCACGCCCGCTCGCTTGCGAGTAATCATATAACACATTTTTTTTAAAATTAAAAGTGTTTTTGCTTATTTTTTTGAAAAAAAATTATTTTTTAATTGTAGTAAAGTAACTTACTGTTTTTTTTCTTTTTTCAATAATGCTAATCCGATTTGATATGTTTCTTTTCTCAACGTTTCATCTTCAATACAATCCGTTTTTTCTTTAAGTGATTTTAATTCTTTTGGTAATGGCTTGCGTTGAGAGATAGTGGGTTCCGGTGTCGGAAAATGCAATTTTCCCTGCATGATATGAATTTTTGAAACAGCCGGATAACCAAAAAATGTATTGATTTTTTCAATAATAATCGGTTTTTGGTGTTCAAATAAAACGGCAAAAGCCCCACCGGCACTTTTGACATGTAGTGTTCCGTTCGTACGTGTGTCTTTTTCAAACGTTAATTTTTCGGGGCGAATGCCTTTGGCAATGTGCTCTCCGACAATATCAATCCATGATTCAATAATATCTACACCGGCAAACCCTCTCGCTCCGAGGACGGCTTTGGCAATGAAGCGGATTTCTTTTGTTAAACGCTCGGGGCCTTCAAACGTTCTTTTGCGAAACCCTTGTGCATCATGAAAATCATCACCTTTGTCATGTGCCGTTTCATCAGGACTATAATTATCCGATGAATTTTTAATACGTTTTTTGGGTTTAATAATGCGATGTGATATAGCCATTTTACATTTTTCGGTCGTTTTTATATTTTTCCATAAATTCATCATGAAAGGCTGTGTAGCGATTTTCAGAAATAGCTGTTCTGATTTGCTTCATCAGATTTTCATAAAAATGAATGTTATGTGTTGTCAATAATATACTACCCAAAATTTCACCGGCACGGAATAAATGATGAATATATCCACGGGTGTAATTTTGACAAGCAGGACATGTGCATTCAGCATCAATCGGTTCGTGGCTATCAATATGACAAGCGTTTCGCATATTTAAAACACCATGCGATGTAAAGGCTTGTCCTGTGCGACCGGAACGTGACGGCATTACGCAGTCAAACATATCAACACCTCGATGAACAGCACCGACAATATCCGAGGGGCGACCGACTCCCATTAAATAACGGGGTTTGTCGTTCGGTAAGTTGCAGGCCGTATAGTCTAATACCTGAAACATAATTTCTTGTCCTTCACCAACGGCTAAACCACCAATAGCATATCCGTCAAAACCGATATCGGTTAATGCTTGAATAGATTGTTTGCGTAAATCTTCAAACATACCCCCTTGAACGATTCCGAATAATCCATAACCATCTCGGTCGATAAAGGCTTCTTTAGACCGTTTTTCCCAACGCATAGATCGTTCCATGGATTTTTGAACAACTTTGTATTCAGCCGGATATTTGACACATTCATCAAATGCCATTGTGATGTTGGAATCAAGTAAATATTGAATTTCCATTGACCGTTCGGGGGATAAAAAGTGTTTGGCCCCATCAATATGAGAATGGAAGGTTACCCCTTCTTCCGTAATTTTGCGTAAAGCAGATAAACTCATAACTTGAAAACCACCCGAATCGGTTAAAATCGGTCCGTTCCAGTTCATAAAACGATGTAAACCGCCAAAAGATGCGACCCGTTCGGCCGTTGGTCGTAACATGAGATGATACGTATTTCCCAAGATAATCTCGGCCCCTGTTGCTTTGACGGATTCTGGTGTCATGGCTTTGACCGTGCCAACCGTGCCGACCGGCATGAATGCCGGTGTCTGAACTGTGCCGTGTGCTGTATGGAGTATTCCACAACGGGCTTTTTGGTGAGTTGCTTCAATTTTAAATTTTAACATGGACAAATTGTTCTTTCTGTGTTAAAGTGTGTTCAAATTTCGTGCATGATAACATATTGAAGGAATAATTTCAATGAAAAAAGAAAAAAAGAAAGGTTTTTGGCATAATGCTTCCGGTTTATTTTGGGCATTTGTATTGGCTATGGGGATAAGAGCATTTTGGTTTGAACCGTATAACATTCCGTCTGGTTCTATGATACCGACGTTGTTGATTGGTGATTATTTGTTTATTACGAAATATGATTATGGATATTCACGACATTCATTTCCTTTTTCATTACCGATTATTCCAAAAGGACGTATTTTTGATACAATGCCGCAACAAGGCGATGTGGTTGTTTTTCGTATGACTCCGGAAATACAGCCCCAGTTGCCGACGTCGATTGATTACATTAAACGGGTTATTGCATTGCCGGGGGATACTGTTCAAATAAAAGAAGGCAGATTGTATATCAATGATAAATTGGTTGAACGGGAACTTATCGGTATGGAAAAAATGGTAAATGAAAAAGGTCAGGAAATGACGTATCACAAATATATTGAAACACTACCGAATGGCGTCCAACATGCAATTTATGAAATTAACGATGAATTAAAAGCAGATAATACGGATAAAGTAACCATTCCGAACGGTTATTTTTTTGCGATGGGTGATAATCGTGATAATTCGTTAGATAGCCGTTTTTTCGGTGCTGTTCCATTGGTTAATTTGGAAGGTAAAGCACGTTTTATATTTTATTCGAATAACGGGAGTGGTTATTTTTGGCAATTATGGAAATGGAATCAATTTATTCGGTGGGAACGCCTGATGGATAAGATTAAATGAGGTTTGTATGAATGATACGTTTCTGCCGACAAATTTAAGTCAGATATCTCCTTTGTATAAAAAAGCATTTACTTTGGCACATCACAATAAAAAAGCCTCTTATGAACGGTTGGAATTTTTAGGGGACAGAGTTTTGGGTTTAATTATTGCTGAATTGTTATACAAACATTTTCCGTCTGAAAAAGAAGGAACATGGGCTATGCGTTTTACACGGCTTGTGTGTGAACAAACATTGGCAAATATTGCTCGGGAAATCGGTTTGCCCGAACGATTGATTACGCAAGATGATTCATTAAGAGATAATAATTCAATTTTGGCTGATGTAGTGGAAGCATTTATTGCTGCTTTGTATTTGGATAAAGGGATGGCATCTGCTAAAGCCTTTGTACAAAGATATTGGTTGCCTCTTTTGTTGCAACCACAAGATAAAATCAAAGATTCAAAATCGGCTTTACAGGAATGGGCTCAAAAAAATAAACATTGTTTACCTGAATATCATTTGATTGCCTGTAGAGGACCGGATCATGCTCCTCAATTTGAAATGGAAGTTCGTGTTGCCGATTCTTTCATGGTACGGGCAATCGGTTCATCTAAAAAAGAAGCCGAGCAAAAAGCAGCCGATGAATTGCTAAAACAATTGCCTTTTTCACATAATCAAAAATAAAGGAAATATCTATGACGGAATTTGTAACGGACACACAAAAACAACGGTTTGGATTTGTCGCTATTTTAGGGGCACCCAATGCCGGTAAATCAACATTGGTTAATCGTTTAATCGGAGCAAAAGTATCGATTGTATCTCCGAAGGTACAAACAACCCGTTCCCGTATCAGGGGTATTTTTATCGAAGATGATGTTCAATTGGTTTTGGTTGATACTCCTGGGATTTTTAAAGCCTCTCGTCGATTCGATAGAGCCATGGTTGCCTCTGCTTGGACGGAATCAGATGAAACAGATATACGTTTATTAGTTGTCGATGCACAAAAAGGGATGGATAAAAATACGGATGCCATTATCACGTCACTTCAAAAGAATAAACAAAAAGCAGTCTTGGTTATCAATAAAATTGATTTAATTTCGAAAGACAAATTGTTGCCGTTGATTGCAACATTAAGTCAACGGGGTATCTTTACCGAAACATTTTTGATTTCGGCACAAACGGGTGAAAAAACAGATGAATTAAAACAGTATTTGAAAGAAATGGCTCCGATATCGCCTTGGATGTTTCCAGATGATCAATTATCTGATTTGCCGAATCGGTTATTTGCTGCCGAAATTACACGGGAAAAGATGTTTTTGTTGTTACAGCAGGAATTACCTTATACTGTTGCTGTTACGACAACCAATTGGGAAGAAAAAGAAAACGGTATTCGTATTGAACAAACCATTTTTGTTGAACGGGCAGGGATTAAACCGATTGTTGTCGGTAAAGGTGGTTCTATGATTCGTAAAATCGGTGAATCAGCTCGACGAGAATTAACAAAATTATTTGAACAACCTGTACATTTGTTTTTGACGGTTCGTGTTAAGGAAAATTGGGCAGATGATCCGGCCCGTTTTGCCGAGTGGGGATTGGATTATAACGTTTAAAGAAAGAATTGTATCCAATGCCGATGTTTAAAACGGAAAAAGCCCTTTTATTACATATTCATCCTTTGGGAGAGAGGGCTTTTATGTTATCGGTATTCACATCTGATAAGGGGCGTTATGTCGGTGTTGTTAAGGCAAAAAAAACAGCAGATATTGCGTCATTGTTGGATGTGCGTTGGCAAGCCCGATTAGAAGAACAAAGTGGGACGTTTTATGTTGATAATGCGACATCGGTTGTTATTGATTATTTAGATGATAAAATTCGATTGGCATTGATACAAACGGTTTGTGAGTTATTGCATTGCTTGTTGCCCGAACGCCAGCCCATGGATGATTTATATCGGGATACGATGAGTTTATTAGATTCATTGGACAGCAATCGAATCATTGTTCACTATGTTGCGTGGGAAATAAAGTTACTTCAATCTATTGGATTTGGACTTGATTTAACAAGTTGTGCCGGTGGTGGAAATCGATTAGATTTAGCATATGTGTCGCCTAGAACAGGGAGAGCCGTTAGTCGTGAAAAAGGATTGCCATATCATGATAAATTATTGGAATTACCCCGTTTTATGTGGGATAAGAAAGCATCGGTTACACAGGCAGACATATTGAGTGCATTTATCATAACGACTCACTTTTTTACGATTCATGCCGGTATGAAACAATTGCCGATGGCACGTGAACGCCTGATTCATTATGTGACTACTCGGAAATTGTCTTTTTAAAAGCCAGTCGTTTGAGAAAAATATAGTTCAAAATAGCAACTATAATCAAACAAATGATTTGTGCCGTATAAGGATTATTGATGAGGAAAGTTGTTATCAACCATAGCAAAGCCATATTAAAAAGGTAGGAAAGTTCCCAAACGGCTAAGCAACCGATAAATTCCTTGACGTAATTGCCTCTCGTGTTAAAGACGTAGAATTTTTGTGTTAAATAACTGTTGAAAGATGACAATATAAAACTCAAAAACAAGGCTGTTTGAGGTAATTCATTTCCTGATAAAAATAAAAAGAGGGCATATAAGAGATATGAAAAAACCGTGTTATAGCCTCCGACCAAAACAAAGCGTATTTTTTCGGGTAATCGTAGCCAAACACGGTAAATGGACAAATAAAGGTTAATCACTGTTTTCATACGTCACTTATATTGAAATCCGATATTTTACCAACAGATGACAAGGATAAAAAGATTTGATAAGATATCTTGAACTATCGTGTGGTGGATAAATGGTCATTTAAGTTTTTATCATTCAAGTTTTTATCGGTTTTTTCTTCCGGTACTTTTGAACCAACACGACTCAACGTTGCACAACATGTCGGTGTGGGTGTTGATTCTGCTCTTGTATCTGTCAATGTTGGAGGTGATGGAAACTTTGTGCTACAAGGTTCTTTGGTAGGAGGCGTTTGTTCGTTTGACTCTTTTTTTGTTGGTAAAGATGTTTGTTGTTCTGGTGGAGTATGTGAATTTTCATCGAAAAACATAGGCATTATATTTTTTGTTATTGGAGCTAGTAATGGTGCACCTGACATTTCCTTTGCTACGGCATCATAAAGAGCAGGGTTCTTACGACAAGCATTCCAAAATGCAGGTGAACAGTCTGCCATATATTGCTTCCCTGAAACAAAACATTGAAGGGCTTCTTCGGGAGGCATTTCTGTATATACCTGCGTTAAATTTTGTTGTGCCACAGTATATGCGTCCTTATGGGATCCTTTCTCATCCCGTTTTTTTGCATGTGCACATGCAACCATACAGTCTAATGCGATTTCACCTCGAACAGTTTTTTCACTTTCACTACCACCTTTGGGCATTTTGTCGAGTTGCCGCTTATTATTATTATTCCACTGTTGAAAAAGTTGTGCATCCGTTTTACGTGTTTCTTCATCATCGGGATTTTGTTGTAATCTTCTCCAACTTTCGTCTGATAAAGAAATCATACATTTGCGACGATGTGCAGATTTTTTCTTGTATTGTTGGCAAGCTTCTTTCTCTGCCTGTTCGGAAGGATAATCGGTTTCTAACAATCGTTGTGTTGCTCGTTCGGAACGTTTGAAAATACCACGTTGCACTTTTAATAAAACTGGTGCCGGCAGGGTGCGTAACATTTCTGTTCTTTTGCGTGAATCTGTTTCGTCTAGGAAATTATCAACCAGTTTTTCTTCTTCCTGTGAGAGAGGTTCAATGGTTTGTTGTCTTTGTGTTTCAGCAATGACTGCCTGTTTCGTTTCAGCAACTGATTGTGCTATCATGACTTGATTTACGCCAGAGTCTTTTGTTGAGCCGATTGTGCCATTCGTGCCTTGTAACGTTTGATGAATGACTTGTTGAATGTGTTCCGGAAACTTTGCGGCTTCTGCCTGTTTAATGTTTTCCGATAATGGAACAGATGCAATCTGTTGACTTAATTCCTTTAAACGTGGTTCAGATACATTGCCTGATGCAACCATCTCAGCAATTGCCAAATAATTGGAACGCAATGTAACTAAATCATTTTCTTTTGATTGTGTTTTTTCCGTGTTTTGAGTTGCTTCAACCATTTGCTTGTCCTCCAACATAATACATATATAACCTACATTTTATCATCAAAACGATATATTGTCAAACATTTTATGCTTGCAATTTAAATGGAAAGTTTTTATGCTGTAAAACAAAGAAAGGGAATGCATAATGATGTTACAAAAAATAAAATATATTTTGTCATTGTTGTTAACGACACTCATGGTTGTAAAAACAGCACATGCTGATGTTTTTGATTATCAAAATGTCGTTTCATTAGCGCAAAAAATGTCTTTTTCTCCTTTTGAAACTAAAAAACCTGATTTGCCGTCTGAGTTGTCGGAAATGAATTATGATGATTTTCGTTCTATTCGATACAAACGCGAAGAAGGCCCTTGGTATCATCAAAATATCCCGTTTGAAATGCAGTTTTTTCACATGGGCTCCATTTATCAAAATTCTGTACGGGTTAATCAGTTGATTGCTGGCAAAGAATATTATATTCCTTATACACCCAAAGCATTTACCTTAAAAGATAAACCGATGATGAATATTCAGGGGGATATTGATTATGCCGGTTTTCGGTTGCATTATCCACTTAATAAGCCAGATTATTATGATGAGTTGATAGCCTTTTTGGGGGCCAGTTATTTTCGGGCTTTGGGTAAAGATCAAAAATACGGTTTATCGGCACGGGGCTTGGCTGTTGATACGGGCATGTCAACCGGTGAAGAGTTTCCGATATTTAAAGAATTTTGGGTTAAACGACCGGCATTTCGTCAACGAAATATGGTGATTTATGCGTTATTGGATAGTCCTCGAATCGTGGGAGCATATCAGTTTTTTATTCAGCCCGGAAAAAATACCAAAATCGATGTAACGGCAACGTTATTTCCCCGTGACGATATTCAAAAAGTGGGTATAGCCCCGTTAACCAGCATGTATTTGTTTGGCGAAAATACAAAAAACAGATTTTTTGATTACCGGCCGGAAGTTCATGATAGTGATGGGTTGTTAGTACATAACGGTAATGATGAATGGCTGTGGCGTCCGTTGGATAACGCTCGTCAATTGCGTATGAGTTCATTTCATGATAATAAACCGAAAGGATTCGGTTTAATGCAACGTGATCGAAATGCACATCATTATCAGGATTTGGAAGCCTTTTATGAAGAACGGCCAAGCGTTTGGATTGAGCCATTGGACGGTTTTGACAAAGGACGTGTTCATTTGGTTGAAATTCCCTCTGAAAAAGAAATACATGATAATGTTGTTGCTTTTTGGTGGCCGGATAAACCGATTGAAAAAGGCAAAATGTACACATTTAAATATCGTATGAATTGGATTAAAGAGGAACCCGAAACATTTCCCAATGCCAAAGTTGTATCAACACATGTCGGGGCAGGGGGTGTTGCCGGTAGTGAAAATGATGCTATGATAAAATACGTCATTGACTATCAAGGGACGGCATTTGATGGATTTAAATCAGTTGATGAATTGACTGCTGATGTATCTGTTGATAATGGTCAGATTCATCATCCTGTCGTTCAATTTAATTCATTGACAGGTGGATATCGCTTATTTTTTGATTTTGAACCGAATGGTAAAACAGCTGAATTGAGGGCTTTTATTAAATCAAAAAGGGAAAAAGATAAAAATCGTATATTGACGGAAGTTTGGTCATATCAATATTTACCATAGGGGTAACATGGGTAACATTAAATTTTATACCATTGAAGATTGGGTTGAAGCCTACTTAAGGGGATGGGGTTATCAAGACAGCCATTTGACACATGTGATAACTGAAAAATTAAAATCTGAAAAAAGCAATTTGCATCCTGATGACGTTTGTTTTTTGTTGGATAAACATATTCAAACATACATTGATACCGTCTTGCCGGACATAAAATTATCTGCCATTCAAAAACAGGCCTATTTTAAAATGATTTTTCTGATGAAAAAATTATATTTAACCGTTAATTTGTTTGATGATATTTCTGTCGAAGATGAACGCTGTCTGTCGAATGCTTTTCGGGAACAATTGTATCCGATTGTACCGGATTTGGTTCAAGCCGATATGTTTCGTCAAAGCATTAAAATATTTCACCCCTTTTGGAAATTGAAAAAAACATTCGTTAAAGGTGTGAAATTTGTTGGGAAAACGGTTGCAAAAAAACAATGAGGGTAAGCCATGCAAAAAGAATGTACTATTCTGTCTAACATTAGTAAACGGCAAATTGTTTGGCGACGTATTAAATTATTCGGTATTGTTTTGTTAAGTGTTGTTTTTGCAACGTTAAAATGGGCAACATTTATGCCGACGGATGTTGTAGTGCCGATTAAAATCGGTATGATTATCCTATTTTGTTTGACATTTTCGTGGATTTCCCTCTTTTTTTGGTCGAGTTTGTTCGGATTTTGGGATATGTTATGCAAACGCCCCATGCCTGCCATTAAAAGAGTGGCACCTGATACGCGTTTGACAACCAAAACAGCCGTTTTAATGCCTGTCTATAATGAAAATCCTCAAACGGTTTATGCAAATTTGTTGGCCATGGCTCGTGATTTGGAAAAAACAGGGCAGGCAACTGCTTTTGATTTTTTTGTATTAAGTGATACGACGAAACCGGATGTATGGATTCAAGAAGAAATTCTCTGGCAACAAACGAAAGATTTGTTCCCTCAAAACGTTCATTTGTACTATCGTCATCGTCCGAAAAATACGGCTCGTAAAAGTGGAAATATTGAAGATTTTTGTGTGCGATGGGGAAGTCTTTATGAACATATGATTGTCTTGGATGCAGATAGTTTGATGACAGGTGAAGTCATGGTTCAAATGGCTCAATTGATGGAAGTTAATACCACAACGGGTATAATACAGGCACCTCCCATGATTATCAATCAAAAAACGTTTTTTTCACGTGTGCAACAGTTTGCCGGACGGGTTTACGGGCCGATTGTCAGTGCCGGTTTGGCTTATTGGCAGGTGTGGGACAGCAATTATTGGGGGCATAATGCTATTATTCGCACACAAGCCTTCATGGCCTGTTGCGGATTGCCGGTATTTCCGGGGCAGGCTCCGTTCGGCGGTCATATTTTAAGTCATGATTTTGTCGAGGCGGCTCTTATTCGCAGAAGTGGTTGGTTGGCGTGGATGTTGCCGGAATTAAAGGGTAGTTATGAAGAATGTCCACCAACCATGTTGGATTTTGTGATTCGTGACAGACGATGGTGCCAAGGTAATTTACAACATTTACGTATTTTGTTTTCTAAATGGCTTCATCCGGTATCCCGTTTACATTTTACAACGGGTATTATGTCGTATCTGTCATCTCCGTTGTGGTTTTTGTTTTTGTTTTTGGGATTGGGTATTGCGTTGTGGCGTGAATTTTTTCCACCTCAATATTTCTCGGAAACAAAAACCTTGTTTCCGATGTGGCCGGAATTTGACTTAATCGGTACATTGGCATTATTTGGATTATCAATGGCAATGTTGTTTGTTCCTAAAATTTTAGGTGGTCTGATAGTAATTATACAACATCGTCCGTTGAAAGAATATGGTGGTTTTTTCGGTTTGTTGATGACCATGTTGGTGGAATTTGTATTTAGTGCTTTAATTGCTCCGATTATGATGCTTTTTCAAAGTAAAATAGTGTTCGATATCTTCTTGGGTATTGATACCGGCTGGTCTGCTCAAAACAGAGATGCAACAGGAACATCATGGCGTGTGGCATGTCAACGTCATTGGGGACATTTGGTTATCGGTGTTGGTGTGTCCATCATCGTGTACTTGTATGCCAATTCTCTCTTTTACTGGATTTTGCCGATAACGGTTGGTTTAATTTTGTCGATTCCGGTATCTGTTTTTTCATCCAGAGAAAGTGTTGGTAAACTGGCTCAAAAGTGTCGATTGTTTATTATCCCCGAAGAATACAAAAAACCGGATATTTTAATCAAAGCAGAACACGCTTTCATCGAAATTCAAACATGTTCGATGTCGGATGGTATCATGGTATTGTTAAAAAATCCGATATATCTGAATCTGCATATATATATGTTGTCCGTGAATGGCCCTCAACCGGAATTTGACGATAGGGTGGTTAGGTCAGTCACGCAAAAAATACAATATTATGCTCAAAACAATGTTTTGGATTTCGCACCTGACGAATTGAAATATTGTTTGTATTCACCGTCAACGTTGCGTGAATTGTCTTTGCTGTATTTGATGAATTGATATTAAATTGTATAAAATATAATGGGTTGTGTCCGTTTTTATATTTTGATTGACATTCTGTGTAAATGAGCCTAATATACGGCATTATTACAACAAAAGGTATTTTTATGTTTCAAAAATTAAAAAAAAATAATTTCGTTTTAAATTATTCTCGCATGTGGCCGTTTGTTCGTCCGTTTTGGGGGCGGGCTTTGGTTTCGACGTTAATTACAATTCCCATCGGTTCTTTGGATGCTATTGTTGCGTTGTCTTTGAAACCGTTTATGGATACAGTTATCATGGATAAAGGTGATGCGACTTTTTTTGGTATGCCGATGCCTCTTTATATGATACCGATGTTTATTATCTTTTTTACCATTTTTCAAAGTGCATTGGAATATACATCTTCATATTTAAATGCCTGGGTCGGAGGCCGAATTACCAATGCTGTGAAGCAAAAAATATATGCGAAATTGGTTCGGTGTGAACCGGCTTTTGTTGATAAAAATTCGTCAGGTTTTATTGTGTTTCGATGTGATACGGATCCGAATTTGGCGTGTTCGGGATTGTTGACAAATTTAAAAGTTTTTACCACCCGATTGTTTTCGTCGATTTCGCTGTTGTTTGTGTTAATTTATACGTCGTGGGAGTTGGCTATTTGGGCCATTATTGTGTTAGGGACATCTTTGTGGCCGTTGACGACGATACGTCGCAAAATTAAAGAAGTGATGAATTCGACTGTATTGGCCGGTGGGGCGGCTTTAACGGCTTTAAATGAAACGTTTTCCGGATTAAAAACAATTGCTTCATACAATTTGGAAAAGAAACAAAGTGATAAATTTTCCGAGGTATTACGTCAGATTTTCAGGTTACAGATAAAATATACGCAAAAAACGGCTTGGTTATCTCCGATGATGCATATCATCATTGCTGTTGGTATTGCCGGTACGATTTGGTTGGGTAGTTATTTGATTCGTTCCAGTGATATTACTCCAGGTGATTTTGTATCATTTATGACGGCTTTGTTAATGTTATATACACCGATTAAAAATATCGGAAAGAATTTTGCTTCCGTTCAAATGTCGTTTTTGGCGATTGAACGTGTTTTTGAATTTTTGGAAATGCCATCAACGGTAAATGAAAAGAAAGATGCTCAAGATTGTCCTATTTTAACCGATAAAATTGAATATCAAAATGTTCATTTCGGTTATACATCAGAACGGTTGGTATTGAAAGATATTAACTTGACGATTCGTAAAGGACAAAAAATTGCCTTTGTCGGTAATTCCGGTGGTGGAAAAACAACGTTGGTTAACCTGTTGCCTCGCTTTTATGAATTGACAAGTGGACAGATTATGATTGATGATGTTAGCGTTGCTGATATGAAATTGACATCGTTACGGGATAATATTGCTGTCGTGTTTCAGGATAATTTCTTGTTTAGTGGAACGATACGGGATAATATTATGTTGGGTCGTCCGAATGCGACAGCCGAAGAAGTTGAACAGGCATTACAATCAGCTTGCTTGGACGAATTTGTCACATCGTTGCCGATGGGGTTGGATACGGAAATCGGTGAACGGGGTGTGTTACTGTCGGGTGGACAAAAACAGCGAGTGGCTATTGCCCGTGCTTTCTTGAAAAACTCACCAATTGTTATTTTGGATGAGGCAACATCTGCTTTGGATAATAAATCGGAAGCCATTGTGCAACAGGCTATTGATAATTTAATGAAAGACAGAACGGTTTTTGTGATTGCACACCGTCTGTCGACCATTCAAAATGCTGATCAGATTGTTGTTGTCAATGAAGGTCGCATTGTGGAACAAGGTTCACATGATGAATTGATTGAGTTACAAGGAGCGTATTATATGTTGTATTCTGCTCAATTCAAGAGCAAGAATTAAACAGGATGAGCCATCTGTTTTTCAGATAAAAAACGTTTGCCTTTTTTTGAAATTTTTGTTGCGAAAAAAAATGCTTCGTGATACAATTACGTGCGAAATAATCTCTGGCAGAAATAACGTTACTTTGTAACGATTGTTTTGAGCGAGATGATTCTTAACAGAAAAGGAAAATAATATGGATAATTTAGAAGTCAAGGCCTGGGAAGGCTTTAAACCGAATAAATGGCAAGATGAAATCAACGTACGTGATTTTATCAACCATAACTATACGCCGTATGAAGGCGATGATTCATTTTTAGCTGGTCCGACAACGCGTACGACAAATATGTGGAAAACGGTTGCGGAATTGATGAAAAAAGAACGTGAAAACAATGGCTTATTAGATGCTGATACAAGCGTGGTTTCTTCTATCACATCACACGGGGCTGGTTATATCAACAAAGATGAAGAAATCATTGTTGGTTTGCAAACGGATAAACCATTGAAACGTGCTTTAATGCCGTACGGCGGTTACCGAATGGTTGAAGGTTCTTGTCAAGCATATGATTTGGCACTTGATCCAAAAGTAACGGAAGTCTTTACAACATATCGTAAAACACACAATGACGGTGTTTTTGATGCTTATACACCGGATATTCGTGCCTGCCGTAAAAGTGGTATTGTAACAGGTTTACCTGATGCTTACGGTCGTGGTCGTATTATCGGTGATTATCGTCGTATTGCTTTATATGGTATTGACCGTTTGATTCAAGACAAAGAAAGCCAAAAAACACTTTCTGATTTAAGCAGTATGACGGAAGATGTCATTCGTGAACGGGAAGAATTGGCTGAACAAATCCGTGCTTTGAAAGATATGAAAAAAATGGCTGCTGCTTATGGTTTGGATATCTCTAAACCGGCTGAAAATGCCAAAGAAGCCATTCAATGGACATATTTCGGTTATTTGGCTGCCATTAAAGATCAAAACGGTGCTGCTATGTCAATTGGTCGTATTTCAACATTCTTGGATATCTACATCCAACGTGATATTGAAAACGGCGTTATTACAGAAGAACAAGCTCAAGAAATGATGGATGATTTAGTCATCAAATTGCGTATGGTTCGTTTCTTGCGTACACCGGAATATAATGAATTATTCTCTGGCGATCCGGTTTGGGTCACGGAATCAATTGGTGGTATGGGTATTGATGGTCGTACATTAGTTACGAAAAACTCATTCCGTATTTTGCATACACTATACAATTTAGGACCGGCTCCGGAACCGAACTTGACTGTTTTGTGGTCAAATCACTTGCCAGAAGCATTTAAAAAATTCTGTGCAAAGGTTTCTATTGATACGTCATCTATCCAATATGAAAACGATGATTTAATGCGTGGTTTCTTTGGAGATGATTATGGTATTGCTTGCTGTGTTTCTCCAATGCGTATCGGTAAACAAATGCAATTCTTCGGTGCTCGTGCAAACTTGGCTAAAGCTTTGTTGTATGCTATTAACGGTGGTAAAGATGAAAAATCAGGTGCTCAAGTCGGTCCGGAATTTGCCCCGATTACATCTGAATATCTTGAAAGCGAAGAATTAGAACGTAAATTTGATAAAATGATGGATTGGTTGGCAGAAACATACGTCAACGCTTTGAATATCATTCACTATATGCATGACAAATATTCATATGAAAAATCCATGATGGCTTTACACGATAAAGATGTTGTCAGAACATTGGGTTGTGGTATCGCCGGTTTCTCAATTGTTGTTGATTCTTTGTCAGCAGTTAAACATGCCAAAGTCAAAGTTGTCCGTGATGAACGTGGTTTAGCAACGAACTTTGAAATTGAAGGTGATTATCCGAAATATGGTAACAACGATGAACGTGTTGATGCAATTGCTCGTCGTGTTGTTAAACAATTTATGGATAAAATCCGTCGCTTGCCGATTTACCGTAATGCCGTTCCGACACAATCTATTTTGACAATTACATCTAATGTTGTTTACGGTAAAAAGACGGGAGCAACACCAGATGGTCGTCAAGCAGGTGTTCCGTTTGCTCCAGGTGCTAACCCATTGCATGGTCGTGACACAAATGGTGCGATTGCTTCATTGTGTTCTGTTGCTAAATTGCCGTTCCAGCATGCACAAGACGGTATTTCCAACACATTCACAATTATCCCAAATTCTTTGGGTAAAACACGTGATATTCAAATTGGTAACTTAGTCAGTTTGTTAGACGGTTATTGTGGTAATGATGGACAGCACATCAATGTTAATGTTTTGAATCGTGAAACATTGCAAGATGCTATGGAACATCCGGAAGAATACCCACAATTAACAATTCGTGTTTCCGGATATGCCGTTAACTTTATTAAATTAACTCGTGAGCAACAATTGGATGTTATTTCCAGAACGTTCCATGAAAAAATTTAATTTGATTTGGTAACAGAGAATGCCCTTGAAATTCAAGGGCATTTTTTGTTGTTTTTTTAAGACGAGGAGATGACAGTCGCTGATTAAAGATGTAAGATGTTTTTCTTAAATTGATAAAATTATTTCAATATTTTAACCTTTTTATGTGATGGGGATAGTTGTTGTTTTTTTTTTGAAGAAGTCTTTTTTTTGTATGTTAATAAAAGAAGAAAAAATTTGATGCTTTTATTTTTTAATTTTATATTGTTTGCATATTCACTGGTCTTCAATGAGAACGATTCGTTTTGTTTGTAAAAATTGGTGTTGAGTAGTATAAATGACGAATCCTTTTTGTAAAGGATGAGAAAGCCAATATTTTAGTGCATAATGACAGAATGGTTATTCCTATTTTTCAATTAAATTCATTAAATATCATTAAAATATTATTTTTTTATATTTTAAGATGTTTTGAGAATATGAAAAAAACATAATAAAATCATAAAAATATAAAAAAAAATAAAAAAAGAGCAAAAAATGCTTGCAAAAAAAAACAAAAACGAATATAAAAGAATACATCGAAACGATGACCCCATCGTCTAGAGGCCTAGGACATCGCCCTTTCACGGCGGTAACGCGAGTTCGAATCTCGCTGGGGTCGCCAACAAAACGACAGTTAATAACTGTCGTTTTTTTTATTTTATTTATTTTCATACGGCGAATATCATTATCAAAATCAAGGTAAGGAATAAAGAGCATAGTTATCGTATATCAAAAGATTTTGATGGAATATGGCTTTTTGAATTATTGCTGTCAAATCTCAATGCTTGGTTTGTATCAAAGATAATATTTTCATTATTTTTCTAAATCATCTAGATTTAAACGAAATGCGGATTATTTTGCGTTTGATTATAAATTTCTTTTAAAAAATATAATAAAAACAAAAGATAACAAAAAAAATAAAAAAAATACAAAAAAACACTTGCAATACAAAAAAAAATAATGTATAAGGTTCTCTATAGACGGAGCACCCGTAGCTCAATTGGATAGAGCATTTGACTACGGATCAAAAGGTTGTAAGTTCGAATCCTGCCGGGTGCGCCATTTTAAAATCTCGCATTGTTGCGAGATTTTTTTTATACATAACAATATGTGTTGTTATATATTTTGATATCTGATACGATTGATATATGATGTTTATGCGTTGTTTTTATAATTGAACAAAAAAAATCCACCTGTTTAGATGGATTTGGTGTTTTTAAAATAGTGAATAACTGTTGGGTTAATAACATAGGGCGAGGCCGAGGTGGCTGGTGTAGCCGGTGCGTGAGTGAGCGTACACATTACCATTATCAAGATTAACGAAATAGGCGGAACTGTCCCCTGACGCTATCGCTGTCCATGCTCCCTTACTTATACCAATCTTCATATTTGTACAACCACCCGACCAACTTTGATTATTACAGGCTTCATCCAATGTTGCCAGATGCCGTTTGTTTGCCTTACACCAAGCAAATGCACTCCACCAGTTCATTGTTTGATTACTGATACAATAAACGTGACCATTTTTACCCGGTTTTTCTTCGCCTCCTACACAGTCAGCCATAGCAATATTGGGTAACGCTATTGATAATGTTAAAATCAATAATAATTTTTTCATGTTTTCCTCCGTT
>JAZTVX010000045.1:0-1154 GCA_045635565.1 Alphaproteobacteria bacterium
AAAACGTAACAAAAAATGGTACTTTTTTTTGACGCTTTTTTTTGATGGACGATGTGTGTTTGTAATGGGGTAAAAAAGATATAGAAATCAGATGATTGTATTTTTTAGTTGACAAGAGGTATTTCGCATAATAGTATGGGAAAAATAACGTACCTTTTTTTGACACGTTTTTCGTTGACAAGGTATTGAGAATAAATGTTTATTTTTGAGGAGGTTTTATGATTCGCAGAGTGCCTTTTTTGAGTTGTTTTTTGCACAAAAGTACACCAAATATTCAACGTTTTTCTAAAAACAAACAAATCAAAGAAGCAGCCCAACAAGGTCGCAGTATGGTTGAAATCTTGGGTGTTTTGGCTGTGATGGGGGTCTTATCTGCCGGTGGGATTTATGGGTATTCTTTTGCTATGGATAAATATCGGGCAAATGATATTATCTATGAAGTCAATCTGCGTGCCAATGATATCTGGCATAAATATCAGGATATGCCTTTGCCTGAACCGAGTGAAGACGGAACGGATTTCGATGAATTTCCGGATATGACAGGAACAGGTTACCCGATTTATATGACATCACACCCCGATGTAGCGTTTAAAACATATGTCGAAGGCGTTTCTTCTCGTGTTTGTAAAAACGTTGTCAATATGAACCTAAATGGTGTTGTTCAAGGTATTCAATTTGTCCAAGTAGCCCAAGGTGAGGGAGAATGGGTTAAATATACTGGTGATGCGTCGATTTGTGGTGAAAATGAAACAGACAATCTGCTTGTTTTTACATCGTTTTTGGATTCGGAAACAAATAATCCGGAAAGAGGTGAAAACGGAGATCCCTGTTTAGACGATGAAGATTGTGGAGGATTATGTGCACCGTTTGTTTGTGATAACAACATGACATGTCGAAATAGATGTTATGGGCTTGATGATACGCCATATTGCTATGATGATGGAGCAGGCGGACAATGTGTTGCTTGTACCAAAAATGAACATTGTGCCGATTATGGGGATAATTATGTTTGCAATACAGCAGAGCATACGTGTCAACCCGTTCGCCAATGCGTAGCAGGGGAATATCGTGCGAAAAGTGGTGCGTGTATTCCGTGTAGTGATATTAACGCTGTTGAAATCAGTTTAGAAAAGTACAGTAATTTGTCGTTAAGC
>JAZTVX010000046.1:0-15075 GCA_045635565.1 Alphaproteobacteria bacterium
CATCAGCGGCAATAAAGTATCATGTAATGCCGGTAAAACACAAATTTACAATTCAGCGAAAGCCAAAGAAATTTGTCGTTCTTGTACCACTTATGAACGGGAAGTCACGACAGATTTAGATGGTAACTTCTACTGCGAAAAAGTGTTGTAATTTAAACAACAAAGTAGGTAACAAAATCCCCCGATAAGTGAAAAACAAATCTTATCGGGGGATATAACCGGAAATCATTTTATCATCGGGTTTTAGATGGATCGGAATGTGTAACAGGCGTTTCATCTGTCGGTGTTTTTTGTCCGTTTTCTCTGAAACGATGGGTTAAACCACTATCGGTTTTTGATGCATCCATAATGGCTTTTCTTTGTGCCTTTGTCAAATTAAAATCATTTAAATTAACGGTTGTTTGAAGTGTCACATCGTGGATACCCAATTCGTTTCCTGTGGCATGCTTTTGTATTTGTGCTAACCGTAATTCTTGTGCACGAACTTTGAGTTCTTCAATTTGTTGTTCCGTAAATTGACGTCCTTTTAATTCCCCGACAGTTACACCTTTGAATACTTCTTGATTATCAGCATTACGTTGATTCCATTCTGCCAATAAAGCATCGGCTTTTTCTAAATCTTGGCGGCTCATTCCACCAAGTATCGTCGGTGCCCATCTATCCCATAAAGATGGTTTATGAGGTTTAAAACTTAAATATTTCTTCTTATCCATAAACTGATCATAGGCTTGTACCTCTTGATGTGGAGCCCCTCCTAATTCTGTCGGCATTATCCGTTCCCATAAATTTGGACGCATGGGACGACCGTATTTTTGACGATAATGTTCTTGATACGCCAAAACATCCTTTTGTGACCACCCACCTAACCATGTCGGCATACGACGTTGCCACCAATTCGGGGCTTCGTAATGATTCGCCATGGCATTCGCTTTGGCAACGGCTTCCAGTTTTTTCGAATGCCACCCACCTAACCATGTTGGTGCATGTTTTTGCCAAACATTAGGTTGGATGGGTTTACCATCTTTATTAAGCGCTTTCATGTCAGCCAATTCCTTTTTGAGTGCGGCTTCTTCACGAGCCGTTTCCTCTGCCTCTTTACGGGCTTTTTCCTCAGCTTCTTTACGGGCTTTTTCCTCGGCTTCTTTTTGGGCTTTTAACGTTGCTTCATCGGGTGTTGCATTTGTCATATCAATCTCCTATCATTATCATTTAATCAGTTTGCTCATTTTATCATATTTTATCTGTTTTGTCAAACAAAAGGCTGTTTCCTGATATTTTGATTGTGTATCATAAAAAAAAGATGATAAAATAAATGAACAAAACAAATCTATGCTTCGTTTCTATATAACGGAAGGAGAAAAAGCAATGACTGATATTTCCACATTACTTAAAGAAGCAAAACCGCTTTATTTAAAACGCAAAAAACAACGTCGTCAATTAAAAACAGCCGTTGGATTTATTGGTTGTTTTGTTGTGGGTATTTTACTGATAGGTAAACCATATCAATCCGGTAACAGCGTATCTCATTTAGACGGTCTTTATTCTTTTTTGTATGATGATGTGTCATATCAACAATTGTTTACAGATATGGAAACGGTTTCAACGGATGAATTTTGGTTAGATGAACAATTATGGGAACAGGTTATTTAATGCAAACACTCATTCAGGAAAATCGTTCACGGATTCGGGCAATTATTCGTAAGATGACCGGCTCGTATAATGAGGATATTGAACAGGAAGTTTATTTAAAAACATGGGAGAGTCAAGAACAGTATCAAGAAAGGGGGAATTTTAAAGCGTGGATAACAACATTAACGGCTAACTTATGTCGGGACTATTTTCGCACAAAAGCATATAAAACACAAATGCAAAACGTATCAACGGACGAAGTCACAGAACCGATTGACGAGGGTAAATCTCAAGAGATGATTATTGATATGAAAAAGCGTCAGAAAATCATTTTAAAAGCCGTTGATTCATTACCTGCAAAAATGCGTGATGTTGTTGTCTTTTATGAATTTGAAGAAATGAGTTATGAAGAAATCGCAACACGATTAAAAATATCGGTCGGAACGGTTAAGTCACGATTGTTTACGGCTCGCAATATATTAAGTGACAAATTATCTTTTTTGAAAGGAGAATAACATGAAAAAAATATTAGCATTAACATTAGGCGTGATTATGTTATCATCACTTGCCATGGCAGAAGGTGAACCGACCAAAGAAGTCATTGCCGACACAGGTGTTGAAGTATCGGCTCCGGTTGCCAAAAAACAATTCACGGAGGCAGATAAAGAAGCATTTAAACAAAAAATGCAAGAACGAAAACTTCAATTTGCAAAACGGCTCAATTTAACGGAGGAACAACAAAAACAAGCCGATGAACTGCATCAAAAAAGCAAAGAACAAATGAAAGCCATCAAAGCAGAAATGAAGGCTTTAAAAGAAAAAGCAGACGCTTTGCGTGAACAAAACAAAAAAGATTTCGAAGCATTATTGACAGAAGAACAAAAAGCAACATTAGAAAAAATTCATCAGGAACACAAAGAACGCTTTGAAAAGAAGGGACCACGCCACGGTAAAAAAGGTCGTCCACACCATAAAAAAGGTGGACATCACCGTCCGGCACAAGATAAATAATTGTCTTCACATGACAAGAAAAAAGAAAGGGTTTAAAATCCTTTCTTTTTTTATGGAAAGAATAAAAATGACTTGCCACTTTTAAAAAAAAAGAATACCCTAAAAGTATCAGATTGAAATTTTTACCATAAGGAGGCAAATATGCCCAAAACCATACGTCACATGAAAAGAAAAACGGCTCGTATGTTGGTGAAACATCGCAAACATTATCGGGGACGCTTGACGGCGACACAAGATAAGATACGTCGTAAAAGAATGAGTTTTTGTATTTTAACGTTAGCTGTTGCCTTATTGATTATACCGGGTTTTTTGTTTTTACGATATAAATTATCCACACAAACAACTGATTCTAAAGAAATACAACAAAATCAAGCATTGTATTCTGTTGCTGCCATTGTCTATCGGCATACACAGGCCTATCCGACGTTTTGTCGGAAAAAGGGATATATTATGCTTCATTACAGGCAGACATTTCTTTTAGATAACAAAGATGTCTTATTGGCATTGGATGCGACCGTTCGAAAAAACAATTTAACATCAGACAATATTATTCGTCAAATTCATCAAGGATTTTCACCGGTTGTTCAAAAATCCATTGCACGAGAATTTACTCGTTTACGCAATAACGGTTTAACCAATGCCAATGGACAACCATTAACAACGGATGAGGCCATTTGTCAATACATTGACGAAAATACATCTATGTGGTTAAAAACGGAAAAGAAAAAAGATATAGATGCTTTGACAACTCTTGCCGAAATAATTGTGGAAGAATAAACCATCAACTGACATCTTGTTTTTCATCGAACAAAAGCATATTTAGACCGTTAAGTGAAAGGAAGGCTTAAATGTGGTATCGTTTTTTATTGTTTATCGGAATTTTGTTTTGTCATTTAGTTGCTTTAGGAAAAGATTTTAGCCCCGAAAAGCCGTATCAACTCATGATTTACGGGGATAGTTTAAGTTCTGCTTATCAATTGCCGAAAAAAGATGCTTTTGCCTCAAAATTACAAGAAGCATTGATAAAAGAAGGATATCGACAAGTAACGGTTATTTCTTTTTCCAAAAGTGGTGAAACATCTGTCGGTGGGTTACGTCGGCAAAAGCAAGCATTGTCGAAAAAACCAAACGGTGTTATTTTGGAGTTGGGTATCAATGATGTATTGAAGGGTAAAAGCATTGCCGAGATAACACAAAATTTATCTCAACTGATACAGGGATTTCAATCACACAATATTGCTGTTTTACTGGCCGGCATGAAGGCTCCACCAATTACCGAACCCGCCTATGCCCAACAATTTGAAAAAATGTATCAGCAATTAGCACGCAAATATAAGGTGCCGTTGTATCCGTTTTTTATGCAGGGATTGTTTCAAGCGGCCGGCAACCAATATGAACAAGCCCATGCTTATTTGTTGGCAGACAAGGTTCATCCCAATAAGACAGGTATTCAATACATGGTTGATCACATCTTGCCAAGTGTCAAATTGTTTTTGAAAAAGCAGGGCGTCAATCCGATATCACAATAATCGAATTGTCCGATATTTGACTGACCATGAAAAAGAAAAAAACAGTTGAAAGAATGAAATAAGTGTGCTATGATGCAAAACGTATTGGTAAATCTTATCTGAAAAAGGAGACCTTTTTATGAAAAAAATTGCTCTGTTAACAGTTGCTTGTTCTATTATTGCCGGTTGTTCTTACTTAGGTGAACCGGAAGCATATACAATTGTTGAAGAAGAAACAGCCCCTGTCGCCGAATCAGCTGTTGAACCAACACCAGCCGTTGAACCGGCTCCGGTTGTTGAACCGGCTCCAAGTTGTGGTTGTGGTTCTATTCAACCGACAACAGGATGTGGTTGTGGTTCCGTTCAACCAACGACACAAACAGGTGCTTGCCAAATTAACCCGGGGATGAAAGGTCCATTGGTTATTGAAATTCCGGCACAGTCAGTTTGCATCAAATAAGTATCAAATCAATATTGGCATATGAAATAAACCCATTCATACAAGGTTTCTTTCAGATATCAAGTTTTAAGACAGCGATTCGCTTTTATAAGAAGAAACGAATCGTTGTTTTTTTTGTAATGAT
Organism: Alphaproteobacteria bacterium; assembly: GCA_045635565.1. Classification (GTDB taxonomy): domain Bacteria; phylum Pseudomonadota; class Alphaproteobacteria; order CAAHEQ01; family UBA3637; genus RGIG4140. Next base: position 4,733 of record JAZTVX010000046.1, read on the forward strand.
TATATATAAAAATAATTTATAAAAAAATACTTCTGTGATAACTTTGCCATACTGTTTTGTATGTCATGTTATGCATCACTTTGTATAATTGTGAATGGTTTTTAAACTGCTTAAAATGAAAAAATATATGCGTTTTTCTTTATAACAAAACCTATATTTTTTTTCAAAAGAACAAATGAATATTGTTTTTCTTTTATATTCTACCACCCAAAACAATCCCCCTTTTGTACACCGACAAAAGGGGGGGTATCATCGTGTCAACAAACACTTATCATGCTTTTACTATTCGTGTGTATAGGAACGATCGTATAACCGTTGCTGTGCCTTTTTCGGAACAATCAACGGAATACCATGAATATCGTGTTCGTTAATAATTGATTGCGGAATGTCTATCCGTTTTTCCGGCAAGGAAATTTCTTTGCGACCACGGCTTTTCGACTGTCTTAAATCCGGTATCTGCATGTCAAACGCTATATTCCCATTTGCCAAACGACGACCGGTCACCCGTTCCCCGTCCGTAATGACTAATGTCGGCAACGTTGCATCATACGGACGAACAAATGCCCCACTGGATTCATTTAAACACATTTGAAAAGCAAGCCCTTGCTTTTCGGGATATGCTGCTTCCCAGAAAACAATATTAAACCGAGCCATACCTCCTAACGAGGTATCTTCTCCACCCAATTCACGCATTTTCATCTTGACCTGACCGTCTTTGTCCCGACCCTGAACAACAAATTCAAATCGTTTATTCGGACCAAAACGACTAACAAAGTCAATTTTAAATTTACCTGTTGGTGTTTTAATATCTTCAAAATCACGCCAATCCGATACGGCTTCCGTCGCATCTTTCGACACTTCAACAACATCCGTCACAATATTGCCTGTCGATTTTCCACAACTTTTTAAACTGGACATAACCGTACCTGCCCCGACCAAACCGGCCATGACAAACAACGTCGTTAAACAACCCCGACCAGCCACATTTAAACAACTCATGTATCCTCCTTTAAAATACAGTCGGATACATTATATCATTAAATATCTAAATTTGCAACATCTAATGCGTTTTGTTGAATAAAGTCACGACGTGGTTCAACAACATCACCCATTAAACACGAAAAGACTTGTTCGGCTTCATCTTGATGTGTGATTTTAACCTGTAACAAACGGCGAGCATTCGGATCAAGTGTTGTTTCCCACAGTTGTTCCGGATTCATTTCACCCAATCCTTTGTATCGGTTGATGGCAATCCCTTTTTTCGCTGTTTTAAAAATGGCTTCTGCCAATGAAACAGGGTCGTGAATTTCATGCGTACCGTCTTTTGTTTGCAAAATAGACGGTTGTGCATAAAATTCCTTCAAATCTGTTGCCATTTCATTGAGTTTGCGTGCTTCCCCACAAGACAACAATGTTTGGTCAATGACATGGCGTTCCGTAACGCCTCGTAATGTTCTTTCCAAAATAAAAGACCCATCTGCCAATGTTTCACAACGCCAACCCCGTTCGTATTCCGGTTCAATCGCATCCAATCGTTCGGCAAAATCAGAATCACAAACGGCACCTTGTTCAAATAATCCTTGAACAGCCATTTGACCAACAATACGAGCCGGCAATCTGTTTGACATACCTAAAATCAAATTACGGGCAACACGAGCCTGCTCCACTCGAGCAACCAAGTCTGCACCAGCAATTTGTTCCCCGTTTTTACCAACCAAAACAGCATCGGTTGTGCCAACTTGAATTAGGTATTCTTCCATGGCTTTATCATCTTTTAAATAAATTTCCGAATTACCTCGTTTAGCCCGATACAATGGTGGTTGTGCAATATAAACATACCCTTTTTCAATAACTTCAGGCATTTGACGGAAGAAGAATGTTAATAATAATGTACGAATATGAGCCCCGTCAACATCAGCATCGGTCATGATAATGATTTTATGGTAACGGATTTTATCAATATTGAAATCATCTCGCCCGATACCTGTTCCCAATGCCGTCACAATTGTGCCGATTTCGGCCGACGATAACATTTTGTCAAACCGAGCCCGTTCCACATTCAAAATTTTACCTCGTAATGGTAAAATGGCCTGATGAGCCCTATCCCGACCTTGTTTGGCAGAACCACCGGCAGAATCCCCTTCAACGATAAAAACTTCGGAATCAGCCGGATCTTTACTTTGGCAATCAGCCAATTTTCCAGGTAAGGAGGCCATATCCAAAGCCCCTTTCCGACGGGTTAATTCCCGAGCCTTACGAGCCGCTTCACGAGCCGCTGCTGCTTCAACGACTTTTCCGATGATTTTACGGGCTTCGGCAGGATGTTCTTCAAACCATTGCTCTAATTTATCTCCAACAATCCCTTCCACAACCGGACGGACTTCCGATGAAACCAATTTATCTTTTGTCTGTGATGAAAATTTCGGGTCAGGCACTTTAACAGATAAAACAACAGTCAATCCTTCACGCATGTCTTCACCGGATAAATCAACCTTTTCTTTTTTCGTTAAACCCGAACTCATTGCATAATTGTTAATTGTACGGGTTAAGGCTGCTCGTAATCCCGCCAAATGTGTTCCACCATCACGTTGTGGAATGTTGTTCGTAAAACAAAGACATGTTTCATGATAACCGTCTGTCCATTCAAAAGCGGCTTCAACCGTGATGCCATCTTTTTCCCCACTTAAATCAAACGGGGCTTCATGTAATGAATTTTTGGACCGATTTAGGTATTTAACAAATTCCAAAATACCACCCTCATAATGCAAAACAACCGTACGAGGTTCACTAGACCGATTATCCGTTAAATGAATGCAAACACCCGAATTTAAGAAAGCCAATTCCCGAATACGGTGTTCCAATGTTTCAAAACTAAATTCCGTTGAAGAAAATGTTTCTTTAGACGGATGGAAAGTAACCATTGTTCCATGTCGACCGGGGGTATCTTTGACCACTTTTAACGGTTCAACCGTATTGCCGTTTTCAAAACGGACAAAATGTTCCTTATCATTACGCCATATTCGTAACTCCAACCAATCCGACAACGCATTGACAACAGAAACACCCACCCCATGTAAACCACCGGATACTTTATAGGAATTGTTATCAAATTTACCACCGGCATGCAGTTGTGTCATAATCACTTCAGCAGCCGAAATACCTTCTGTTTTATGAATGTCCGTCGGCATACCCCGACCGTTATCCACAACAGAAACCGACCCGTCGGCATTTAAAACCACATCAACCTGCGTACAATATCCGGCCAAGGCTTCATCAATTGAATTATCTAACACTTCATAGACCATATGGTGTAACCCGGTACCGTCATCAGTATCACCGATATACATCCCCGGTCGTTTGCGAACGGCATCCAACCCTTTTAATACTTTAATCGAATCTGCATTGTACTGTGTTTCTGCGATTTTCATTTCTTCTGTCATTTTTCTTCCCTTATGCTACATTTTGTGAACTTAAATTGGATTCATGCACATCAAAAAATTGTGCTTTATTAGCTAAATAAACAAAATTTTCACTGTCTGTCCCTGTCATCCATACTTGTGTTGGTAAATCAGACAAAATATCAAATAAAATATGACGACGGTTTGAATCCAAATGAGCCGTCACTTCATCCAACAATAATAACGGGCAAACACCTTGTTCCTGTAATTGGGTTTTCATTTCTGCTAAAATAATTGATAACAACAACGCCTTTTGTTCCCCCGTGGAACATAAAGCAGCATCAATTCCTTTTTGAGAATGAATCACTTTAAAGTCCGCCGTATGAGGTCCGGCAATATTGCCGCCATCTGCATAAATTTTACGCATGCGTTTGAGTGATGATGCAAAATCTTCTTCTGCCTGCAATGCACTTTTGATAAGTAAACTTTGTTCAACAACACCTGTCAATACCACGTCCGGTGTCGGAAATGCCGATGAAATGGGTTGTGACAAATAACGACCGATACGGTCAATCACATCAATGCGTGAAGCGGCAATAGCAACACCATATGTTGCCATTTGCATTTCCAATCCACTTAACCATCTGTCATCAAAACGCCCTTCTCGTAACAAACAACTCCATTGTTTGAAAGCATTATTGTATTCCGTTAAACGAGTGGCATGCGTTGCATCAAAAGCCTGTACCAATCTATCCAAAAACCGACGACGTGCCTGTGGATCACCACAAAACAATCTGTCCTGTGCCGGTGTCAACCATAAACAACGTAAAATCCGTCCTAAATCACTTTGCTTGGACGTATTTTTTCCATCAATGCGAATTTGTCGTCGTTCCGAACCGTCCACCGTGCCTGTGCCGATTTGATACTGTCCATCTTTATTTTGAATTTGAGCCGACACACTCCACCGTTCAGGCAATTGCATGATTTCAGCATTGTATAACGCTTCAGGATTTGACCGACGACCGACATCACTTAATCGAGCCGAACGCAACCCTTTCCCTGCTGTTAAAAAAGAAACAGCCTCCAAAACATTTGTTTTGCCGGCACCGTTATGTCCCGTCAACACAACGGGAACGAACGATTCGTCTAATTTCATATCCAAATAAGCGTATGACCGAAAATTCGTCAAACGCAAATTCAAAAGTCCTGTTTTGGAAAACGACATTCAAACTCCGTTTTTAAACACGCATCGGCATCAAAACGTATAAAGCGTTATCATCAGCCTCATCCTGCAAAATAACGGGAGAAGCACTGTCTTGTAAATACATTTGAACCGTTTCACTTTTAACCTGACCTAAAATATCCAATAAATACCGATAATTAAATCCGATTTCAACCGGTTCGCCATCATAAACGGCATCCATTTCGTCTTCGGCAGAACCCTCGTCAACGGAAGCGGCAAAAACCTGCAACAATCCATTACTTAATGATAACTTAATACCCCGTGATTTTTCAGAAACAACAGATACCCGTTCAATCACGTCCGATAATGTTTCAGCATGGGCCTGTAATTTTTTATCATTATTCATCGGAATGACTTTTTCATAATCCGGATATGTTCCATCAATTAAACGGGAAGATAACACGATATCACCCAACGAAAAACGAATCTGATTGGCCGATAAAGAAACTTGAACCACACCATCCGTTTCAGCGGCTAATTTAGATAATTCGTTAATGGTTTTGCGTGGAATAATGACCCCCGGCATACCTTCTGCCCCATCGGGTAATTGAATACCGGCACAAGCCAAACGATGCCCATCTGTTGCAACGGCTGTCAATTTGGATTCTTCCCCTTTTTTTTCGTGCATATAAATACCGTTTAAATTGTAACGTGTTTCTTCCATTGAAACGGCGAAACCTGTTTTGGCAATCAAATCAACCATATCTTTTGCTTCAACAGTAAAAGAAAAAGGCGTATCTTCTACCATCATAGATGGGAAACCATCTGCCGGTAATGTTGATAAAGCAAATTTAGACCGACCGGATACCAACGAAACTTGACCCGTTTCTTCCACGTAAGCCATCTGTAACTGTGACCCTTCGGGCAATTTTTTCACAATGTCGTATAACTTGTGTGCCGGAATAGTCACCGAACCTTGTGTTTCCACACCGGCAGGCAGTTTTTCCACGATTTCGATTTCGTTGTCCGTTGCACGCAAAGAAACTTCATCCCCTTGTGTTTCAATCAAAACATTTGATAAAACAGGTATCGTTTGCCGTCTTTCGACAACACTTTGAATATGTGATAATGCTTTTAATAATAATCCCCGTTCAATAGTCAACTTCATCATAATTTTTCCTTTTCTTGTTACAAGTGACGTTAATTTTTTCTTTTAACACTATAAAATATTTTTTCAAAAAAAGACACAAAAAAATGCATCTTCCAGACTTTTTTTATTTATTTGTAGCAACCCTCTTTTTTTTTGAAAAAAATAAGTGTATAAAAGGTGTCAAACGGAGAAAAAAATGAACAAATACGAATTAACACCCGAACAAATCTATACGAAAAGTCTTCTCACGGACGATGACATTGCGTCTTTGGAAAAAAACAGTCCCATTTTAGGGCAAGATACAGCATTGGAAGCCATTAATTTCGGCATTCAGATGAAAGCTAACGGATATAATATTTTTTGTACAGGTCCTAAAGGGGTTGGTCGAACGGTATTGACCATTCAAACAGTCAAGGAATATGCCTCTAAACAAAAAACACCTGACGATTGGTGTTTCGTGCATAATTTTGAAACACCCCATCAACCGATTGCCGTTAATTTTCCGGCAGGGAATGGTAAAACATTCGTAAAAGACATCAAAAAAATGGTATCGGCACTTAAAATCATGTTGCCGGCATTGTTTAATGATGAAACGTACCGTATTCAATTAGCACACATTGACCAACAATGCCGTCAGGCCAAAGAAAAATATTTCAGTGAACTGGAAAATATTGTTGAAACGGAAAACGTCACGCTTATGCGTATGCCAGCCGGCGTTGCTGTTGCTCCCGTTAAGAACGGAAAAGTGTTAACACCTAAAACGTTTAACAAACTCCCTAAAGAAGAACGCAAAGATATTTTAGGGCAACTCAATGCCGCACAGGAACGGCTGGAAAACACAATTAAAGATATGCCCAATTGGGAAGCCTCTCAACAGCAGATTTTGGAACAACTGCACACTGAAATGGCTGAAAAAGTATTAAAAACAATTATCAATCCCGTTCGCAAAACATATGCAAAATCAAGTGTTATCACTACTTATTTAGATGCGATTAAACAAGATATTTTGGATAACATTGCTTTTTTTGCCGTTCAACCCAATGAAAACAACATTGAATTGATTACGGAACAATTATCGGAATTATGGGCTCGTTACACGGTGAATTTGTTTGTATCACACAAAAATAATTCGGGTGCTCCCGTTATCCACTTGAATCACCCGACACTTTCCAATTTAGTTGGTAAAATCGAACGCCAACAACATTTAGGTTCTCTTATTTCCGATTTTTCCATGATACGCTCCGGGGCACTTCATCAAGCCAATGGGGGCTATTTAATCATCGAAGCCCGTGAATTGTTTGAAAATGAATATGTATGGAATGCGTTAAAACGGTCATTGTTTTCCAAAGAAATTAAAATGGAATCCGGAACGGATGATAACTCTATTTCGGGGGTTGTATCGTTAATGCCGGCTGTAATTCCATTATCCGTGAAAGTGATTTTAATCGGGGAAGCCGGTTTGTATTACATGTTGATGGAACGAGATGACGAATTTGGGGAATTATTTAAGATTCAATCCCGTTTTGCCGAAAAAATGGAACGAACACATGATACGGAACGGATTTATGCTCAAATCTTGGTTAATTTTGCTCGTCATGAGAAGTTAAAACCCTTTTCTAATAATGCCATTCGTCGCACATTGGAATACGCCTCCCGTTTATCAGGTGATTGTTATCATTTAAGCACGTTCATGACACATGTAAATGATTTAATGCGAGAATCGGCTTTTTTTGCTACACAAGCCAAGTCGAAAAAGGTTGAACCATGCCATATTGAAGAAGCGTTGCAAGCCAAGCGTAAACGGTCAGGAGCCATGCAACAAGAAATTTTAGATATGGTTGAACGAGGCACAATTGCCATTGAAACATCGGGGCAACGGGTCGGGCAGTTAAACGCATTGGTTGTACATAGTTACGGGTCATTTTCGTTTGGTCGTCCCAATCGGGTTACATGTCAGGTACGCATGGGTCATGGTGATTTGATTGACGTTGAACGGGAAGTTGAACTTGGGGGTGCATTGCATTCAAAAGGGGTATTGATTTTATCATCATTTTTAGCAGCCCGCTTTTCCAAGGGGACACCATTATCATTGGATGCCAGTTTGGTTTTTGAACAATCTTATTCGGAATTAGACGGAGATTCTGCTTCTTCCACGGAATTATACTGTTTATTATCAGCCATTGGGGATATACCACTCAATCAATCGATTGCAGTTACGGGTTCGGTCAACCAGTTAGGTCAGGTTCAAGCCGTTGGTGCTGTCAATGATAAGATAGAAGGATATTTTACAGTCTGTAAAAAGCAAGGCTTAACAGGGAAACAAGGCGTTATTATTCCACAAAGTACCGTTCATAATTTGATGTTATCAACAGATGTTGTTCAAGCCGTTCAAGAAGGGTTATTTCACATTTATGCTGTCCGTACGATTGATGAAGGCATGGAAATTTTAACCGGTAAAAAAGCCGGTAAACCAGATAAGGACGGTCAATACCCTGCTACCAGCATTAACGGTATTATCGCTCGTCGATTAGATGAATTTTTCAAAAAATCACAAGAACATAATTCGAAATCAAAAAATGATTAAGTAAATATCATGTTCGGGCTTATGGTACTTTCCGTGCGTATAATCGAAGAATTTTTATTTTTCTCTTATATTCAATATAAGGGGTGTTTGTCCTTATTACGGCAAGGACAGGGTTGTAATTTTATCGAAACATAGCACTTATTCATTATTACAAACACAAAGTAAAGGATGTGTTTCATGCGGGGATTTTCCTCAATATGAAGATTATCAAATCGTCAATGATGCACAGGCTATTGCACAATGTCAAGCATGTGGGTTGGTATATCGATCGAATAAATCATACTGTGGATACGATTTATGCCCGATGGGGCAATGGAAACCGTGGTTCTCGGGAAGCTGTCTAGCTTGTTCCCATAAATTAGAAGATGTTTTTTCAGAAAATGATAAACGTATGTGTACCGAAAATTGCCCAGGTCAACGAGAAGTGGTCGGTCAAACCTGTAAACGCATTTGCCCTCAACCAACAGGTATGAGTGAGGAAGAATCTATACGCATTTGCAAGGAAGAAGGACCCACATCCTCAAATTGTAAAAGATCTTTTATGGGGCAGACAGAAAATACGCCCAGTTGTTTTTCTTGTAGTTATGCGAGGGATGTCAAATTTGGCAGTTATGCGACTGAAAATGACAAAGCCTTGTGTGAAAAATGTGGTCGATATATGGATAAGAATAAAACAATATGTCTATTGAATGCACCGGCTGTTTGTATCAATAAAAAGGACGAAAACGGCAATAATAGTCAAGAAAACCAATTTCGAGGATATGATGAAAAATGCTATCCTTGTGCAAAAGCAGAGTGGGTTCGTCTTGAAGATACGCAAGAAGCAAAAAATGCGTGTGTCAACAATTGTGCTGGTATTGAAGTCACAACAAATGGAATTACGTCAATTGGGCGGAAAGTTATTACACATACAAATGGTGTTGTTGGCTGTGTTTTAAATTGTCCGAATGATACATACTTATACAATTCCAATGAATGTGTCAGATGTGATGATTATACCAATTCAAAAACGGGACTATGGAATTTGGGACATGGTTATGAGTATCCGAACACCTCTGTCAATATCTGTAAAACATGTGCGAACAGAACAGTATCTGGTTTTGGAAAATGTGTTGCTGGTACGTATGCCTGTTTAGTAACAACTTGTCCTTCTGGTTACATACACGGTTCAGCAGGTCATTGTGTCTCTTGTCAAGATTCTGCTAATACCATTACGATGTGTGGGATTTCCACAGACCAAATGGCCACAGAATGTCAAGCCTGTGGGAATCGATTTGCTGTTGGTAATAAGTGTATGAAATATACCCCCGGGACAAACGGCGTTTGTAACAGTTATGATAATGGTACATTATCTCCCTATCCAGCAGGAGATGGTCAATTGTTACGAGATGTTGATGGTGTATGTCAAAATTGTCACGATAAAAACGCTATTTATACGATGAATCCAACTGACAAAGTCACACAGTGTCGCAGTTGTGGCAATCGGCGTGTCGTCGGTGATACATGTGTTTACGGCTTATGTGAACAAGAAAGTACTTTTATGAATATCCGTAATGAATGTCCGTCCTGTTCGGCAGATACACAAGAAATCCCTGATACAACTGTTTCTCGTGATATGTGTCAAGGGTGTTCTCGTTCGTTAATGACAATACAATTATCTGAAACACAAACAGCCCTTTATTGTGCGAAAGAAGAATGTTCGGAAGGGTCAACATATCACACACAAACGGATAAAATGTGTAAAAGTTGTTCCGAAGGGAGTGTATCCGTTATCGGTAATGAAGGTGTTTACAGTGGTTATTGTGAAGCCTGTAATCGTGTTGCATTTGAAGAAAATGGTATTAAAAAATGTTCACAACAAGCAACAGATGGATATTTTATCAATATTGCCGGTCAAAAAGTATCATGTAATGCCGGTAAAACACAAATTTACAATTCAGCGAAAGCCAAAGAAATTTGTCGTTCCTGTACCACTTATGAACGGGAAGTCACGACAGATTTAGATGGCAACTTCTACTGCGAAAAGGT
>JAZTVX010000047.1:0-2103 GCA_045635565.1 Alphaproteobacteria bacterium
AGATGCAACACCGATTTGCCATAGCACATTGCAACAATGCGTTGCCTGTGAAGATAACAGTGATTGTGCCAATAATCAAATTTGTTCGGAATATAACGAAGAAACAGGGGAAAGTCAGGTTTGTGTAACGGTTGAAGAAACGTGTGCCGAAGGCGAATTTCGTTCCCAAAACGGGGCATGTATTCCATGTGATTATCCGGCTAATGTTCTGATTAAGCCGGATGAAACATTTATGAAGGATACAGGCACGGGAAAAGAATTGTGTTTGGCTTGTCCAAATAGCCGACGGGTTGAAGGAAATGGCGAAAAAATATATTGTTCTAAATATTGTACAAATGGGTTTAGTTTTGCTGATACCAATACAACGTGTCAGGCATGTACAAATGAAAAAGGGGTTTGGTATCTTGTCAATTCGAATGAAAACAAACGAAAATGCAGGGATTGCTCAACCAATCATTATAATTACACAATACATAATGGTGGGGCTATTTGGCAACTTTGTGGTAATAATACATCGTGCAATGAAGGAGAGTATTTTTTTCCCACCAGAACAAGCAGTTGTCAAAAATGTGACCATTCATCAGGCACATTAAAAGGGTTTACATATTACAGTGTGACATCTAATACGAGTCTTCCTAACAGAAAAACCTCTTGCGAAGCCTGTCCTGATACACCAACAACAAAACGGTGGTGGGTACAATATGGGGCAAATGATGGCTATATGTCCTGTTTTCCAGTTTGTGAACAACCAATATCCCCTAATGATTGTGCAAATCAGACGGCTCAAACATGCAATCGAAAATTTCAGGGAACCAACGCAACTTGCTATTCTTGTAATGAGCCAGATAAGGTTCATATCGGTTTTGATGCCGGTTTACATCAGTTGTGCAAGGATTGTAAACGCCATGTAAATGGTCAATATTGCGTATTACAAGAAACATGTACCACAACGCAATTTCGAGGACTAGATGGTAAATGTTATAATTGCAGTGAAACCGCCAGCATTCGAGTGTTCGATGAAAATGATTCTAAATGTGCAACGAATTGTAGCACATATCAAACGGACAATTACACCGGTCGCGAAGTTGTAAACGGATATACAGATGTACACTTGGATAATACGAGGACAGGAGCCATTTGTCGATTAAAATGTAATGCAATGGATTCAGAAGGCAATAAATTATTTCAAAGTGCTGATGGACAATGTATTCGTTGTGATACAGAAGAAAAAGTGAATATGAATATGACATATTTATCGACATATGGAAATTTTTATCTAAAAAAATCAGAATATAATGATATTGAGTGTAATAAATGTAATACAACAGATTCATTGGGTAACACAACAAAGGTCAGAGAAGCGTATTCATCTACCTGTGATTTGTATCAAACATGCAACGGTTTCAGAGATACAGCAGGAACATGTTGGCCTTGTACAACAACCGAACCTAAATCAGGAGTAACCGAAGCGGAATGTAACAAGTGTAAAACAACTCATCTTTGGTTGGGAACAAGTGGTGTTGAAAAATCTTTTTGGTGTACTTTTGTTAATCCGGGGGTAACAGGCGTGTGTAACGGTATTGGTAATGGTGATTTCCCGCCCTACGATGACAGTGCTAACAAAATGTTGAGAAATACAGATGGTGTCTGTTATGATTGTGATACGCCTGCATCTGTTTATGTGGGCAGAACAACTGATAATCGTTCAACTCCGCAACAACAATGTGCTCATTGCGGTAATCGTAATTATCAAGGCACAGATTGCAATCCTGGGCTATGTTCAGATGGCATTACTTTTGTCAATGCAACCTATCAATGTATATCCTGTACAACGACAACAGCCCTTGTTGAAATCCCTGTAGGTGTTGCAACGGAAGATAATTGTACGTCTTGCGATGGTAAGCGTGTCATGAAAACGGGCTCAACGGATGATAAGAATTTAAAAGCTTATTGTGTGAAAAAATGTGTTTCGGGTGAGTTCCAAAAAACGGACGGCAAATGTTACACAGGTAGTAATGATTACGGTACAATCGGCAGTGATGAACAATCCAAAACGTTATGTCGGGAAAGTGGTCGTATTGCTTTTTCAAAACAAAATAATGG
>JAZTVX010000048.1:0-45528 GCA_045635565.1 Alphaproteobacteria bacterium
TTCCCTTAAAAAAACGTGTCAAAAAAAGGTACGTTTTTTTGACGCTTTTTTTTGATAGACGGAAAGGGCTTTTAGTGAAGTAAAAAAGATATAAAAATCAGACAATTGTATTTTTTAGTTGACAAGAGGTATTTTGCATCATAATATGGGAAAAATAACGTACCTTTTTTTGACACGTTTTTTAACGAGAATATATTGATTTTTAAGCCTTATTTTTGAATAGGTTTTGGCGTTTTGTAAGGATATTTTTTTTGATATCAAAGCCATTATTTTGAATACAAAAAAAACTATTGGTTTTTATATTATCAGCGTTCATATTTTGTTATCATTATGACAAAATATGATATTAAAATATATCAACAAAGAGTAAAAAAAAGTCGCTGTTTACAGCGACTTTTAAACTTGTTTAATACATAATTTGTCCGCCAGTACTTAAACGGGACAAAACACTGTCTAAATGTTCTGTGGATACACAATCAATGACAACTTTCCCTGCCCCACCTAACCATTTTATCTGAACCTTTGTTTTTAAGACATCTGACAACTGTTCTTCCAGTGCAATAATATCTTTATCTTTTGCCGGTTTTGGCGTTACAGGTTTTAAATGGGCAACGGATAATTTTTCCGTTTGCCGAACATTCAACCCCTTTTTAACAACTTCCCGAGCCAATTCAACCGGCTTGGGGGCTGTTAATAAAGCCCGAGCATGACCGGCTGATAATTCCTTTTTTTCAACCATGGTTTTGATTTCTTCCGGCAAATCCAATAAACGCATCATATTGGCTAAATGCGAACGCGATTTACCAACAACACGGGATAATCCTTCTTGTGTATAATGAAATTCTTTCAAAAGACGTTTGTAGGCTTCGGCTTCTTCCAACGGATTTAAATCTTCCCGTTGTAAATTTTCAATAATAGCAACTTCAAGGGCTTCCTTATCATCAAATTCTTTAATTAAAACAGGAACTTGCGTTAAACCAGCCATTTTAGATGCCCGATAACGCCGTTCACCGGCGATAATTTCAAACATTCCCTCTTTACTGGGATGAGCCCGAACCAATAATGGTTGTAAAACTCCTTTTTCCTTAATGGAAACAACTAAATCAGCCAAGGCTTCCGTTGAAAAAACACGACGTGGTTGAAACATACCGGCTTCTACTTCTGAAATACTTTTAAAAACAACTTCATTTCCTGTTGTTTTTTTATCTTCAGGCAAACGACGGATAACAACTTCTTCATCATCACCCATTAACGCACTTAATCCACGTCCTAGTCCAACACTTTTATCCATGAGCCATTAACTCCTTTTCTCGATTTAAAACTTCTGCGGCTAAACGAATATAACTTTTTGCCCCGACACTACGAATATCATATATCATGACCGGTTTACCATGTGACGGGGCTTCCGGTATGCGAACATTCCGTGGAATGAGCGTATCATAAACCTGATCTTTGAAAAATTCTTTGACATCACTGACAATTGATTTTGACAAGTTTGAACGACCGTCAAACATGGTTAAAACAATCCCATGTAATTGTAAATCAGGATTAAAATTCTTTTTGACTTTTTGAACGGTTTTCATTAAATCAGCAACCCCCTCCAGTGCTAAATATTCGCATTGAACAGGGATAATCACGTAGTCAGAAGCAACCAATGCATTCATCGTCAATAAACCGACAGCCGGCGGACAATCAATAAAAATATAGTCAAACGCATTGATATTTTGTAAAGCATTTTTAAGATAAAATTGTGGTTGTTCTGCTGATGCCAATTCAATATCAACACCCAACAACTCTTTACTGGCCGGTAAAACATATAAATACGGAATTTCCGTTTCAGAAACAGAATCAGAAAGAGAATCAACACCTGTTAAAACAGAATATGAATTATGTGACCCAATTCGCCGTTTTGCCCCAACACTTACCGTAGCATTGCCCTGTGGGTCCAAATCAACAATTAAAACCTTTTTTTCCAATGCAGCTAATGCTGTCGCCAGATTGACGGTTGTCGTTGTTTTACCCACGCCCCCTTTTTGATTGGAAACCGAAAAAATCCGTGGTTTAGTCATTTTTTACCTCCGATAATTTGACAATACATCCCTTATCATCTGTCTGTGATGCAAAAATATCAATTTGACAGTTAATCTTGTTTTGCGTTAACTCGTCTTGAATATTTTCCCCTTTAGGTAACAAAAAAATAGTTTTTTCATGCACAAACGGACGTCCATAGGCAATCAGTTTATCAATTCGAGCTAATGCCCGTGATGTAATCACGTCTGCTTGTATGCCTTGTATGTTTTCTAAACGCTCATTTAAAACGTGCACATTGACGCCTAAAACACGGGCCGTTTCGCGTAAGAAAATACATTTTTTTATATCACTTTCAATAAGATAAATTTCTTCCAACGGTCCGTTAAGAATTTGATTTAAAACAGCAATTACCAACGCTGGGAAACCAGCCCCCGACCCCATATCAACCAATATTTTGGCATTTTCCGGAAGATAGGAATATAATTGTGCTGAATCTAATATATGACGTTCCCATATATTGTTTAAACTGTTTGACGAAACAAGATTGACTGCTTTTTGCCACTTCAATAAAGTGGCTTCATATGTTTTTAAAATATCTCTTGCCGGTTGTACCAACTGTTCAATTTGTTTCACGGGAAACACCTTTAAAAATGCGAATTAAAATTAACTAAACATTAACTTTTTTTTTCAAGAATTGCAAGCATATTTTTTGATATTTTTTGTTTCACATGAAACATTTTAACATCATAACAGTCACAATCGACAACTATTAGATTGATTTTTTTTACATTTCAAAGGGAGTATACGGTAACATTTTTTTTACAAAAATACCTTTAAATGAATAAAAACACAAAAAAAGATGTGTTTATGAAGCAAACACCATCATGCTGAAAGTATTGGCATATAAAGTTGACAATCACAACAAATAATTCGTTGCCTATTAAAAATAGACTAAACCACATTATTTATGACAATATTGCATTTTTAGATACGCACATTATCAAGAAAAAACGCCCGACACAGTTACCTTGTAACACAATCTAACAAAAGATAATGATATGAACGTTCCCCTTCCCTCAAAAACAAGATATGTATTGATACTGATATTGAAATAAATGAATCAATCCCATCTTGTCAAACAGGTATAACAAATCATCTTTTCCAGTCAAACGTATTAACACAAAATCCGTTTTTTTTAATCCGAGAAAAGAGTTGCCCTGATTTAAATCCCTCAAAAAAAACACAAATGCCGGAAAAATCATTGATTAACACTGCCCTTAATGATTTTGCGTTATAAAAAGCAATAACAGACCTTTTGACCTGTTTAACCGGCTGTTTCGAGCAAACATATATACGATGTGTGGTACCTGATGTCTGTTAATATACACCCTTTTAAAAAAAATGCAAGCAAAAAAATGGGGTGGTACCCTGGTGAAAATTTTTATCCCCAACCCCTTTTCTTTTATTAAAAAAAAATAATTGTTATTATATAGGTTGTGCATATTGTGGATAAAAAAAAATAATTTTTATTGACATGATATTTTTGAAATAACGAATCGTTGTGTTTGTTTATTTTTCGACAACGTACCGATTCGGACGATTTTTAAGTTAGTTGTCGAATGGACGTTGAATGATTTGCGAATAAATGTGTATAAATATTTTTTTTGAGATGTAACCCACTTCATTTGATAAAGTTATCCACATAAAAAAAAGTTATGCACAGGCATGTGAATATGAGAGAATTAACATGATTTTTAAATGTGATGCAGGCTTGTTTGAAAAAGAGTTTTTGTTTGTTTTTATATTTAAATCAATTGTTTATTGTTGATTTTTACGAGTCGGATACGGATGAGGGTAAAAAAATCTTGCAGTTAGAGACATTATCAGATATAGTATCCCCCATAACAAAAGGATAATTTATGAGAGAAATTGTATTTGACACGGAAACAACGGGGCTTGACCCGTTTTCCGGTGACAGAATTGTTGAAATCGGGGCTGTTGAGTTGGTTAATCATGTGCCGACTGGTCGTAAATATCATCAATACTTAAATCCAGAACGGTCGATGAGTGAAGAAGTTATTAAAGTACATGGTTTGACAGATGATTTTTTATCCGATAAGCCGACATTTAAAGAAATTGCTCATGAATTTTTGGAATTTGTCGGAACAGATTCAAAATTAGTGGCTCACAATGCGTCTTTTGATATGAAGTTTATCAACGCGGAATTGTCTTGGGTTGGATTGGAACAATTATCATCAGAACGAGTGATTGATACGTTAATAATTGCTAAACAAAAATTTCCCGGCGCCCGTGTGAACTTAAATGAATTGTGTAAACGGTTTAATATTGATAATTCAGCCCGTACAGTTCATGGTGCCTTGTTGGATAGTGAATTATTGGCAGATGTATATCTTGAATTGCTGGGGGGACGTGAACCGGGATTGTTGGATAAAAAACCGACCGAGCAAGAAACACAATTATCTGTTGTAAGTACATTGGATATACAGTCTGTTCAGGTATCATTTCGCCCTGCCCGTTTGTTTGAGATACCAGATGAAGAATTAGAACAACATATCGCATTTGTGAAAAAAATTAAAAATAATTTATGGGGAATCAATGAAGAAGAATAATTTGTATACGACATTTATGTGTGGGGCTTTGGTTTCGGGTGGTGTTGTTTTTTCGGATACGGCTTACGGACAAATGGTTGATATGATGTCACATTTAGCCATACAAGGGCAAATGAATGCTCAAAGTGCCGGTCAAATCGGACAGGCATTAAACATGATGAAGCAAAATGACATTATTCAACAAATGAATATGATGATTTTGGATATTCAAATGCGACCGAAATCATCGTATAAGGATTTGAATCGTAATCAAATGCCTTATCAACTATCCCCTTTGGATTGGCATATCGGACCACATCAGGAAAAACAATTTTTTATTGAATTAAGAGGGGTTGATTCGGCATCTTGTCAACGGTTTATTTATGCGTTCCCGACAGCGAAAACGGTGTTAGTTAATAATATTGTGAATGGGTCTTGTGAAACAAGGAACAATATTAAGTTTGTTTTTGAATAACTGTTTTATTCTTTGTTTAAATATACAATAACACAAAATCTTTATATGTAACGGTCAAAAAGATTGCCTTGTTTCCTGTTTGTATATCAGAACAAGAAAAGAATAGAATATAACTATTTTATTTGTGTAATTATAAAGTTTTTACTTTTTGGAAAATATAAATTTTTCAGCACTTAATGCGGCAATACACCCACTGCCTGATGCAATAATGGCTTGTCGATACATATCTTCCTGCACATCACCGCACGCATAAATACCTTCAACAGAGGTTGACATTGTGCGTTTATCTGTCAAAATATATCCGTTGTCTGTGCAGGTCAGTTGATGGGCAATCAGTGTTGTTTCAGGTTGTGTGCCAATGGCTTCAAATACCCCATTTATGGGTAATTGAAGTCGTTTTTGTGTTTTTGTATCTACAATGTTTATACTTTTTAGTTTGCTGTCCCCTTCAAATGATTGTACAATTGTGTGATACATAACGTGAATTTTCGGACTATTCAGCACTTGTTTCTGCAACATTGGTTCTCCGATAAATTTATCCGAACGATTGATGAGATAAACTTTTTCAGCAATATGAGATAAAAATAAGGCTTCATACAGGGCTGTACTCCCTCCCCCGATGACAGCAACCGGTTTGTTGCGATAAAAAAAGCCATCACATGTCGCACAAACAGAAATCCCGTTTCCTTTAAATCTTTCTTCATTCGGTACGTCGAGCCATTTTGCTTTAGCACCCATGGCTAAAATAACAGTTTTAGCATGCCCGTTTTGATTTGATTCTGTCGTAAATTCAAATGGATAAGAATGACAGTTGAGATAATTTATTTTTTCATAAACAATTTGTGTTCCCAGTGTTTCAACCTGTTTTTTTAATTTATCCATTAAATCGGGACCGGAAATCACATCAAACGCCGGAAAATTTTCAACAGCATGTGTGTACATTAACTGTCCACCGACATGAGTACCTGTATATAACAGTGTTTTTAAACCAGCACGGGTTGCATAAAGGGCCGCCGTATATCCGGCAGGCCCTGAACCAATGATAAGAACGTCACAATCAATCATATAATACCTCCGTTATAGAGATAATATAGTCTTAAATAAATTGAACGTCCAGTATTTCGTAAGATTTTTCGCCTTTTGGTGTTTTAACATCAACAAAATCACCGATTTTTTTACCAATTAAAGCCCGTGCAATCGGTGATAAGAGAGAAATCAACCCTTTTTCAAGATCTGCTTCATACTTACCGACGATTTTATATGTGTGATTATGACCTGTTTCTGAATCTTCCAATTGAACGGTTGCACCAAATAAAACTTTATCACCTGATAAAGATGTTACATCAATGACTTGTGCGTGAGATAATGCACTTTCCAATTCTAAAATACGACCTTCATTAAAACTTTGTTGTTCACGAGCCGAATGGTATTCGGCGTTTTCCGATAAATCCCCATGTGCTCGAGCTTCTTCAATGGCTGCAACAATACGGGGGCGTTCTTCAAATTTCAATCGTTTTAATTCATTGGTTAAGTTTTCGTAACCATTTGATGTCATAGGAATTTTTTCTTCCATGTGTCTAATCCTTTCTTTATTAAAAAACATTAAAAAAAAGAAACCGCGATAGAATGCTGTCGCAGTTTTTGTTCAATATGAAGTCAGTATAATATTTTTTTTGATGAATTGCAAGTATTTATTTTCTTTAAATTTATCTGTATAAACCTGCTTTGGTCGATGTGCTGATGAATGATATCTCTTTTTATGTTGTGGGCTTATTATGTAATTACGGTGCGTTGAGGGGGAAGGCTTGTCACAAGAAAACGTCGTCATCTGTTTTTTTTGGGATTGTTGATAAGGGAAGTTCCTGTATTATCTAACAAATAATATCACACAATATCGTATTCTGATGTCATTTAATCACAATACATTATTGTATGGTGTGTAATTACTTTGTAATACAGTTGAATGTGTCAAAAACGTATTCCGGATCTAAACGAGTATTATGCCATGTAAATGTAAAATGTAAATGGGGACCTGTCGCCCTGCCCGTTTGACCGATTTTGCCGATTATTTGACCTTGTTTAACAGTTTGTCCCGCTTGAACATCAATTCTGTTTAAATGGGAATAAGAGGCAAACAACCCGTAACCGTGGTCTATCAATATCGTTTTACCAGATAAAAACATGTCTTCATGTGTCAATGCGACCTTGCCGTCTGCAATAGCAATGACAGGTGTGTTTATCGGTTGAGCGTAATCAGTTCCGCTGTGTCCTGCTTTTATTTGTTGATTAAAAATACGTCTATTTCCAAAATGACCGGATATTCGATACGGTTTTTGAACCGGTCGAATAAAACAGGTGGGAAAAAAGGTTGTTGTGAGTCTTGTGCGTTGTTGATACAATTGAGCGTTTTCGTTTTGTATCCGTTGTTTGTTTTTTTTGGAAAACTGCACTTTTGATTGGGGAAGCCCGTTAATGTGTTGTTCTTGCCAAGATCGTTTCAAAATAGGAAATGTAATGGTTTTTGTTTCAACCGGTGTTTGATGGGTCAATGTCAATGGTGTTTGCACATCTTGTGGTAAGCCAAAATAAAAGACACCGTTTGTGTGAGGAATAATTTCCGTTTCATTTAAAAATAATCGTTCCCCTTTGGGAAGGGTTCCTTGTATGAGGGCTCCCTCTTGTATCGGGGTGTTCATTGTTAAAGTGTGTCCGTCAATCGGTTGTACCACTGTACTCATAAGACCGATACACACTAAAAATATGTAATTATTTTGTGATAATTTTTTTGTCATGAGGTTGAACCAAACAAATCCGGTTGTTGTGTCGTTGGTGTGTCTTTTTGTTGGGTGGTTTTTCTTTTTCTTATTTTGGATGGTATTGGTGTGATAGGAGTCATGGGGGTTAATAAGGAATCCGATGATTTTTCCCGAAATGAATTTGCAACGGGTGTTGTTTGAATATGACCATCGGCAAACGTGATTTGCAACGCAGATGCTGTCTGTGCGACACGGCCTGAGGACAAAATATGCCCATGATTATCCGTCACGAGAGAAAATCCTCGCTCTAAAACGGCGTGATATGAGTAGGATTTGAGTAGTTTTGATAAACTATCTGTTTGATTTTCAATGCTTTTAATATAATTTGTTGTACTGTTTTTTAATCTTTCCGAACGGTCGTCTAATCGTTCAAAAAACAGGTTAACCACGTCCGACAACCGAGGCATACGGTGAGAAAGTGTTTCCAACTGATTTTGATTGTCTTTTAAGACACGATAAAGGTTGTCCCCCATTCGTCCCTGTGTCAGTTGTAATTTGTTGATTAACTCGGCACGAACGGGAACGGCTTTTTCGGCTGCGCCGGTCGGTGTGGGGGCTCGCAAGTCCGAAGCGTAATCAATCAACGTGGTATCCGTTTCATGACCAACAGCCGAAATTAACGGAATATTACTTTCAGCAACAGCACGCACAACGACTTCTTCATTAAAGCACCACAAATCTTCAAAACTCCCCCCGCCTCGGGCGACAATTAACACGTCCGGACGAAGAATAATCCCGTTTGTTGTTTTTAATCCGTCAACGGGAATGGCATTAAACCCTTTGATGGCTGTCGCAATTTGTTCGGCAGCCCCCTCCCCTTGCACTAAAACAGGCCATAATAAGACATGACGGGGAAACCTGTCATTTAACCGATGCATGATATCCCGAATGACGGCTCCGGACGGACTGGTTACAACCCCGATTGTTGTCGGTAAGAAAGGAATGGCTTTTGTGCGAGCCACATCAAACAAACCTTCTTTTTCCAGTTTTATTTTACGGTCATTTAACAATTTGAGTAATGCCCCGATACCGGCCGGTTCGGCTTGTTCCACAATCATTTGATAATTGGAACGACCGGGGTATGTTGATAATTTACCCGTACAAATGATTTCTAATCCGTCTTGTAACGCATCATTCGTGACTTTATCCCGTCCACGCCAACATACGGCTGACAAAACGGAATCTTTGTCTTTTAACGAAAAATATGTATGACCCGAGGGGGCTTTTTTTACCCCGACGACTTCACCTCGAACACGAATATGTCCGAAAACCTGTTCGACACAGGATTTAAGAGATAAAGAAATTTCGGTGACCGATAAAATCGGTTGTTGTTCAAGTGATGTCATTTTGTTCCTGTTTTACGTCTTTTTGAGCGAAAAAAATCGGTTAATAATTGAGCACATTGATTACTTTCAATGCCTTTAAAAACGGTTGGTTTGTGGTGTGTTTGTGCATGTGTGAAGACTTTGGCACCTTGTTCGATGGCACCTGTTTTCACATCGCTTGCTCCATAATATACTGTATCGATATGAGCCCAACTGATGGCACCGGCACACATCACACATGGTTCAAGTGTGACAAACAAAGCGTATCCATCCAACCGTTTAACGTTTAACACTTGACATGCCCGTTGAATAGACAAGAGTTCAGCATGTGCCGTCGGATCTTGTAATGAACGTGTTTCATTATGAGCAAAGGCAATGATTTCGAACGTTTGGGGGTGAAATACGACCGCCCCGACAGGCACTTCATCTGCCTGATAGGCTAAACGGGCTTGTTCATAAGCCACTTCAAAAACGGACGATGGAATCATTTTTTACTTCCCTTGTTGGTATTTTTCGTATAATATAACATTTATCACAAAAAAGAAAGATACCATGACAGAAAAAAAAGAAAGAATTGCAAAAGTAATAGCCGGAGCGGGATTATGTTCTCGTCGGACGGCTGAACAGTGGATTTTGGCAGGACGTGTCAAAGTGAACGGACAACAATTAACCACACCGGCCCACGTTGTCGGGGTTGAAGATATCGTCTTGGTGGACGATAAACCCATCGGGGGAAAGCAGGAACAACGTCTCTGGTGTTACCATAAACCGACAGGATTGGTTACAACACACAAAGACCCTCAAGGTCGTCCGACGGTTTTTGAATCTTTACCGGCACATTTGCCGAGGGTTGTTTCCGTCGGTCGGTTGGATTTAAATTCGGAAGGATTGTTGTTATTGACGACGGACGGGGCTTTGGCTCGTCAATTGGAACACCCGTCTAAAGGGTGGAAACGTAAGTATCGGGTACGGGTACATGGGGCATTTACACCGGATGTACAACAACGCCTTGCCAAAGGAGTTACTGTATCAGGTATTCGATATGCACCGTGTGAAACGGTTGTGGAAAAAGTACAGGGGACAAATACATGGTTATTAGTCACATTAACGGAAGGTAAGAACCGTGAAATCCGTAAATTGATGGATTATTTCGGATTGAAAGTGACACGGTTGATACGTATTGCCTACGGTCCGTTTCAATTGGGTAATTTGGAAAAAGGCTGTGTGCGTGAAGTGACCAAAAAAGCCATGAAAGAATTGTTATGAGAATTATTGCCGGTACATATCGGGGCAAAAAATTGGTTTCGGCACCGGAAAACATTACCCGTCCGACATCTGACAGAGCCAAAGAAGGGCTGTTTAACGTGTTAGACAGTTGGTTGTTAAAAACCGATAAACGTTGGCAGGAAATTGTCTTTGTTGATGTGTTTGCCGGTTCAGGAGCAATCGGTTTAGAAGCATTATCTCGTGGGGCAAAAAAAGTTGTTTTTTTTGAAGCAGATAAAACGGCTCAACGGTTTTTAAAAACAAATTTACAAGGCGTTAAAGGGCAAACATATCTGATGACGGATGCGTTAAAACCTTCTTACTGTACGCAACCGACAGATATTATTTTTATGGACCCGCCTTATCATCAACATCTGATTGAAAAAGCGTTGCCTGTCTTTTTGAAAAACGGTTATATCGGTTCGGATACGTTGTTAATTTGTGAGACGGACAAAACGGAACAAATGGTGTATCCGACTGATTTTTGTCTTATCCGAACGGTCAACTACGGGCGAAATCGATTTGATTTTGTGCGATTAAAGGACACGGTATGACACAACCGGCACAATCAACATTTGTCGAATTTCAAAAAATCATTCATTCATCGGCGATGAGTGTTTTTTTGTTAACCATGATATCGTTTGTGACGGATATTGTTTTGTTTCATCGTATCGGGGCTTTTTTTTATTCGTTCGGGTATAGTTTGATTTTGCTGATATATGCGTTGGGGTGGTATATCTCTCTTTTGTGGGGGCGAGGGGTTACCGTCTTTTTTTTAGTGTTGAATTTTATTGCCTTTTGTGTGTTTAAAGAGTATTACAAAGTCAATATTGATGTCTTGAATTGGTACGCAATTGTATCGGCCGGTCAGGAAGGTATCAGAGCCGGTTTCATGAATTATCATTCATTATTGGATGGTTCATTTATCGGTGTTGGATTATTAACGGTTGTCGGTATGGTTTGGGTGATAAAGCATTCGTTTTATCGTCCGAAAAAAGCCATGTTTATCATGGGTATCAGTCTTATTTTAACACTTGTTTTAAAATGGTTCGGGGTGTGGAAATGGTTGTCACTCGGGTTGTTTTTGTTTCCGAATTTATATACGGCTTATGAACGGGGGTTGTTGTATAAAATCACATTTCCTGTTGAAATGACGGCTCCCAACCCGATGATTGAACTCAATCAGTTGATTAAACAGGGAAATCAAGATATTATTCAATCTTATCAACAAGATGACGTGTTTTTATCGAAGATGCCGAAACATATTTACCTCATTCAGGTGGAAAGTTTAACAACGTTGCCGTTACAAGATAATATTATGCCGTTTTTATCATCATTACGGACGGATAAAAACACTTTGTTTATCGGTACGGATAAACAACATTATCATTGTTTAGGGTCGGCTAATACCGATTTTATGATGATGACAGGCATTGATTTAAACTGTCAAAAAAACAGAACAATGATGTATTTTAAATATCCGCATACGATTTATCAAACATCGATAACGCCCCTACCTGCCCGTTTGAAACAATACGGGTATGAAACACGTATGTATCACGGATTTGAAGGTATGTTTTTCAATCGGTTAAAACATTATCCGTCTATGGGATTTGATAAAGTTTTTTTCATGGAACAGTTTCCGAAACGATATAAACGGTATGATTGGGGTATATCGGATAAAGATGTCTTAACAGCCAGTGCTTTACAAACACGAACGGACAAAAAAACGTTTTCGTTTATTATTACGGCATCAACACATCCACCCTATCAACCACAAACGACACAAACAGTTTTTGATACGCAAATCGATGATGAAGAACGGCTGAACTATTTGCGTGTATTTCATGAATTTGATAAAGCGATGGAACAGTTTTATCATGACCTACCCGAAGATTCGTTGATTATTTTATACGGTGACCATAATACACCGGAAGTCGGTGACGATGCACTGGACACACCGTTGATGATATGGTATAAAGGACAAAACAAACCGACGTTGTTTGGGACGAAACAAGACGGTTTTCGACACAGTATTTATTTTATCAATTCATTGTTTGCAAAGGGGGAAAAATGACGTATTCTTTAACACATATGGCAACGGCTGTTCGTATGTTATCTGTTGAAATGATTGAAAAAGCCAAATCAGGACACCCGGGTATGCCGTTGGGTATGGCTGATATTGCCACTGTTTTATGGACGAAGTTTTTAAAATTTGATGCTACTTGCCCGACATGGTTTAATCGGGACCGATTTATTTTATCGAATGGCCATGGGTCGGCATTGTTGTATAGTTTAATGTATTTAACAGGATTTCCCGATGTCACGTTAGATGAAATTAAAAACTTTCGTCAATGGGGGTCTAAAACGGCAGGACACCCTGAAAAAACACTCATACAAGGGATTGATTTTTCAACCGGTCCGTTAGGACAAGGAATTGCCGGTGGGGTCGGTATGGCTTTGGCTGAACGGATTTTAAATGCCCGATACGGTGATGATATTGTCAATCATAAAACGTATGTTTTTGTCGGTGACGGGTGTTTGATGGAAGGTGTTTCCGAAGAAGCGATAGCGTTAGCCGGTCATTTATCTTTACGAAATTTAATCGTGTTATGGGATAATAATCATGTGACGATTGATGGTCAAACTGATATTACGACATCAACGGATATGAAGAAACGTTTTGAAGCAAATCAATGGCTTGTTTTATCGTGTGACGGTCATGATTTTCAATCGATTGAAACGGCATTGGCAACGGCTCAAACGGCTACAAAACCGGTCTTGATTGATTGTCGAACAACGATTGGTTATCAGGCACCGACGAAAGGTGGCACACCTAAATGTCATGGTTCTCCTTTGGGGTCGCAAGAAATCATCGGCTTGAAACAAGCACTGAATTGGGCGTATGAACCGTTTATTGTTCCGAATGATATTTTATCGGCTTGGCGACAAGTCGGACAACAGTTTACACCTGTCCGTCAGGCATGGGAAACGACGCTTCAAGATGCTTCTTGTCGAGATAATTTCATACGGGATATCAATTGGGTGTTACCGAATGATTTACAGCAATTGATGATGCAAGAAAAACAACGTGTATTAGATGAAAACAAAGCCGTTGCCACGCGTAAATCATCAGAAAGCACACTGAATTTATTATCGCAATATGTACCGTTTTTAGTGGGTGGGTCTGCTGATTTGGCCGGGGCTTGTTATACGAAACCGACAAATGCACACCCGATTTCGGCAACAGATTATAACGGTAATTACATTCATTACGGCATCAGGGAACACGCTATGGGTGCGATAATGAACGGACTGTCGGCTCATGGGGGAATATTGCCGTTTGGAGGAACGTTTTTATCGTTTGTGGATTATATGAAACCGGCTGTTCGGTTAGGGGCTTTGATGGATTTGCCGGTCTGGTATGTTTTAACACATGATTCTATCGGCGTTGGCGAAGACGGGCCGACACATCAACCGATTGAGCAACTGCTCTCTTTACGAGCCACACCAAATGTGTTTGTTTTTCGTCCGTGTGATGGCATAGAAACAATTGAAAGTTATGAATGTATGCTTCAACGCCATACAGGGCCGTCAGCATTGATTTGTTCTCGTCAGGCTTTGCCTGTTTTACGGACGGATATATCGGATAATAAAACAGTTAAAGGGGGTTATATTCTTTCTCAATCAGAACGATGTGATATAACATTGATTGCGACGGGGTCGGAAGTTTCTTTGGCTGTATCGGTTGCAACACAATTACGGACACAAGGGTTTGGTGTTACGGTTGTCTCTATGCCGTGTTTAGAATTATTTGAACAACAATCGGCGGAATATCAACAGTCAGTACTGGGGCAAGGATATCGTTTTGTGATTGAAGCCGGTTCAACGGCTGGGTGGTATAAATATATTTCCGACAAAGGAGCAGTGTTTGGTATTGATTGTTTCGGGTCATCGGCCCCTGGGTCTGTTTTGCAAGAAAAATACGGTTTTACCACGCAAAATATCATGCAACGGATTCTGGATTTTATGAAATAAGCATTTGTTTTGCAGTGGTCGGGTGTTTTTTAATGGTTAAGGGATAACTTTGTTGTTAACACTTTTCTTAACGAGAACGATTGGGAGTATGTTCCTTTTAAGCAAAAAAAGAAAAACCGATTGTTTAAACATCAAAAAATACGAAGTCGTATGGAATGAGATATAAAAAACAAACAATAAATAGAGAAAATCTGTTTATTGATGAATAGATGTTTTCGATATGATGCAATTTTTATATCTGCAATATCGTTTAAAATACGCTTTTTATCACTATTGCGGGGGTGGGATTTATTCGCTAACGCTCACCCACAAGGGGCTGTCTCGCACGGCTCGACATTGGCTAAAGCCTGAACCTCACTGCGTGAGCCTCAACTCCCACCGCTCAACACATAAAAAAAACACCCCGCAGGGTGTTTTTTAATGGTTGCGGGGGTGGGATTTGAACCTCACGACCTTCAGGTTATGAGCCTGACAAGCTACCGGACTGCTCTACCCCGCGATAAGTTACTATGAATATAACACTCTTTTTTTTCCTTGTCAAGTGTTTTTTTTATCCAATACAAAAAAACATTACCCACGTTGACGGGGATGTTCTTTGGCACGCATTCTCATGCCATCCTTTTTTAGACGGGTCGCACAAAATATCGGTAAATAATCATCCCCTGTATATTTTAATGGGTAATGACCGATTTCAGGATAAGGAATGTCATGAACCATTAAACCTATTCCCCTGTTTTCGGAACGTTTGCGTAAGAGTAAATTGTATTCTTGTTGCAAAATAAAAGAACGTTTTAATAATCCGTTTAAAATCTTTTCATACCCGGCATCCGTACACGATAACGGAAAACAATCATCACCCGATTGACGATAAACTTTCGTCTTATGCGTTGCTAAACAAACTTGAAATCGTTTCAAGCGTTTGGTTATCGGATTGCGTTGAGCAATGCTTGCCAAAAAGTCATCGTTTTTATTCAGTAAACGGATTTGTTCTTGATATCGTCCTAAAAAACACCGTTGAAAATCATAATTTTGCCAAACTTCCCAAAAAGATGTACAGGAAGACAACATCGGATAATCTGTTAATTTTTCCCCTGTTTTTAAAGCTGTGCTTATTTTTTGTATTTCTGAATGAACACATGGATAACACCGTTCCAATTCATCAATAATATGAAAACCCATGATGCCACATAATTCATTGATAACATAAAATAAATCATCATTTTTATCAAACAGGGCAATGCAAGGCGTTGTCGGTTCTTGTTTTAAACAGAGAGAACTGTTACCGATAACAGATTGAATTTCTGTTTGAAAATCAGCCTGATTAAAGACGTGCGTTGCAATATCAGGATGTTTTGCACAAAGACCATTCAGCAAAAACGGATCGAAAAAAAGACCTTCTACATCAAATTTCCATGTCGGATAACGCACATCATTACAGGGTATTTTTAATGTAATTAGGGAACTGTTGCCTCGTGCAAATAATTGGGCATGTTGTAAGGCTTGTTGAATGTTTGTCCAAACAAAAAAGCCGTCTTCTTGTTCCCCTTGTCTGTTTCCATAGTGCGGAATAATACCATCCCGTAATAACGCATCAGACATGTCAGTCGAATAGGGGTTATATTCTGTTTGTGCCGTAATGTGATAAAACAGATATAATTTCTCTAAAACAGCATGATTCATCTGTGCCATGTCCTGCCTTTATGAACGTGTGTGAACAAGTATGTCATGGAGACGAGGATTGACATCATGAACCAACACAACTTTTCTATCAATCGTAAATACGGTGTTTTTTGTGTTAGCAAAAGATTGATATGAAACAGGAACATCAATTTGTTCTTCTAAATTTTTTAAATGATTCCAATGTTGTACAAACATGACTTGACGTTGTTTTAATTGTTCTTCATAATTGGAAAAACTGCTTAACATATTGATAAACAAACCTCTTTCAGTACATAAATGGACCAACGAATCCGATGCCCGTTCGGGGCCGTAAAATTGTACAACATCTTCCAATGTATAACCGGCTTTTAAACAATTTTTAACGGCTTCATCTCGAGCCTGTTTTTTGGGTGTTGTTTTGCGTTCTGCTTGGACGCATGAGCGTAATTGAGGCATAGTTGTTACATTATTTTCTTGAATAATTGATAATAAATCATTATTTTTTTCCATAACCATGCGTAACTTTTGAGCCGGAGCCAAAACCGTGACTTTTTCATGATAAATTCTGGCCGGACCTTCCGTTGTTTGCATAACCGGTTCAATTGTTTCGGCAGAAAATGCATCTGTGTCAAATCGTTTGAGTTCGTTGATAAAGTGTTTTCGACGACGATATCCTAACAATCCTGCCATACCCAGAGCCGTTAAACCAAGATATTTTGTGTTGTTATAAGAATTATCCTGTTGATATGTATCATATGCGAATGAACCGATAGTTGCACACCCCAACATCGTTGAAGCCAACATTAAACCCCGAAAATGCGTGACCATCGGATTTTGACGAACAGGCTGATTGACAACAAATTGAATATCAGATCCGCAAGGGAACAAACGTGACAGTTTATAATCAGATGATGTGCCTGTAAAATAATGATAAATCTGATGAAACATATCCACAATTTCTTCGTCAAACTGACAATTTTTAATATCCTGATAAAGGCGTGCTAAATGATAACATCCAATCATTTGAATCTGATTATCAGGGATAATACAACCCTGAAACATTTTTTTCATGCTTTTTTGGTTGCAGATACACTTAAAAATATCATTTACAGCCCTTAAAGAGGCTTGTTTAGGTGTCATATTTTTTTCAATGTTATATTGACTGAAAAAAGATACATACATCTGATGAATATTGTCCCCGATGAGATTATATGTTTCATCAGGAATGCAACAAGGGACAGTTGTTAACGATAACCCCCATTTTTTTGCCAATGCCGGTGATAAGACATATTCATCCCCGTTGAGTTGTATATCCTGACTGTGAAATAACGCTAAATCCGATAGTTGAGTATGATATCTGTTTTGCTTTAATTGACGCAGTTTTGAAACAAAAAAACCTAAGCCGACAATACTGCTTAACATAGCCCAAAACGGCATTTCAACAGGTAATGTTGCGACCAATCCCGTACTCATATAAGGCAAAGCCGAAACAATATCTGATTTTAATCGGTTTATGTGAGACATAAGCATTCCTTTCTGTATAACTGTTTTTTTTCTATCATATTTTTGATTATTTGTCAATATTTAATATTTTGGACGAAATACGAAAAGTTTTTTGCTTGACACCCTTGTGATGATTATTTATAGTTTATTATAAATAATCGACAGACAGTAAAGGAATTATCACATGATAAGAAAGTCAAAAAAAAATATAGGACAGATATTGATGTGTTCCTGTTTTGTGGGGACTTGTTTTACGATGCTATCAGCACAAGCAACACAACCATTTTTACCATCGGAATCATATTCAAACGATAAATATCAGTCCACGCTGATGCCGTGGGTACGTGGATTTTATGAAAAAGCCCATAATTCACAAAATGATGGATTTAATGCCGATATAAAAGGCATGGTTTATGGTATTGATACACAAATAGGACATGATTGGTTGCTTCGTTTGGGTTACACTCGTTCTCACGTTCGGGTCAAAGATATGATACCGGATACAACGGGCAATGGTCATAATTATTTTGTGTCGGCAACGTATCAACCGGATAAATGGTATGTTCAAACAACGCTCAACTACGGTCACCAAAAATATAAACAGCAACAAGACGATATTACAATGCGTCATCGGTCTGATACTTATACAGCCGACTTCGTTTCGGGGTATCATTTTGGGGTTGCTCATAATTATTCCGGTTTGCGTTATCATTATACAAAACCGGATGCTTATTTGTCAGCCGGTGAACGTATTGAACCCAAAAATACACAAATTTTAACGGCAGTTATCGGAACAGAAGTTTCCAAAAAATTCAAACAAAATGATTTAATTGAATGGCAACCGTCTTTTCGTTTGTCCGGTTCTTATGATTTTAAATCGGACGGTGCTAGAGCAACTGTTTTTGTTTCCGATGCTTATACGTCGTTTACGGCAGATACATATCGTTTGCATAGAGCGGCTTTACAAACCGGTGTTGGTTTAACAACGCATATCGGACGGTTTTCTTTGTCAGCTGATTACGATATTGAATGGCGGGTTAGCCACTTCACACAAACAGGATTGCTTCAAATGCAATATGCATTTTAAAAAATGTGCTGATATAGATACTTGTTGACGGTATCATATTTTTCTGATATAATGAATGAAACAGACTGTTGGAAAGGAGTTGGCAGATGAGTGGTATTGATACGTCGGGTTTGCGAAAAGCAACAAGAGATGTTGCTGGTGGTGTGTCAGATGTAAAGAGAACTATAACACAGGGTAACAAAGCCGTCAACCAAGGGTGGGATCTTTGGGGTGCTCTTTTCCCTGATAATCAGAGTGGTGGTTCTCAACCGACGGGTGGTACAACGCCGACATCAGCCGTGCCGTCAGGAGCCGTTATTCCGAAAGGAACATGTATTATCATTCCGGCAGATGTCAGTATCACAAAACAACCCCGTTATTTGGGTGAACACGTTTATCAAAGTGTTGTGAATTTATTAAACGGGAATTCAGATTGTGCCAATGTTATTATTGTGGGTGAAGATGGAAAACCGTCTCCTTTAATTTATGATTCAACACCGAACGGATTGGTGTTAAAGGGAACAAATACGCCTGTTCCGTTTAATTATGATGAAATCAACGGTGTCAGAACGCCGACAGCGGTGGCGTTGACGGAAAAAGAATTACAATCCGTTGCGTTAGGTATGAAGAAACAAGGTCAGGGGAAATTTACCACATCAGAACAAGGCGAAGCCGAAGATGCCGATAATCGTCCGTGGTATGTTCGATATTGGCAGTTGTTGGTATTGGCTGGTATTGCTGCGATAGCGGGTATTTCTGCTTTCCTGATGAAAAAGAAATACAATAAGCAAACAGATAGTGCCAAAAGTCAAATAGCCGGTTTGAATGCACAAAAAGAATCGTTGCAAACACAAATTGATTCTTTGACAAACGGTAGTAATGGTAATGACGGTAATTCCACATTATCAACAAATGCACAAATCGTTCATGTATCAGATACACCGTTAAACACGGGTAATATCGGTCGTGAATTTTAATTGATTAAAAGGTTTATTCTTCCTCAATGGTAAACAATTGGGGAAGAATTTTATTTTTGACAAAAAATAAGCACACAGGTAAAAAACATGCACTATTTGAATAAGGTAGTTGATACATATAGTGATGATACAGGTATTGTATTGTGTTATGTTGATACCTCAACACAAAATCCAAACCGTCCGTGTCTTTTAGTTAAACAAACACCCAATGGTCCTTATGTTGTTGGAACAACCTCAAAATATATTATCGAAAATCGTCAAGAACCGGCTTACGATGATAATATGCAACGCACGGAACATGTTTTATTGCAAAAAACCGTTGATGAACAAGGATACAGATCGTTGATTTATATGCTTCCGATAGAATCAGATAAAAATCAATTGTTAGGTGGTTTTCTTTTTTGTCGGAAACGGGTTGATAATGAATGTCAAACAACATTTTTAGGGTCTGTTTCGGCAACACGGTTTCATGATTTAAAACAACAGGCTATACCATTAGATTTATCACCGCAATATCCATTTATTCCTGAACAAGATGTTAAACAGATTTTGCCTGATACAAGAATTCCACTCACATTTGACCATTATCGGCAAACATGTCATCGTTTATCCAAAGCGATTTTGTTCATGCTTCGTATCAAACAGGGAAAACATTACCAAAAGCAATAAAACGGACTATCATGAATACAGACGAACACGTTTTAACACATAATTCTTTTTTAGATAAAATCAAACGCTTGATAATATCTGTTTTATGGCAGGTTCCATGGTTTGGGAGTGTATGGATTGTTATTTGGTACGTGCAGAAAAATTTAGTCACATATTTAACGGTTGCATTTGAATTAAGTGCCCATATCAATAATGCACACTTATTGAGTGAACGTACAAATCTACTGAAAAAAGGTTTATCTTTGACTAATCCGATGGGGTATGCTGATTATATTGGAGCCGTATCAGCCGATATATTTGCACAGGCCAAGGTATCAACCATTCAACAAACCATTCGCTTATTAAGTGGCTTTTTTGATGGTGTTTTAGATATTGTTTGGATGATTGCTTGTGTTTATGCTTTTTTTCGTGTATTGAGAACTTATAAATCCAAAACGCAGGAAAATGATATTGCCAATGCTGTTGTATCAAAATTACTGCCGATATTAACGGAAATCAAATCTGACAGGCAGGTATCTCATCAACAAAACATGGAGTGAGTTAAGAGTTAATGTTTCTGTTGTGAGTTAGAGAGTATGGCTTTTAGAAACAAAAGCTGGCTTATATATCGATTTTTTGGGGTATCATAAGAACAGTGATGAATTTTTTTTGCTTGTATTGTTATGTTGTACAAAAATATATGGCTGTTCTTATACGCACAGAAGGATAATTTTTCTGCAACAAATTGATTAAAACAAATGAAAAACGAGTTGAATATTAAAAAAAACGCTTAAAAAGATGAATAAAAATAGATGGTTAGAAAAAAAACAAAAAAAGAGTAAAAAAAGGCTTGCAAAAAGGAAAAAAATGTGTCATAAATACACCTACATTGAATGCGGGCGTAGCTCAGGGGTAGA
Source organism: Alphaproteobacteria bacterium (assembly GCA_045635565.1). Classification (GTDB taxonomy): domain Bacteria; phylum Pseudomonadota; class Alphaproteobacteria; order CAAHEQ01; family UBA3637; genus RGIG4140. Next base: position 21,331 of record JAZTVX010000048.1, read on the forward strand.
GCGCAACCTTGCCAAGGTTGATGTCGAGGGTTCGAATCCCTTCACCCGCTCCAAAAATAAACCGACCATAGTGTCGGTTTTTTTTTGTGGGTAAGGGGATGAGAACCCGAGTAGAGGGTTCGTTCACGAAGCGTAAGCGAAGTAGACGTCCGTAGGACGGTCTGAACGTCAGAGAAGACGAGGACATATTTGTCCGAGCAATCCCTTCACCCGCTCCAAAAACAAACCGACCAGAAGGTCGGTTTTTTTGTGGGTAAGGGGATGAGAACCCGAGCAGAGGGTTCGTTCACGAAGCGTAAGCGAAGTAGACGTCCGTAGGACGGTCTGAACGTCAGAGAAGACGAGGACAAAAGTCCGAGCAATCCCTTCACCCGCTCCAAAAAAACAAACCGACCATAGTGTCGGTTTTTTTTTGTGGGTAAGGGGGTGAGAACCCGAGTAGAGGGTTCGTTCACGAAGCGTAAGCGAAGTAGACGTCCGTAGGTCGGTCTGTACGTCAGAGAAGACGAGGACATATTTGTCCGAGCAATCCCTTCACCCGCTCCAAAAACAAACCGACCATAGTGTCGGTTTTTTTTTGTGGGTAAGGGGATAAGAACCCGAGCAGAGGGTTCGTTCACGAAGCGTGAGCGAAGTAGACGTCCGTAGGACGGTCTGAATGTCAGAGAAGACGAGGACAAAAGTCCGAGCAATCCCTTCACCCGCTCCAAAAACAAACCGACCATAGTGTCAGTTTTTTTGTGGGTAAGGGGATGAGAACCCGAGCAGAGGGTTTGTTCATAAATTGATAGTGGATTCCTTTTTAAACTTTATTTGTTGTGTGTTGTCAAAAAGAAAATGGATTATTATAATGGCTGTAACAAATAGATTTTAAAACAGAAAGAATATTTGTTTGCAGGTATTACACAATTCATAAAAATAAGTATTTATTGTTGAATAACGGTAACATGCGTGAATAGAAAAACTTTTGATTGATTTCTGTTCATTTGAATAATAATGGCGTTTGTTAAAAAAAGAAAAAAATACTTTTTAGGGATATAATATGCTGTGTTAATTGCGGTCAGAACGAGAGGTATTTTTTGTGTATAATGTCTGTTTTTGACAAGCAATACATGTTGGTTTTGATACACTTGTTTCTGTGTTGTTTTGAGTTGTTATCGGTCGATGAGCAAACATATTTGATACGACTTGTTCGTACATTTCAATGGCTTTATCTTCACCAGTCATTTTTTGAAGGTTAATTTGAATGGTTGGTCTTTGAGAAGATAAATGATTTTTGTGAGAATGGAATTTCGGATTACTTTTTGTTTCCTTTGTTAGTTGTTTTAAGATTTCAGCGATAAAATGCTCTGTTTTTTTTAATATATGTTTCAAAAAGTTTTCTTTTCTCATTACAAATAAATCCCTTTCATAATAATTTTCTTATATTATATCATATCATGTTTTTATTGATTTATCAATCGCTTTACATAACAATTATTTGTTTGTTTATAACGCATGATAATAAGGGGGCATTAAATCCAAAATGACACATAAGATGTCTTGCCGGAACCGTGTCTGTCAAGGTTATCTATCAAAATTTATCTGATTGAAATATCTGTTACACAAATACTTAATCAGTATCAGGTGTTGATTTTTTGCGTACTAAAACCGTTTCGATTTTATGGCGTTTTGTTTTTGTAACTTGAATGAATAAATTGTGGTACTTCAATTTGATGTTGGTTTTGTTCATTGGAATGTTTTTCATCAATGATAATACAAATCCTCCAAATGTATCATAATCATCTGTCGGTAAATCAACATTTAAAGCAGTGGCAACTTCTTCTATTGGTGTGATACCTTGAACAGACCAAGACGTGTCATTGATTTTTTCAATCATCGGTGCTGATGGTGGAATTGTGGCATCGTCATCTAATTCTCCCACCAGTTGTTCTAATAAATCTTTCATTGTCACAATGCCGGCAACGCCTCCATATTCATCTAATGCAACGGCAAAATGAGTTCGGCTTTTTTGCATGGTTGAAAACAATTCATTGATATGTAATGATTCGCTGACAAATTGGGGAACACGAACAGCCTGTTTTAATACGTTTTCTTTCGTCATGTTGCGACATTTCAGGTAATCTTTAATCCGTAAAACACCCACAATATTATCACTGCTGTCTGCGATAATCGGATAAACGGAATAACGGGTCGTTGTCATGATTTTTTCCCAGTGTTTTAAATCATCTTTTACATCTAAAAATTGAATATCCGTTCGATGTGTCATCACTTCATAAACCAATTTGTCATCAAATTCAAATACATTATGAATCATCTTTTTTTCGGAAGCATCAATTGTGCCGTTTTCACTTCCGACATCAATCATAATGCGAATTTCTTCTTCTGTGACTTTTTCATTTTTATCTTCCGGTCGTATGCCTAGTAAACGTAAAATTAAATTGGTTGAAAGGCTTAAAAACCAAACAATTGGTGCAAATATTTTGGCAATAACATAAATCGGATAAGCCATAAACAACCCGATTTTTTCGGCATATTGCATGCCAATGCGTTTCGGGGCTAATTCCCCTAAAATCAAAGTGATATATGATAAAATCAGTGTGATGACAATAACAGACAGCACATCTAATTTTTGAGGAGATATATTAACACCGATGGATAACAGCCAATGGACCATCTTATCTGAAAAGTTATCGGCAGCAAAAGCACTGCCTAAAAATCCTGTTAGTGTAATACCGACTTGAATGGTTGCTAAAAATTGGGCCGGTTTCTGTGTTAAAGCGTTGAGCAAACCGGCCCTTTTTCCCCCGTTGCGTGCCATTTGTTTTAATTTGGCATCGTTAATAGATATGACGGCAATTTCTGTGCAGGCAAATATAGCGTTAATGAACACAAGAAACAGTTGAAAGAAGAATAATTCCATCAAAGATAAGTCAGACATAACAACTCCATACCAATATTTATTTATTATATGTAATTAAATATTACTATTTCGTTAATAGAGGAGAGAAACAAAAATATGTGTTTATTTATAAAAATGTTTTGTGTTGACGAAACGGTGTCACTTTTTTTCAAAAATCGCCAAAAAAAGATTGATTAACAACATAAACAATCATATAATACATCTGTTTTTATGAAGTCAGGAGGGGGTAATGGATATTCAAAAATTGGAAAAATTGTCTCAATTAAAGCAACAAGGCATCTTGTCCGAAACGGAATATGAAGCACAAAAAAAACAGATTTTAAATGAGGCAGACACATCGTCAGAAACCGAACATACATATCAATCGGTTGAAGTTGAACCAATCAATTGGTCACATTTAGGAATGGCATTTTTCTATACAGTGTTACTTTACGGGCTTGCATATGTTTTATCCAGTATTTTTATGCTAAAAGATGATATTCTGATGAAATTGATACCAATATCGATTATTGGTATTTGTACGTTTAAATTGAAAACAGGTCAGTATCAAAATACAGCTGATGCTATTTTCAGTATGATAGCGATATATTTTTTGGGTCCGTTGATTGCGTGGCGTATTTTTTATGATATGTTACAGATTAAAGATGAATTTCGTTATTTAAAGACGGATAATATCAAACAAAAAATCAATACCGGATTGAATATTTTTACGGTTTTATTTGTTGTTTTGGGTTTGTTGTTCGTTGTTATGAGCATATTGTAGTTAAAAAATCGGCATGAGTATGTCATTTGTTAACATTTTTATTTATATCATAATAAAAATGTTGATAAAGTCTTATATTTGAATTATAATGAAAAAATAGTTTTAATGTAATAAGGAGAGAAAAATGAATACAGAGATGTCTCATGATGAAAATAAAACAGTTGATATTGACCCAATAGATAATCAGGAAACATCGCACGATTCTGCTGAAGATGTTGATGATATTAGTATGAAGGCTGTTTATGCTACATCAGAGAATGATGTTGCATTGATAAACGAACTCATTGCATCCGGTTTAGATGTTAATCAATTAGATACAGAAATGAGTAATAATACGTTATTACATATAGCGGCCATACACGGTAGTGATGATGTGGCTAAATTGCTTCTTGAAAAAGGGGCTAATGTCGATGCACGAAATCAAGATGGTTATTCTCCAATACATTTTGCGTTGAGAAATGAGAATGTTTCGACTGCTCAGATTTTTCTTGACCATGGGGCAGATGTAAATCAAAGTGATAAACATGGTAATACATTATTGCATTATGCTGCACAATATAAACTCGTGGATTTTGCATATAATCTTATTGATCGTGGTGCAAATACCAATCAAGGCAATTATGATGGTATGTTGCCATCCGATTTTGATCATGACCAAAAAAAGGACGGTAGCAATTTGTTAAATACTCTTTCGGAGCATGCAAAAGGGGGGGTATCTGACAATGTCAATGTTGCTGAAAAGAATAATGTTTCAGAAAGATAAATTGATTTGAATAACAATTCAAAAAGGGAGAGTGTTCATCATTCTCCCTTTTTTTATAAGGGAAGTATTTTTTTTTAGGGAGGTATGAATAGTCGTTTGTTTTTTGTATGGATGGATATAAATGGGTATCAACAAATACTCAAAATGAAGGGATTGCTCGGACTAGTGTCCTCGTCTTCACTGCGTTCAGACCGTCCTTCGGACGTCCATTTCGCTAACGCTTCTTTATGTTCCTCATCATTTCAAAGAAGTATATAATTATTTATGCTGTTATTCAAGAAAAAAGAATTTATTTGACAATACAAAAGAAGAAGTTTAAATTTTAAAAATAACGATTTAAAAGGAGGATTTAAAATGAAGAAAATTTTATATAGCACAATTTTGGCAACGATGATGTTTATGTCTGTTGGGAGTTATGCTCAAAACGTGTATACTGATGAACAAGTAAAACCGTGTGGAAATGAATTGAGGTGTACATTGAATGGAAAGCTTCTAACAGGTATAGTGAAAATGTTTTATCCAAACGGGAATTTAATGATTGAAGAAACTTATAAAGATGGAAAAAAAGAGGGTCTTTCGAAGTTATATTATGAAAACGGGAATTTAAAGATTGAAGGAACTTATAAAGATGGAAAACCAGAGGGTCTTTGGAAGGGATATTATCCAAACGGGAATTTAAAGGCTGAAGAAACTTATAAAGATGAAAAACTAGATGGTTTGAAGAAGTTATATTATGAAAACGGGAATTTACGCCAAGAAGTAATATTTGAATCAGGACAAGCAGTATCAGGTTACCATTATGGTGTATATGGCAAAAAAACACCAATGACCAATGCGCATTTGTATAATATGACGAAAGATTTAAAATTCTAATTGTGAGGCGATAACAACGCCTCGTCTTCACGTTCGTTCAGACCGTCCTTCGGACGTCCATTTCGCTATCGCTCCATGACCGAACCCTTTTGACGGGTTCTCACCCCATCATAACCGCCCATAAAAAAAACCGCCCTAATTGGCGGTCTTTTGAATGGTCGGAATGAAGGGATTCGAACCCTTGGCCCCTACGTCCCGAACGTAGTACTCTACCAGGCTGAGCTACATTCCGAATAGAGTGCTTATACATCTTATCTCAACACTTGTCAAGAACTTTTTTTAACATTTGTCCCGATTTTTAACTCAAATAATGGTTTTAAATCATCGTTTTTGGCTTTTTTTTGAATAAAACTTTCCCTTTGTATCCTTTTTATATTCAAGGAATATTTTATTTTTCAACTCTTTTGTCATAAAAAAAATGATATTGGGTCTTGATTTTATTCAATAACTGTGAAATAATAAGAAAAAAATTTTGTGAGAGGTGCTTATGACTTCACCAGTTGTAGAACAAGAAAAAAAATTTGATATTTTACGAAACCCTGCCGGCGATTTGTTGATTGTGATTCGTGCCCGTATCGATAGTGAAGAAAAACCAACCATCATCTATGACGGGGGCGAGCATGCTTTACTCTATCGTAATGAAAATAATACCATTGTTTTGGATTATATTCACCCGATGGTTCGTGAAAATTTAACGAAATCTGCTTCTGTTTTGGTGGTTGAGGCGCAGGGAAATGCTGTCATTCGTGAATATTTTGTTCATGTAAAGGTTGTTAAAAAAATTCCATTGCCGGAAATTGAAGCCGCTTAAATCAAAGTAATAATCGTTTTAAAGCATCTTTTTATTAAGATGCTTTTTTTTGTGTTGAGAAATTTTTACGCTTGCTTTCATCTTGTGAATGTGAAATAATAAATCTATTCAAAGGAGGACGATATGACAAAACAACTCATTGAACAAGAAAGTATGTATGATGTTTTGCGTAATTCATCGGGTGGTTTTTTGTTTTTGATTAAGGCTCGTTCCGAGGAGGGAAGTCATCCCTATATTGTTTATGATGGAGGTGATCATGCCTTATTTTATCGGTCGCCAAATCATATCGTTGTGCTGGATTATATTCACCCTAAAATACGGGAGGATTTAGCCAGACCTCAAAAAGTATTGATTGTTGAAATACTTGATCCTCAAATGCAAAAAGGGAAAAATGAAACAACAAATACAATCGGTGTTGAGGGGAATAAGCCTTCAATTATTCGGGAATATGATGTTCCTGTTACCGTTGTTGAACGGTTAACAATGCCGGAAGACAAAAAATAATCGTTCTAATGCAAAAAATCAGTTCAGCACGATGAAAATAATAACAATACGAAAGGGAAATGGTGCCCAGAAGAGGACTCGAACCTCCACACCGGTGAAAGTATCAGCACCTGAAGCTGACGCGTCTACCAATTTCGCCATCTGGGCATAGGCGTCATTATAAAAAATTTCAGAGTTGTTGTCAAGTATAAAAAATATCTTCTGTTCAGATTGTCAAGTTGTGGATAAAAGGTGTCTTTTTTCGAAAAAAAAATTGTAATTTGTTTTAAAATGAGTTAAAGTGATAAAAAAAGGAGTAATCACATGACAGAAAAAACAAATAAAACTATCGAAACACAATCAAAACAATATATTCCAGATGAAAGCAAGGTCGTTGATTTATCTTGGAAACGATATTTGTTACCTGATATTCATCCGGAAGGTGTCAAAATTTTAGCATTCGAATTTTTGGTTTGTATTGCTTTGGGTTGGTTTTTTTCCTTTTTAGGATTGGGAATTAACTTTGTTTGTTGTATCGGGTTGCCGATTTTGATTTTTTCTTTTTATTTTTTCAGAAATCCGACACGGGAAACGCCAACAACACCGAATTTAATTATTGCGCCGGCTGATGGTATTGTCAGCAACATTAAATATGTCGTTCCCCCGAAAGAATTGGATTTAGGGGATGAACCGTTGTTGCGAATCAGTATTTTTATGAGTGTTTTCAGTGTTCATGTTAATCGGGCACCTGTCTCGGGAACGGTTGATAAATTGCATTACCGTCCAGGGAAATTGGTCAGTGTTGCTGATAAAGATAGCGAAGATAATGAACGGCAAGAAATCGCCATGATTGCCGATAACGGTGAACGGGTTGGTTTTGTTCAAATTGCCGGATTGATTGCCCGTCGGATTTATTGTCCGTTAAAAGAAGGGGAAAAATTAAGTGCCGGTCAGATTTTCGGTATGATTCGTTTTGGCAGTCGATTAGATGTCTTTTTGCCGAAAGGGGTTCAACCTAAAGTATTGTTAGGTCAAATTGCTGTCGCCGGTGAAACGATTTTAGCCGATATGAATGAATTGAATAAATAGAGGATGTCATGAGCGATAAAGAAATCAATATCCGTCCGATTTTTCCGAATGCCGTGACGATGACGGCTTTGGCATTCGGTGTATCTTCCATTAACATGGCTTTTTGGGGATATTGGCAGTTAGCCGTTATTTTTATTGCATTATCGGCCGTATTTGATTTTTTTGACGGTAAGGTGGCTCGTATGTTAAATGTGTCCTCCCGTTTTGGGGCAGAGTTGGATTCTTTATCCGATTTTGTCAGTTTTGGGGTGGCTCCGGCTTTTCTCATGTATTTATGGACAATGGACGCATCTACCCGTATCAGCGTTTTGCAAAATCATGCTGTTCGGGGAGATGCTATTGGGATTTATTGGGCTGTTGTGTTGTTTGTGGCGATGTGTTGTGCTGCTCGTTTAGCTCGGTTTAATTCGTTGATTGACCAAGAACAACCGGACTACTGGAAATATTTTTTTATGGGTGTACCGGCACCGGCAGGGGCTTATTTAACGATTTTACCATTGATTTTCTGGCTTGCAACAAAACAACAAATCGAATTTTTCAGAAATCCTGTTTTTGTCAGTGTGTTTTTGGTTTTCAGTGGTGTGATGATGGCTAGTAAAATACCAACGTTGTGTTTGAAGCATTTACATGTGCCGTCTAAATATGCAACTGTGTTGTTGATTTTGGCTTTGGTTGTCTTGGCCGGATTGGTTGCTGCTACATGGATTATGTTGAGTATTATCGGCATTTTGTATTTGATATCCATTCCGATTTGTATTTACTGGTTTATTCGTTTAAAAAGGGAACATAAAAACGTATGAAAAAACGACTTGTTTGTCTATCGATTACATTGATATTGGGGTGTTTTAGTTTGCCTGTCGGGGCGACGGATATCGTTCGTTTAGATAAGATGACACCTGAAGAAAAACAGGTGTTTGAACAGTTAAAGGAAAATTTTAGCAACACGCAATTATATTCCAAAGCCCGAGCCCGTTTGATGTATCAAAGCAAATTGGATAATCAGGAACGTTTATCGAACAACAAAGAAGCCTTAAAAGCGTTAAATCAAAATTTTCATTATAAACCCGAAGATATGGAAAAAGTAGCCGAGAAAATGGGGACGACACCCCTATTTCAAAATCCACTCAATCGAGATAATGAAAAAGAAATGATGGAACTCATTGAAAAAGACACACCGACGGCTATGGCATTGATAATGATGTCCGATTCATTGAATCCGGCATTTTTACCATCTGATGAAGCCGAACAACCGTTATTAAGTGATACACAACCCGTATCATCGTCTGATGAAATATCATCATCTCAACGAGGGCAGGTGCCGTCCTTGGTGCAACCGATAGCCATTCCGTCCGTTATAACGTTACAACCGAATGTCAGCGAAAAAAAACGATTAGGTCGAAAATCGTATCGTATTCATCCGAATAATTTGAGTTATGAAAAAAATTAACAGTCAAGTGCGACAAGATACGCCCGTCATTGTATTGGTTCGGCCTCAAATGGCTGAAAATATGGGTATGGTTGCTCGAGCCATGATGAATTGTGCGTTGAGTGAATTACGTATCGTTTGTCCACGGGATAATCCGTTAGATGAACGAGCCGTATCGGCTTCCTCGGGGGCTCATAAAATTTTGGAAGATGCCACAATCTACGATTCATTGGAACAAGCGTTGAATGATTGTCACGTTGTGTTGGCAACGACGGCACGTCGTCGGGATATGGTGAAGCCTGTTTATGCACCCCAAAAAGCGATTGATATGTTGCATCAACATATTCAAAACGGCCAAAAAACAGCCATTTTATTCGGAGCCGAACGGACAGGTTTAGAAAATTCGGAATTGGTTTTAGCCAATGGCATTGTTGAAATCCCCCTCAACCCTGAACATACCTCTTTAAATTTATCACAAGCCGTTTTATTGATTGGATATGAATGGTTTCAAAAGGCACATTTTCAAGATAACACGCATTACAAAACGGGGGATTCTGCTTTGGCAAGCAAGCAGGAGTTAACCGCTTTTTTTGCCCATTTAGAAATGGAATTGGAACGACGGGGTTACTTTCGTTTTAAGGATAAAAAAGAACGCATGCAAACAAATTTGCGTAATATTTTTACACGTTTGCCATTATCTTCTTCAGAAATTAAAACATTACACGGTGTTGTAACGGATTTGGTTCGTGACCCACATCATAAATAATGATTGACACAGAAACAAAAACATGTCATCGTATGCACATGAAAGGAGGCTTCCATGTCACGTTTTTCATTTTGTTTATGGGGTATTTTAGGTTTGGTTGTATCTGTTCCGTCTTGGGCCGGCGGATATTTTGGTGTTCGGGGCGGATTGGCAGATGTCCATGAAACCGAAATAACGAAAGAATATGTTTCATCGGGATTCGTATCCGGTTATGTCGGGGTTCAGACTCAACCGTTTCGGGGGGAGGTAGAATACACCTACGTTTCACCGGCTGATTATGATGATGGGAAACGCAATGACATGCAGGCTCGTTTTCAACGAGTGATGGCAAACGGTTATATTGATGTTCCGTTGACACGGTATGTGCGTCCTTATGTCGGTGGTGGGGTTGGTACATCGTTTATTACGATTGAAGATAATAAAACCGACCAACGGGAAAACACGACTCATTTCACATGGCAAGCAACGGCTGGTGTTGGCATTAAATTGACACGCAATGTGACATTCGATTCGGGATATCGGTACGTTGACATGGGTCAGATTGAGATGAATGAACAAGAACTTCATTTTGCGACACATGATGTGTATGCCGGTTTACGATTTGCATTTTAACAATCGGACAAATCAGACAAAAGGCGATAAATATATCGCCTTTTTTTGTATTCAACGCATTGATACAAAGGCAAAAAACGGTAATTATCGGCAAATGTCGGCAAAGATAGGAAACGACCGGTAAAATATCTTTATTTTCAAAATACTCGTCCCATATCATGTGTGTATTTATGAAAAAAAAGGATAAAAAAATGAATAAATATACACAAACATATTTAAAAAATAATGACAAGAATCCGTTTGATAAAAATTCGGAATATATCAATCCGTTTTTATTAGACCAATCCAGTCCATTTTCATGCCCTAAACCCGTGGAAAACGTGTGTCCTATGCCAACACCAACCCAGCCCCCTCAACCACTCCAACCAAACTACCCGACATATTGTTATAAATCTACTCATTTAGACAGAGAACAAATCAACAATATATCAGAATCAGAATTACGAGCCGATTTTGAAGAAGCATGGCCAAAACTTTCTCGTTTAGAAGATACCAGAAAGTATCCGTATTTAGATTCTAATTGTTATGCAACATGTGGGACAGGGCATCTAATAGATTTAAATAATTTAGAAAAAGACCCGTTGCTTAATTTGACGGATGAACAGAAACAACAAGATTTTCTTAATACCATTCAAAACATGAAAAACGATATATGCAAGATGCAACCCAACGGGCGATTAGGTACAACTATAACTGCCAATCGGCAAGAAAAATTATATCAAGGATTGCAGAATTTTCCAATTAACACGGAAAAAGACAAAGAAATAGCCTGGCAACATGTTAAAAAACGATTTCCCCAATTGCGTCAGGCTATGAATACCCAGAATCCCCCCGTTTTATGGCGAGAATTAACACCGGATGCAAAATATCCGTTAATCGATATTTCATACAACCCTGGTGTCAATACACCTGTTTTTAATTATGCTAAAAATAAAACAATGTGGCCTAATCTGTTTAATGCTTACGCACAACAAGATTATGCAAGAGCCCAATCGGAAGTCAACCGAGAAGGGGTTGGGACAAGAAATGATTTCCTTAAAGATTGTTTAGGGCGTGAAAACAGTCGTATGACGGGTGTTCCTTACGAGAATACGTATCCGGATTTTTCACAATAAGTATCCGAGTGGGTTTTATATAATCACGATCAGGTAATGGGTTAAACCTATTACCTGATATCATTTAATGTATTTGATTATTCATATATTTCATCCCTCAATAAATTAGAACAAAACGGGGCAAAAGAATAATAACTTGAATGCCCATATGAGCTTGTTAAAACACCATGCAATGTTTCATCTTCTCGGAACTCTAAAAAACAAGGTTCATTATAGAGAGGTGATTTCGATATACTGATATAGATGATTTTACCATGTGATGTTGTTTCTTTGAGTATGGTTCTATCAGGCTCATCTATCAGTATTTCAATTTTATCTAAAAATATTTCCGACATTATTGAATCTGTTGCCATTTGCATATCTTTTGAAAATAACGTACAAAAAGGTATGAGATTGTTTTTCCCTGTACACATTAAATAATTCATGACTTTTTGTTTAAATTGAAACGTTGTGTCAACACGATATTTTTGAACAATATCTTGATAGATTGTATCGGCTTCGGCTTGATTTTTAAAGACTTTGACCAATGGCAACGGTACACGGTCAGCCCATACAGAAAAGGCGTGTCCTACAATAAATACCTACGCAAACATTATCAAAATAACGAAACAATTTTTCATATTGTTAACGTTTTTAAATGCCACTCATCAATTGACGGAAAAGGTTAGCAAAATTCGTTTTTTCACCAATTTCAGGGGCAACATCATCAAATAAAATACAAGCGTCTTTCAAGTTAAGTTTGTTTTCATCTTCTGCCGTCCATTTAACTTGATTCGGGTGAATGTTTTCTTTTTTTGCTTTAATCATTAACGCCATTTGACGTTCTAAATCCAATAATTCCGTCTGTATGGTTGGTGCAATTTTCGGATAACGATGAGAATCATAATCTGTTAAAACCGATTCCAATGATTTACCACGACGAGTCCAAGCATTGTCAATCTGACGAATTTCCGGTGTGTACTTTTTACTAAAATAAGCCGGATATTTATTCAATGGTTGGCCTGATTCCGTGCAAACCAAATTATATGCGACCAAATGTCGGTAAACAATACCTGATACAATGTTGAGTTGGTCCGGCATGCCGACTTGGGGCGTGACATCATCATGCAATGTCAGGTAATTATCTGTTTTTTCAGACCGATATAATCCATAGACGGCAAAAATACTCAATGCCACAACGAAAAGAGATAATAAAATGCGTTTTTGTTTTGTTGTGTTCGTCATGTTCCACCTCATTTTTAATCAACCGCTTATTTTGTTTTATATCGTATCTGAATAGATATTGCAAGGAAATAAATTATCGTTTTTCATTTTGATGAAATCAATTAACAGTTGACAAATACAATTATTTGTCGAATACTGTCCTTAAAGAATAATTGAGGAGACATATGAAAAAAAAAGTTATTTTCTCCGTTGCTGTTTTGACGGCAATTTTGGGTGTCGGTGGTTATTTTGGTTATCATACATATTACCCCCATGTCGAACGTGTTTATTTTCCGGACGGTTCTGTTCAAAGTGAAACAACTTATCGAGGTAATCGGCGACACGGTGTATCGAAAACGTTTTATTTGAACGGACAAACTCATCTTGAAATGACGTATCGCAGTGATAAAATTGATGGTCCTTTCAAACAATATTATCCGAATGGGCAATTGATGTTGTCTTTCATTCGTCGGGGGGAACAAGTTGACGGAGCAATGAAACAATATTATCCGAACGGACAACTTCGGTTCGAAGAACAATATGCTCATGATGCGTTAAACGGTATCAGTCGGGAATATTACGATACCGGTATTTTGAAAGAAGAATTGACTTATGTCAATAATTTAAAAGAGGGAACGGCTCGTTCTTTTTATCCGAACGGTAAGATATCGGTTGAAACACCGTTTGTGGGGGATAAAATACACGGTATGCGTAAAATGTTTTACATGAACGGTCAAATTCAGATGGAAATTCCGTTTACGAATAACAAAGCCGACGGTATGGCGTTGACGTATTATGAAAACGGTCAAATGCGGGCACAAATTCCGTATCATAACGATAAGGTACATGGGCAGATGAAAGAATATGATGAACAAGGTCGCCTTATCGGACAATACCCATATGTACAAGATGAACGAGATGGCGTTTCGAAAATTTTTGATGAAAACGGAGCCGTTTTATTGGAAATGCCCTATTGGAAAGGAAAAGCAAACGGGATTTCGATTGAATACTTTTTTGATGGTAAAATCCATGGTAAAGTACCTTACATCAATGATATGAAAGATGGGTTGGCTCAATTTTTCTATCCTGATGGTAAAATTGCCAAAGAAATCGTTTTTGCCCAAGATAAATTTGACGGGGTTAGCAAAAATTATCATCGGGACGGTACGCTCATGCTTGAAGTTTTTTTCCGGAATGACGATATTGTAGAAGGATATTCCTATCAAACAGGGAAAAAAGAAAAATTATCTCCGTTGGAAGTTGAGGCATTACGGACATTAAAACATGTTTTGTTTTATGATAACCGCTCAACGTCCGAACAGGTATTGGATAATTTGCCAAGTGAATAAAGATAAATAAGGATACGATATGCCTCTTGTTTTTGAACAAAAGCAATCAGATCTCACGGTTGAATTGACGGGTTCTTTTGAACACGCAGATTTATTGTCGGATAAAGAGGCATTGTTTCAATCGGCAATGGATTCAAAAACGCAACACATCGTTATTCATACGCATGATTTGATGACATGGGATTCATCGCTGGTTGTCATTTTGTATGGCTTAAAAAAAATTGCTTTGGAACGGGGTATTTCATTTCGGGCAACGACGTTGCCGATACAATTGCAATCTTTACTTGATTTAGCCTTAACCGTGGATAGAAAACCACCTCAACAATCCAATGAAACACCCGATTTTTTAGAAACGTTGGGAACAGTTGGTATGAACATGTATCAGGCTGTCGGGCGAGGATTGTCTTTTGTTAAAGATGTGTGTTCTGCTCTCGGTCGTTTTGTGACAAAACGAGCTATTATGCGGAGCGTTGATTTTTGGACGGAGTTAGACAACTGTGGCCCGAAAGCCGTCCTGATTGTCTCTCTCATCAGTTTCATGGTCGGGTTGATTTTGGCTTTTGTCGGAGCGATTCAACTCAAAACGTTTGGGGCACAAATTTTTGTCGCCAGTTTGGTCACAATCGGTATGATTCGCATTATGGGTGCAATTATGGTCGGTATTATCATGGCAGGCAGAACGGGGGCTTCTTATGCGGCAACGATTGGAACAATGCAAGTCAATGAAGAGTTAGATGCTTTAAAAACAATGGGGATTCCCTCAACAGATTTTTTGGTATTGCCCCGTTTGGTCACATTGGTCATTGTGATGCCGTTATTGGTATTGTTGGCTGATTTGATGGGTATGCTCGGTGGGGCTTTTGTTGGCGTGATGTTGTTGGATATTCCGGCCGGTGAATATTGGAAATATGCTTGGGAAGCGTTTGGTTTAACGAATTTTTTGGTTGGCTTGTTTCACGGACTTGTGTTCGGATTTGTGATTGGGTTGTGTGGGTGTTATTACGGTGTTCATTGTGGACGCAATGCCGACAGTGTCGGTGTTGCCACAACAAAAGCCGTTGTGTGGTCAATTGTGTGGATGATTGTTTTAACAGGGTTCATTACATATTTATGTGAGGTTATCGGTCTATGAAAAACACACAAGCCATTATTGAAGCACGCAACGTGACAATGGGATACGGGGATTACATCTTACAAAAAGAGATGAATTTTGCCGTTAATAAGCACGATATTTTTATCATCATGGGCGGTAGTGGTTGTGGTAAAAGTTCGCTGTTACGATTATTGACGGGATTAAATCAACCGTTGAAAGGGGATATTTTTATCAAAGGTGTCAACTTTACCAAAGCTGATCTGACAACACAAAAAAACATTATGATTCACAACGGCATTTTGTATCAGAGTGGGGCGTTGTTCAGTTCGATGACCTTAGCCGAAAATATTGCTCTGCCATTGCAACAATATACGGATTATTCGTCTAAAACCATACAGGAAATCGTTTCGTTAAAATTGGCATTGGTCGGATTGGCCGGTTTTGATTCTTTTTATCCGTCCGAAATCAGTGGTGGTATGAAAAAAAGAGCCGGTTTGGCTCGGGCGTTGGCGTTGGATCCTGATGTTGTCTATTTTGATGAACCATCAGCCGGTTTAGACCCTATCAGTTCTAAATTGTTAGATGATCTAATGAAAAATATCAATCAAAGTTTAGGGACAACGTTGGTTGTTGTGACGCATGAGTTGAGTTCTCTATTGGATATTGGCACGAATGGTATTTTTTTAGATGCAAACACCAAGACTATCATTGCCCATGGGAATCCCAAAGACTTATTGAAAAACCCACCGAATGAAACGGTATATGAATTTTTAACAAGAGGAAAAACAGAATATGTCAAATAAACCCAACAAAAAACGGATTGGATTATTTTTATTGATTGGTCTGGTGTGTTTAACGGGACTCATCGGAAAGATGGTTATTGATAAGGTTATGCCTCAAAACAATAATTTAGTTGTGATGTTTTTTAATGAATCGGTCAAAGGGTTGAGTGTTGGCTCACCTGTTGTTTTGGAAGGCGTTGAAGTGGGTAAGGTGGCTCGTATTTCATTGGTTGCCGACTTAAATTCACAAGATTTTCGTATTCCCGTTTACATGCGTTTTGCCAACAACTTAAACGTGGGAGGGGGATTATCGCTCAAATCACCATCTGAACGGGAAATTGTCTTAAAACAGTTGGTAGATAGGGGATTACGGGCTCGTTTGGTGTCTCAAAATTTATTGACGGGTCAATTGATGATTGAACTGGTTATGTTGCCCGATGTTCCTATTCAATATGTGACTATTCCGCAAACATCACGATTTCTGCAAATTCCGACGACATTATCGACGATTGGGGAGTTGTCCAAAGGGATACAGGATTTACCGTTACGGGATATGGTATATAAATTAGATGGTATTTTAAAAACTTTGAACGAACAAATGCCAATCATTATGCCTGAATTTGCTCGGTTAGGGCAAAGTTTGAATCAGTTGAGTGATAATGTCAATGGGGCAGTCAATAAAATTGACAGAGTTGTTCCGAAAACCACACAAACACTTAATCATTTTAATCGGACGCTGGATAGTATTTCACAAGCCGCTAAATCAATGCGTCAATTGTTGGACTATTTAGAACGTCATCCAGAATCATTATTAAGAGGAAAAGGAAAATAACATGAAAAGAACCATACAATCCATCATGTTAGGAGGGGTATGTTTATGCCTGTCGGCTTGTTTCGGTGGGATGAGTGCTCCGTCATCATTTTATATTTTATCGACAGATACACAGTTGAAACCTGTGTCATCAACCAAAACAACGATTGGTGTTTGGGCGGTTGAAGTGCCTGAATTTTTGGACAGACCTCAAATTGTGCTTAATGAAACGCCGACACAATTAAGCATTTCCGAAACAAATCGTTGGTCAGAACCGTTACCACAAATTACGCAACGTGTTTTAACAGAAAATTTACAGTATATTTTGCCGAACGGTTATGTTCAAAATAAAGGGTATGATGACAATGCATATCGTTATTTAATTCGGACAGAAATCATTCAAATGACAGGGACGTTGAATCAGGATGCTGTTTTATCCGTTTGGTGGCAACTGGAAAAACAAGATGGTACGGTTATCTATCGGGCACGTTTTGATGAAACATTATCGGCAGGGAAGACATATGCTTCTTATGTGGAAGCACAAAATAAATTATGGGGTTTGTTGAGTGTTGAGATTGCTCAAAAAATCGCCCGATAACGACAAAGCGTGATTTTGTGTCTGATGATACATTGTGATAAGATTTCTGCGTTATTTGTCGTTCATGCTGTGTCATAAACACCGACACATATAAGAGGGGAGATTGTTAAGAATAACACGGAATAATACAATACGAAAAAAGGCAGGATTTTTCCTGCCTTTTGTCATCATCAAAGAAGATTTATTTTGAAATCAATTCGTTTAATAACAAAACACCCCAACCGGTTGCCCCTTTCGGACAAGTGGGTTTGCTTTTTTCATACTTATCAACACCGGCAATATCCAAATGTGCCCATATGTTGCCTTTTTGAATAAAACGACCCAAGAAACAAGCAGCCGTACTGCTTCCTGCATATTTTCCCCCCATGTTTTTCATGTCCGCAACAGATGAATCAATCATTTTATCAAAAGCATCATTCATCGGCATACGCCATAACTGTTCATTGGTTGCTTTTCCCGTTTGCAATAATTCATCAGCAAAAGAATCATCGTTGGAAAACAAACCGGCATATTCTTCACCCAACGAAACTAAAATAGCTCCGGTTAATGTGGCTAAATCGATGATTTTAGCAGGCTTAAATGTATTTTGAAGATAAGTTAAACAATCTGCCAAGACTAAACGTCCTTCGGCATCTGTATTTAAAATTTCAACTGTTTGTCCCGATAAGGATTGAACAATATCCCCCGGACGCGTTGCATGACCGGACGGCATATTTTCAACCAATCCGACAATACCGACCACATTTTTTTTCACTTTTTGACAGGCAAGCGCTCGCATTGTTGCCGTTACGACGGCAGCACCCGTCATGTCTTGTTTCATATCGCCCATACCAGCTCCCGGTTTTAATGAAATACCACCCGAATCAAAGGTAACCCCTTTACCGACTAATCCGTAATCATAGCCTTTTTTCTTTGAATTGCCCTGCCATTTCAAAATGGCAACACAAGGTGGATTATCCGACCCTTGGGCAACGGATAATAAAAGACCGAATTGCTGTTGTGTTAATTCTTCCGGTGTTAAAATGTCAATTTCAAGACCACATTCGGTTAAATTGCTGATGATATCTGCAAAAGCAACCGGTGTTAATACATTGGCTGGTTCAGAACACAAATCACGAGCCATGTATATTGATTCAGCAATGATTTTGACTTTTTCAAATTCTTTTTTTGCTTGTGTCGGATTTGATACAATAAATGTTATTGTTTTTAATTGATGTTTATCTGTTTGTTTTTGTTGAGTTTTATATTTGTCAAACCGATATGCTCCCAGTAACAAACCGAATGCAACTTGGACACATTCCGTTGTATTATCTGATTGTGTCGGATAATAAACGGCACTTGTTTCATGTTGGAGTGTGTTGACTAACTGTCCCCCGACTTGTTGATAATCTGTCGGTGTATTATTCGACCCGATTCCAACGATAATCATTTTATTTTTTTCGCCCAATACAGTGACAATTTCAGCATTTTTGGCTTTAAAGTCGGCTTGTTTTAACGCCTGTTTAACAGAAGGCGTTAATTGAAACTTGTCCGATTGGGTGGCGTAAATTTGTGTTGTGTCTGATTTAAAACTGCTGGCAAATTGAATGGTTATCATGTGTTTTCTCCTTATCATAATCAATTTGATTATAATGATTTTTAATGAAACCGCAATGATAAAAATAAAACTTCTTTGCTTCTATCTGTCCTATGATGTGTGATGCCATAAAAAAACACGCCAAAGCAAACAACTCTGGCGTGTTTTGTAACGATGACAACGATTAAAATGCCCGATTTAACCGTTCGGCAGCCCGACTGAGGTCGTTAACCATATCGCCGACATCACGACCAAAACGACCGACATCCCGTAAATTGTAAGCATCTGTTCGGTGTGTTTCGCCGACGCGAACAGGTTTGTTATATCCTTGAATATATGCATAATTGTACGAACTTGTTGTAACGGCAGAACTTGTGACAACGCCTGTGCACGATGCCGTAACCCCTGTAACAGCCAAAGCGGCAATCGGTTTTGCTGCACGTTTTGATTGTTCCCAAGCTTGTTTAATTTTTAATTTGACTTTATCAAAAAACATGGTGTGCCTCCTTCATAAACTCTTTCTGATTATACTTATAGCACAGTTGTTTTATTTTGTCAATAAATTTTTTTCAGTGTTTGACGTAATTTTGATTTCGCATAACGGAACGGTATTGCCAACCGTAAATAACCTGTGGTTCGGTTCCAATTCGAACTTGTTCTTTTCCAACATTGCGTGCTAAATGATGGAGAAGTCTGTCTTCTCGGGCAATAAATAGTTCCGGATATGGTTCGTCCGGTAAATATGTATGTAACAAAGACGGGTCTTTTTCAATTTTGAGGGCAATATCAATAACTTTTCTTGAAAAACACATGGTTGGGCCTGATAAACCACTGTAATTTGTGCTAAAAACGGTTGTATCAATGTTTTCGGTTACAATATACGCATTGCGTGAATGGGAAATGTCGATTCCTGATTGTTTATTCAGTTCATTGTTGACGGTTTCAAGATAAGTCGGAGCATACCAATCATCATCGTCAATTTTACAAAAATAATCATATTGATTCAAATCAATATCTCGTACGGTATCCAATAGGTTGTGCAATTGTCCTCGATTGGCATCATAACGAACTGTCAGCCGTTTATCTTTTTTGAATTGTTTCCATTCTTGTTCTAAGGTGAGTTTGCTCCAATGTTCGTCAACGCCTTTGACGGAAATGCTGATGTCAAAATTTTGATATGTTTGATTCATAAGACGAAATACTTGTCCCGACAAAAAAATCGGACGTTTGAAACTACTGACACATAACAAAAAACGATGATTTTTTTTGTGCCATTCAATCGGTTTCATGAAAGTTGATACGATTGCCATTGTTATCAGAACAAACAAGACAGTCAGCTTTAATTTTTGCATTGTTTCTCCTAGTAATGAGGGGGACGTGTTTCTTCGGATAATGGTTTGACGGGTGATTCTTTTACCGCTTCAAGCAGTAATTTATTTTGAGCCGCCAGTGCATCTATCATTTTAGATAAACGAATCAATTCGTCATTGATTTCTTCAAGCATTTTTTCATGATTGGCAATATAAATTTCCAAAAAAGTTATTTGTTCTTGAATGGTTGGCATCATATATTCCTTGTGTTGTTTTTTTTGTTATCGTAACAAAACAGTGACCTTCTTGCAAGCAAAAAGATAAAAAACACTTGACATTTTTGATTTTTTAATGTATAAGCGAACCGTCATGCCAAAAAGGCTCAATTCAGGCTGCCTTCAGGTATATGTTAAACGAACTTAAAATAAGGAAAGTAAAATGCCTAAATTAAAAACAAAAAGCGCTATTAAAAAACGTGTATCGTTAACAGCGACGGGTAAAGTGAAAGGAACTCAATCTTTCAAACGTCACAATTTGTTGTGTAAATCTCAAAAAATGAAACGCAATGCTCGTGGTTCCACAATTATGGGTGAAGTTGTTTCAAAGATTATCAAAAAATATTTAATCGGTTAGGAGGTTTATCATGGCAAGAGTTAAACGTGGCACGACTGTTCGTGCAAAGCACAATAAAATCTTAAAAATGGCAAAAGGTTACCGTGGTCGTAATTCAAAAGTTTTCACGGTTGCTAAAGAAAAAGTCGAAAAAGGTTTGCAATATGCTTACCGTGACCGTCGCAAGAAGAAAACAGAAATCCGTCAATTGTGGATTGTTCGTATCAATGCGGCCGTTCGTGCAAACGGTATGGTATATTCCCGTTTTATGAATGGTTTAGCCAAAGCCGGCATTCAGTTGGATCGTAAAGTTTTGGCTGATATCGCTTTGAATGATGCCAAAGCATTCACAGGATTGGTTGAAAAAGCAAAGGCTGCTTTATAATCGATTATCATTTTAGAAATCCCGCTTTTTATCAAGGCGGGATTTTTTTGTTGTCATTATCTTGCAAATGATATCAAAAACGGGTATATTGCATATAATAGGTTATACCATGATAAACATCAATAATTTAACGTTACAAATCGGTTCCCGTGTTTTGCTGGATAAATCGTCTGTGTTGATTTCTCACGGACAAAAGGTTGGTATTGTCGGTAAAAACGGGTGTGGAAAATCAACATTGTTTAAAGCACTGCAGGATTTGCAAACAGATGAAATTCAAATATCGTCACATTTAAAAACAGCTTATGTTGAACAAACAATTATAGATACATCGGTATCTGTTATGGATTATGTTTTATCCAAAGACGTTGAATTGATGCAATGTCGTCAGGCCCTTAAAACGGCTTCTCCGATTGAAGTGCCGGAATTACTGGAACGATTGAAAATGCTCAATTCCGACGGTGCCGAAGGACGGATTGCACAAATTTTGAACGGATTGGGTTTTCAAGATGATGATTTGAACCGACCGGTTGCCGATTTTTCCGGTGGTTGGCGTATGCGTTTATCTTTGGCTGGGGCTTTGTTCCAATACTCTGATATTTTATTGCTGGACGAACCGACAAACCATCTTGATTTGGAAGCAACTATCTGGCTGGAAGACCATTTGACAAAATATAAAGGTACGTTATTGCTTATCAGTCATGATAAAATGCTGTTGAATCGGTTGTGTGAGTATATTTTGCATTTTGATGAACAAAAATTGGTCATGTATCGGGGTAATTATGATACGTTTGAACAAACCCGAACGGAAAAACGTCGTTTGCAAATGGCAACACAGGCAAAATTATTGGAAAAGCGAGCCCATTTACAAAGTTATATTGACCGTTTCCGTTATAAGGCAAGTAAGGCAAAACAGGCACAAAGTCGTATTAAAATGCTGGAAAAAATGCAGGATGTTTCTGTTTTATCTGTTGATACGAAAGATGTTTTTTGTTTTTTGAAACCCGATAAATTATCACCACCGTTAATAACGTTAGATAATGTTTCAACAGGATACGGCTCACGGGTTGTTTTACGAAAATTATCGTTTAGTATTGGATTGAATGAACGGATTGCTTTGTTGGGAAAGAATGGAAACGGTAAATCAACCCTGGCAAAATTACTCACGGGGCAGTTGCCTGTTATGGACGGAACCATCAATCGTCTGTCAGGATTAAAAATCGGTTATTTTGGACAACATCAGGAAGATGATTTGCCTCTTGATGAAACACCACTTGATTATTTCAGAACATTTTTATCAGACAAAACGCCGACCGAGATTCGGTCATATCTGGCAGGCTTTGGAATTGACCAAAACAAGGCATTAACCCGTATCGGACGGTTATCGGGTGGGGAAAAGGCTCGGTTAATTTTTGCCCGTATTGCTCTTGAAAAACCGGCATTGTTGATTTTAGACGAACCGACAAACCATTTGGATATGGACGGACGAGAGGCCTTATTGGAAGCACTGAATGCGTTTGAAGGGTCGGTTTTACTCATTACGCACGATTTTCATTTAATCGAATTGTTTGCAGATGAATTATGGCTGATTGATAATGGCAGGTGTCTGCCTTATCAAGGGGATTTGTCGGACTATCGGTCATTTTTATTGGCAAAACAAGAACCGATAAAACCCAAAACACCCGTTGTTTCATCAACGGATTCGGTGAAATTAACACCGGCTCAAATTCGGCAAATTAAGGCAAAAATCGGACAATTAGAACGACAAATCAATCAATTGACCCAAGAACGGGACGCCTATCAAAAACAATTCGAAACACCGTTGACAAAAGAACAACTGACAGATATCAATAAACAACTCAAACATATTGAAACAACGCTTGAAACGCTTGAAACACAATGGTTTGAATTAACGGAACAAATCATATAGGAGGATACATGTTTTTTCATTTATTTCAAAAGGACCCAAAACCATTTAATGAAGGTTTTTTACCGGTTGGTCATGGTCATGAAATTCATTACATGGAATTTGGCAATCCTAACGGTCAGGTTGTTATTCGGTTTCATGGTGGTCCGGGAGGCAGTACCCATGTTGGTCATGCCCAATCATTTGATTTGAAAAAATATCGGGTTATCTTGTTCGACCAACGGGGATGTGGGCAATCTCGATTTACGGATTTGCTCGAACGCAATACGACGCAAGAAACGATTTCGGATACGGAAAAATTGCTGCAACATTTAAATATACCTATGAAAAATTTGATTGTATCAGGGAGTTCATATGGGTCAACATTAGCATTGCTTTTTGCCGAAAAAAATCCGGACAGTGTTCAAACTTTGTTATTGATGTCAGTCTTTTTGGCACGGAAACAGGATTTAGCATGGGCAGATGAAAACAGTGTCATTTTTTATCCCGATTTAATGCACGACATGAAAAAAGCCTTAAAACCGAAAGAAAATTTGTTGGACGGGTACCATCGTTTATTGTTTTCGGATAGTTATGAACAAATGAAAACAGCCTTAAAATATTATGGTTCGTATGAATTTTGTTTAGGGCAAACGCACGCCTGTTTTAAAGACGTGAGCAGTTTATCGGATAAACGGGTAAACAGCCTGAAAATCTTTTTAACTTATGAACGGGCAAACATCTTTTTAAAAGAAAATCAGATTTTAAAAAACATTTCCCGTATTAAACACATTCCGACATTGATTGTTCATAACCGATTGGATATGACGTGTCCATTGATTCAAGCATGGGATTTGTCACAAGCCATGGACAATGCTGTTTTGAAAATCAATCCGGATATCGGACATTCAACAAACAACTTAAAAAAATGTTTTCAAAAACAAGTCGATGC
>JAZTVX010000049.1:0-10412 GCA_045635565.1 Alphaproteobacteria bacterium
ACATGGTTACAGATGCTGTATCTATACCGATTTCATTATCAATGTCCGATGTACCAACTCGACATTCGCCACCGATTGTTTGCCATTCATCATCACCACATATCAACGCACACGCATACGTTTCATCATTTATTTGCATAATTCGACGATTTCCACAAGACAAACATAATTGTTTTGAATCCGTTTCATCGTTAATTTCAACAGCCGTTTCAATTGTACAGGCTGTACATCGATTATTTGATGCTAAAAACGTGACCGTTTGTTCACAACCGGCTTTCATACAATATGAATCCTTTTCATTATATTGACGCAAATCACCACAAGATTGACATTCTTCTTTTGTTGATTTATAACTGGCATCTGCCGTACAGGAACGACAAACCCAATCATTATCCCGATATAATTTACCGATACCTGCTGTATGATTTGGGAAATGTTCGGGATCGGGACTATCACTATTACAAACGCCATAAAAACCCGGTTGATACAAAAGACATTTACCATCAACATACATCCGATTGTCGCATGCCTGACAATCTTTTTGACTATCTACCTGCGTATAAAAACCATAATTCGGTCCATAATCACCACTTAAAGAGCAACTGACACATTGTCCGTTATAGGCACGATACGTGTTTTTAGGACAAGTTGTTAACGAACAAAATCGCTTAACAGATCCATTATCCAGCGAGTATGTTTTCGTATCAGTACTGCAATCAGCACACATTTTCATAAATTCCTGAGGTAAAGAGGTTGGATTTGCCGCAACAATGCTTGTCATTGTACCTAATTCGGAACATTTTTTACATACGCCTGTATCATACATTTGCATATAATCTGAACCACAATCAAACAGGCAATAATTCTTTCCTTGCCATGTCATAACCCATCGTTTTGTCACATTGGTATATCCTTGTTCTTCTTGTGGGACATTGCATTTTGTACATCCCGAAGCATCATCATTTGTTATAATAACAGGTTTTTGCTCACTACATGGATAGCATGTTTTATTTTCATCCATAAAATAACCGGTCGGGCACACGTCCATATCCAATACACATTTTCCATCTGCATATTTTCTGTTAGGATATCCACGTTCATCTTTACAAACACGACACATGGCTTCCAACTGAGCCGTATAACTACCAATCCCTACCAAATCGACGATTTCGGGAGTGGAACATGGGTAACAAGTCCCAAAAGCACTCAAAAATTCATTTTTTTGACATGTTAAAGAACAAAACGGTTTACCCCCTGAAACATAAATCTGTTTTCCGGAACAATTTTGCGTACATTCATTTTGCCATGACTTTTTTAATTCATCAGACAAAGTTGTATTGTATAAAGGCGTATAATTATCATGACATTTTGACCAATTACCACTAAAACAGTCCGTATTATTAACTTTATTCAAATGACATTTACGACAAATACCACCGGATTTATGATACCCTGTCGGACATTCTTTCAAAACACATTTCCCATCATGTACCACCCGATTACCACAAGCATTACAAAGCATTTTTGCTTGTGCATCGTTTGGCATGGTCAAAGCAGACCACTGACCGTATGTTTCCAAATCCGTTTGAACGTGAATTGAACCCGGATTTTGAATCTTTTCATGTGTTCCGAAACATGGTAAACAACCATATTGTGTCGTTAAAAATTCTTTTCCTCGAATACAGGTTGTTGCACAATATGTAACTTGATTATCCCCTTCTCCAACTTCTGCTATGCGTTTTTCATTGCCACAAGCCTGACACATATCAATTCCACTGTGTGTATCTTTGATTGCAATATGACCGACCGTTTTTTGGAAAATACCATTATTATCAGAAGTATTTTGCAAAATCATATTGGCTTGAAAATCACAACTGACACATGACCCGTTCGCTGCCCGATATTCTTTGCCATATCGGTCCCCCTCACCACAGGCTTTGGGAATATCAACACATTTGTGGTTTGTTAAATCACAGATTTGATTTTCACTCGGACAATCTTTATTCGTTAAACATTCCACACAAACACCCGTGCCATCATTATCAAAACAATGTGGGTTTGCTGTTCCTGTACAACTGTTTTTACAAATCATTTTATCAGCATCACATGTTGCCGTTCCACAGAGGCTGGTACAATCGGCATCTTCAACGCATGGGTCACCACTTTGTCCTGTACCTGCTTCATTGTTTTCCGAATCTAAAAATGATGTAAAAACAAGTGTATTATCCGTTTCATCTTCCCCACAAATGGAGGCAGAACCTGTATATTTAACGAAATCCCCGTTCCCTTGGGCAACCTGTACAAATTGTATGCCTTTTACAACACCGTTTAAGTTCATGTTCACAATATTTTTACACACACGGGAAGAAACACCCTCAACATATGTTTTAAAAGCCACATCGGGGTGTGATGTCATATAAATCGGGTACCCTGTACCTGTCATATCCGGAAATTCATCAAAATCCGTTCCGTCTTCACTCGGTTCAGGCAAAGGCATTTCCTGATATTTATGCCAGATATCATTCGCACGCAGGTTCACTTCATACACAATATCGTTTGCCCGATATTTATCCATAGCAAAAGAATACCCATAAATCCCACCGGCTGATAAGACCCCCATCACAGCCAAAACACCAAGGATTTCAACCATACTACGACCGGATTCTTGAGTGTTTTTGTTCAAAAAACGATGTAAAAAAGGCAATTTGCGAATCATAAAACCTCCGTTAAAATAATCTCAAAAAATCAAAACCTTCTCTTAAAAAAACGTGTCAAAAAAAGGTACGTTTTTTTGACGCTTTTTTTTGATGAACGGAGTGTGTTGCTACGGAAGTAAAAAAAACATAAAAATCAGATGATTACATTTTTTAGTTGACAAGAGGTATTTCGCATAATAGTATGGGAAAAATAACGTACCTTTTTTTGACACGTTTTTTATTGAGAATGTATTGATTTTTAAGCCTTATTTTTGAATAGGTTTTAGCATTTTTTAAAAGCCTTTTTTTTAAAATTTTTAAGGGTGTTTTGTCGCAAAGATAAGCTGTTTTCTATTTTCAAATATTATGTACAGATTGTTTTACGATGGTATTATTTACAAAGATGAAAAGAAAAATAATCTGATAAATACAATTTTTTGTTTTTGGTGCATATGAATGCTATCGTATCTAGATTCTTCTCGTTCCGTTTTCAGTTAATAAATCAATGGCTCTTTCACGGTCTGCCGTTGTTGTAATGCGTTGAGCATTCTTTCTTAATGTTTTTAAACCGTTTCTAAATTCAACTTGATCCAGATGACCATCATTATTTTTATCCAATGAGTCGTGTATTTTTTCCCATTCTTTTTCTGACAATCGTCCTAAAACATCTTCCATTACATCTCGACAATCATTTTCATCGGCTTTGCGCGCTTGGTTAATGATAAATCCCCGAGTTCCACTCATACATGCTTGTACTGCTAACTCTGCCAATTTCCCCCCTGATGCATAAGTAACATCATCACTCACTTCATTTGTGATTCGGGCGGTCTTTTCATATGCTCCCATGCGTACATCAGTTAGAATATCGTATTCGTCACCATATCCTGTTGCCGTTGCAATACCTTTAGCATATTCACCTTGAGAAACATGCTTGGCACCATCAATACCATCATCCCATTTCTTAACAAAGTAAGAAATGCCCGGAATACAACTTAAAACAAGTTTAACGAAACCAAAAACCTTCGACCAAAGTGGTTTAGGAGTCGTTGATTGTTCTTCTTGTCTATCATTACCACATGCTGTTGTTTGAGAAACCATCACTCCTCCTGTGTTAACAGTGTCATTATACACTATTTTTTGACAAAAAGCAATTTTTTAATGTGGAAAATCGTTTTATCTGACAAAAGGGATGGATACGACGAATAAGATGGACAAACATTGTTGACTTTTTAAAACGCCTTTGTTACATTTGAATATAAAGGAGATAATATGAAAGGTATCTATCCCGTCGATTATTTACATAATCCGAATCCGTTTCCCGACAAAACGATTGAACAGATTTGGGATGATTTGGATAAATACAGTTTTGAAGAATTATACCAACTGCCCCAATTTCATGAATCTATTCGGTTAATGGTTCCACTACCACCATTGACGTATCGGGGTAAATTCATTAAGGGGTTTTGTTTTACACAAGGGGCAGATATTTTGTTTGATAGATTCCCTAATTTAAAAAAGTTATTTATCGTTTGTGCTAATTCGATGTGTTTTTCCTATCCGTGGGCTCATCAAGCAGATTGTTTTTTTACCTGTTACCAAAATCCCGAACGGGAAGCTTATATGAAACAAAAATATCCCGATATTAAAGATGTGATTTGTTTGCCGATGCAAGATGCTGATTATACCAACGAAAAAATCATGACCCCATGGTTAGGCGGTATGCCGAAAACGATTGATATTTTCTGTGTTTCAACGGCTTTCCCTGTCAAAAACTTACCATTGTTTGCACAGTCATTGAAAATATACGAACAAAAATATCATCGTCGGTTACGGGTTGTTTGTTCTATCGGCAACAAAGATGCCGTTAAACGACCGGATGGTTCATTAGATTACAGCAATATCAATGAATATGACCAAACCGAATTACGTAAATTAGATGAAATTTTGGGTGATACTAAATCATATATTGATTTACGGCCATATATTGACTATCATGATTTACCGAAATATTTTACCATTGCCCGTTGTGGGGTTTTGGCATCTTTGGTGGAGGGAAAAAACCGTTTTTTAAGTGAAGGTATGTGTTGTGACATGCCTGTCATTGTTTTTCGGGATTTTAATCGGTTTTGTCGGGGAACATCGCCTGCATTCCCCGAAAACTGTGGTGAATACGTCCCCGAATTTACAGCGGAGTCATTAGCAGACACCATTCATTATGTGTTGATGAATCCAACAAAATACAGCCCTCGTGAAAATTATCTCAAACAATACGGTCGGGTTAATTTTATCAAAAAAATCATGAATGAGATTCCATATTATCGGGATAACATACCATGTTTTGCTGATGGTAATTTGGTCGAAAATAACTGGATTAACAAAGCCTGTCGTCGAAATTATCGGATGGATTATGAAGCATTTTTATACGATGCTAATCATACGTTGTCCAATATTGCAGGTTTAACCAATATTTTGAAAACAATACACGCTTATGCGGATAAGCATCATATTTTGTTGCATGATACACAAGCAGAAGCCATCAAACAACCAACTCATCCGTTATCTTTCCTGAAACGGTTACAACGCAAAATCAAAATATTGAAAAATAAATAACTGATATCCTTATCGAATTGTTTCGTGAGGATAAATTCCGTAGAATAACTTGCGTTCCATCCAACCTTTGTATTTTTTATCGTCAACGGAAAAAGACACCTGACAAAATAATTGTCGGGGAGGACATTCTTCCAATTTTGCCAGAGACCCTTTTTGAATATGAGCAACCTTTGTTGATTGGATATCGGGTTTTTTATATAACGTCCCATTTTGTGTAACAATGACATATCGTACACCACTTAACATACGACGGTGAACCCAACCGACCGTTCCGTCCACTTCCCGAATTCGTCGCCATAGTTCATATTCTTCAATAACTTCTACCGGATAATTCTGAACTTTATATACAAATTTAATCGGATAACGTTCGGCCGGACCGGTTCGCATATTGATTTCACTACGGCGAAACGATACAAACCGAGGCACACTCAATTCCTGAGCCTGCCCCGAACATGTCATTGTCAGACAAATAAAAGCCATTAAAAAAAAGACTTTTTTAAACACGGTCTGCTGCCTTTACCCTTTCACGAACGCTTTTCACTTCCCGTTTACCGGCAGGTTTCTTGTCTTGTTCCGGTTTGGCTTCTTCGGAACTTCCCGAATCATTGAACGTGAATGATGCCAATTCGTCGGTTGTCATTGTCTTATCTTGAATTTCATTCCATGTGACTTGATAAACGGGCGTAATCAATAACTGGGCAATGGCATCACCCCGACGCACAATCAATTGCCGACGGGAAGCATTTTGTACCAAAACATACAATGCTCCTCGGTCAGCCGGATTTACGATTTGCGGACCATCTAATACTATCAAACCCATATCACGGGCAACATCCGGTAACGAAACAATCTGCCCACATAATCCGTCCGGAATACCGATACCAAAACCGATGGGAATTAACCCCCGTTCTTGAGGGTCTAACTTCAAAACGCTGGGGATAGCCGCTTTTAACACCAAACCAACATGGTGTTTTGAGGCATAAGACGGTAATGGAAAATCAACACCGTCAGAGGTTCGAATAATATGTAATTTTGGTATCATTTTTTATCCTGAAGGCTTTTTTTTGTCATATTGGCAAATATCAGTTGAAATGTCAAGGTTATTTTTCATTTATCACGGATTGCTTCTGTCAAAAAAAAGACTGCCGATAAAATCGACAGTCTTGTTAATATAAAAATTTGTTTATTGTTTTTGTTCTTCTTTGGCCGGAAAAATAACGGAAGCTAAAATACCCACCGTCAGGAAACCTAACACAACACATAATGACATTGTGGCAGACATATGAATTTCGCCAAATACACCGACTAACATTTTAATCCCGATATACATTAAAATACCGATAACGGCTTTTTCCAGATGAACTAATGCTTTTTTAGCGGCAGCCAAACAAAAGTACATGGAACGCATACCCAAAATGGCAAAAATATTACTGGTATAGACTAAAAACGGTTCTTTTGTTACACCGATGACGGCAGGAACACTGTCAAACGCAAACATCACATCGGCAAATTCAACTGTCAATAAACATAAAAACAAAGGGGTAGCCGCCCATTTGATGAATGTTTTACCTTTAGACGAAACGTTATCGGTCGTTATATCCCGTTTCACAAAGAAATCATGACCGTTCAAATGTGGTGTAACTGGAAACAAATATCGGAAAAACCGAATCGACCAATGGTTTGTGAAATCAATTTCTTCTTCCTCAACTTTTTGAACAGGGCGACGTGTGAACCAGGCATAAATCAAAGCCCATAAACCGGCTGCCTGCATCATTTTGAATGCTGTCCAAATAATGAAGATGCCGAAAATCGTCAAAGCGGCATCACCGAAGTTGGAAACAAATGCAGCCCCCAATCCGACAAAAATCAAACGTAGAACCAACGCCCCCAAAATACCATAATATAATACACGATGTTGATATTTATTCGGTATGCCGAAACTAGCAAAAATAGCCATTAAGACAAATAAATTATCGACGGATAACGTTTTTTCAAGCAAATAACCGGATAAGTAAGCTTGAGCATCTTCGGCACCGTGCGAATAATAAACATACCCGCCAAACGCAAAAGAAACAATAACCCAAAAAACAGTCCACAAAGCAGCAGACCGAACGGATACCTCATGATCTTGTTTGTGCGCATACAAATCGATTGCCAAACACAACAAAGCCACAATGGAAAAAATAATAATACTTGTTGTTGAATATTCTGTCATAGCAAACAGCATTATACGTTTTTTCATACACTTGTCAATCACTATATCGGTTAATAAAAAATAAAAAAAAAGAGTTGACACAATCGAAAAAATCTGATATTCTGGTTGTCATGATGAAAAAGACAAACATTTTATTATTGTTATGCTTGTTAGGTGATGATTTTCGTTTCCTAAAAGGCTGATGTTTACTTTTTTTTACACGAACGCCCTTTTAGGAGGGCGTTTTTTTTATTCAAAACAACTGGAGAAAATAAATGACACATGAACCTATTTTTTATGATACAACATTAAGAGACGGCAATCAGGCATTAAAACGTCCGTGGAATCATGCAGAAAAAGAAACGATTTTCCGTCAGTTGTTGGGTTTGGGAATTAAGGTAATTGAAGTTGGGTTTCCGGCATCGGGTGAAATGGATTTTCATACGTGTTCATCATTAGCTGAACAAGCCCCCGAAGATGTGACGATTAGCGTTTTGGCTCGGGCAACAAAAGGGGATATTGCTCAAGCGGCTCGTGCCGTGAGAAATGCTTATAAGCCTCGTATTCATACGTTCATAGCCATGAATCCGTTAGGACTTGAACACGTTTTACAAAAAGATATTGAAACAGTGACAGATATTGCTGTTGATGCTGTCCGATATGCTAAAAGTTTGTTGCCAAGTAACGGAGAGGTGGAATTTTCCGTAGAACATTTTGGTGATTGTCGTGAAAATTTATCGGCTGTTTTGGATGCTATTGAAAAAGTGGTTGATGCCGGTGCTGATGTTATCAATTTACCCAATACGGTTGAACGTTTTCGTCCAATGGATTTTATCCGCATGGTGGAACAGGTACATGCCCGTATCGGTGATAAAGCACAAATTTCCGTTCATTGTCATAATGACTTAGGTATGGCAACTGCTACAACTGTGGAAAGTTTTTTTGCAGGAGCAACACAACTTGAAACGACCTTAAACGGTATCGGAGAACGTTGTGGAAATACAAACATGTATGAAGTTGCCGTTGCTTTGTATAATTCGGATGTGCCGATTTCACTCAATATGGGTAAATTTTATGAAACAGCACAATTGGTATCACAAATGGCGAATATTCCCATTTGGGAAAAGGCCCCACTCATGGGATCTGATTCATTGGCTCATCGTAGTGGCATTCATCAAAACGGAGCCAATAAAACCAAAGGTTTGAAAAAAGGGCAATACATTGCTTTTGATCCGGCACTGATTGGTCGTCAGGATGGGGAACACATCGGTTTTACGGGACAATCAGGGAAATCAGCGTTGTTTGATGTTTTTCA
Organism: Alphaproteobacteria bacterium; assembly: GCA_045635565.1. Classification (GTDB taxonomy): domain Bacteria; phylum Pseudomonadota; class Alphaproteobacteria; order CAAHEQ01; family UBA3637; genus RGIG4140. The sequence continues at coordinate 8,816 of JAZTVX010000049.1, forward strand.
GGCAAATGGTTATCCTTTTACATTGGAAGAAGCCGTACAGCATTTACCGGCAGCCAAAAAATTAGCCGATGAAAAAGGGGAATTAACTCCGTCAGATTTGGATAAGTTTTATCGGACGGAAATTTGCCATGTTACCGGTCCGTTTGAATTGGATTCATTTGAACGAATTAGTCAAGGGAAATACGCACTTGCCTTTTATCGGGATGGTCATTTTTGCGAAGCCATTGGACGAGGAAGTGGCCCGGTTGAAAGTTGTGTAACGGCACTTGCATCATTGGGTGTTGCTATTTCTGTTGTTAAATATGAACAACATATGCTTAATGCCAAAGAACAAGAATCGGCTGAAGCAGTTACAATGATGAACATTCGTCAAGATGATAAAGAAGTCATTGTTCGTGCGATTAACCGTTCGACAACACGATCTAACATTCACGCAATTTTTAATGGATTAAATTTATTACAGAAATAGATTTTATCGTTTTGAGATGATAGTATCGAATAACACAAAAAAGGGCATTTGAAAAAATGCCTTTTTTTTTGAAAAAACAAGATGTTTTCAAACAATTAAAATGATTCGTTTTTTGTGTTCCAAACAGCAATTTCTACATAAAAAAGACTTTTGTCGAATAGCAAAACCTGTTTAAAAATAACGATTAAAAATCAATATATTCTCTTTAAAAAACGTGTCAAAAAAAGGTACGTTATTTTTCCCATACTATTATGCGAAATATCTCTTGTCAACTAAAAAATGTAATCATCTGATTTTTATATCTTTTTTGACTCATCACAAGCACACATCGTCCATCAAAAAAACGCGTCAAAAACACGTACTTTTTTTTGACACGTTTTTTAATGAGAAGGTTTTGATTTTTTGAGATTATTTTAACGGAGGTTTTATGAATTTTAAAATGCCTTTTTTGAAACAATTTAATGCTAAAACATCAGCCGAGCAGGGTCGCAGTATGGTTGAAATCTTGGGTGTTTTGGCTGTGATAGGGGTGTTATCGGCCGGTGGAATTTACGGGTATTCTTTTGCCATGGATAAATATCGGGCAAATGATATTGTGTATGAAGTCAATCTGCGTGCCAATGATATCTGGCATAAATATCAGGAAATGCCTTTGCCTGAACCGAGTGAAGACGGAACGGATTTTGATGAATTTCCGGATACAACGGGAACGGGTTATCCGATTTACATGACATCACATCCCGATGTGGCTTTTAAAACATATGTTGAAGGTGTTTCTTCCCGTGTATGTAAAAATGTTGTGAACATGAACTTAAACGGTGTTATTCAAGGCATACAATTTGTGCAAGTTGCCCAAGGGGACGGGGATTTAGTCAAATATACAGGCAGTGCGTCGATTTGTGGGGAAGAAGAAACGGATAATTTGCTTGTCTTTACTTCGTTTGTTGATTCTGAAAGTAATGAGGGAGAAGGCCAAAGTGGTGACCCATGCGTTGAAGAAGAAGATTGTAATATGTTGTGTGCTCCCGTTACATGTGAAGACGATATGACATGTCATAACAGTTGTACAGGAACCTCAACACCATTTTGTTATGATAATGACAGTGGTGGTGTTTGTGTTGAATGTTT
>JAZTVX010000050.1:0-14905 GCA_045635565.1 Alphaproteobacteria bacterium
TTGTAACAGCCCCTCTTTGAATAAGTAACAAAGCAATACTGAGTTGACCGTGTTCCAATGCATAGTACAAGGCTGTTTTACCCTCGGAATCTGCATGATTGATGGATTCTTCATTCATCTCAAGTATCAAAGTCTTGTACATATCTGTTTGTGTACGTAGGTTTGCGTACTTTTTCGGTTCACTTTTATAATATGAAAGTGTCCGATATGCAACCAAAAGTGGTGTTAAACCACTTGTCACCTTATTGGCATCAGCCACCCTATCAGCATCCCTCTTCCTATCCAGCAATCCCCCAACCATAAACTTATTACCTCGCAAGCTTGCATACATTAACGGTGTTATTTTAGCTGTTTTCCAATCATTAAAAACATATGCTTTCAGATCCTCATCACTTTTACAATATTCAGCATCGCAATCTGCTTCAAAATTAATATTATGTGGATTAACATCCTCGCTTAATTTACTATCATCTCCTTTCGTTATTGTTTGAAACAATTCATCTACACTTGCTGTTTCGGCTACTGCTTTTTGTTCTTGTTCATTTAGCTTTTTCTGTTCAACAATATGCCGATGCTGACGAATAATTTCATCCCGACACTTAAATTCTATTTCTGCCTGCATGCGTTCATTTGATGCATCTATTAGGGCTATTAATTTATCCGCACCACAGCCATCAAACACGACCAAATTAGACTTATTGGTATTATCTGTTGTCGGAACTGTATTATTGGCATCCGCATCTAACATGGCATAGTAAAAATACATACCACTGTCTGCCGCTTTCAATAACAATTTACTTCTAGAGTCATTTTTACCTTCATATTTTGCCCGTTCCTCCGGATTATTAGCTATTTTATGTGCCTCCAAAACAAACCTTAGGGTATCATCTTTACCGTTTTGCTTCTCGGCATATTCAAGCGCTGTTTCAAAACTTGCTTGTTGACCTTGCAACTCTCGTTTTAATGTTTGAGTTACTTCTTTTTCCCTTTGTGTTTGAGCTTCAATATCAATAAGGTTACGTGCATTAAAGGTATTCGAACGAGCAGCAATCCATTTATCACACCAACCTTCATCCTCGGCTATAAGCCCCATATCAGCCAAATCACCTAATTGGGCCTTATCACTGCATGCCACCGCCGTACCATACAAACCTGCCTCAGCAGCAACACCTATACCTATACCACCGAGAATCCAACTGGCGGCGAAACCAGATCCAAACGTTGGAATACTGACAATACCCATAACAGTTGCATGTATTCCTTTATATACATTTGCCCTTACTTCTTTTTTGGTAACTAATAAATGTGCATAATTACTAATCAAAGCACATCTTTCCCGAGAAATATCATTTACAAATTTAAAATCTGAAGCAATAATTGATGTTCTGATATCTCTTGGTTCCAGCGGTGGAATGCTTGGTATTGGTTTTGACACAGGCAATTTTTGTTTATAATAATTACCTGCCGAATTTTCAACAAAATGACCATCTTCATTTTTGGTATATCTCGTCCCAGAGACATTTTCTCCTTCAATAGGTACATAATACTCAGATGAACCGGCGGATTCTATTTGTTTACCTGTCCGCCGTTGCATTTCTATATTGGGGCGAGCCGCTTGATATTCATCAATAAGACGGGAAACATGTTGATATTGTTGTTCTAAACGATTAAGTTCTTCCAATGTCGCTTCGGCTTCATCTAAGGCATCCATAATATAGGGATATTCATCTTCCAAATCCCAAACACCTTTATTTACATCTGATTGATAAAGAAATAAACCCTTATCCGTCATTCTGGGTTTTATCGTCAAACATGAAAGAACACCTCGCATTCCCCCTGCTTCAAATTGATGACCTATTCCATCCGTGTTTATTGAAGCATGATAAGCACATGCTTCCCGCCAAACCGGAGATGCTTCAACAGCAGCTATTGTGTCTTGAAGCAAACGAATATGGGCTCGTGCTTGTGCGACACTTTCGTAAATTCCTTCTTGATCTCCATATCCTTGAAACAACAAGTTCTTATACCAATCAATTCGATAAAAATCACTACCTATTATTTCTCCTGTACCCAATACTGGGTCTCTTGTAAATACAAAATTGTTATCCCGATAATGTTCACTAAATGCAGCTTTGCCTTCTGCTATCTTCTTTTCAAAATCATCCATAATAGAGGGGATTTCAGGCAATCTACCATCAGAACTTTGCGCAAGGTCCCATGCAATACTCTGCATCATTTCATACCGTGCATCCGAATATTTGTCATCTGCTTCCTGTGTCCATCGTACTTGTTCAATATCCGCCAAATTACGACGAGCGTGGTTCAAACATTCATTTGCATTTTTCAACCCATAAAAGCGAGCATATTCCGCTAGTTCACCTTCCAATGGTTTCGCCGAAAAACCCAACGAACTGCGATAATAAGAAGCATCATCCTTTATAGACGCTAAATTATATAATTCATCAGGTATTTTTGTTAAAAATTCTCCATTAAATGCTGTTGAGTTAGGTCGATATTCTCCAGTTAAACGACCAAAGTCAGTCCAACTATCTGATTGTTGCAAACAATACAATTGCCCGGCAAGCACTCTTCGACTTTCCTCCAATCGCCGTTTTTGTTCATCTGTATTTGCTTTGGCTAATTGAACTTCTATTTCTTGAATTCCTTTTGTTAAGACTTTCATTCGATGGCTTTTAAAAGAAGCAAAATTATCCTTTGTCCGGTTCTGAGCCAATCCATTATATGTTTGTAACTCAACACGCAGACCACCGACTGCCGGATCACTCCATGCTCTATATCGAGGATCGAATGAAGAATTTTTTTCATCAAACTTTGTTTCCCAATAATACGAAAATCCAACTTCATTACGTGTTGTTTGTATTAAAGAACTTTCAACCGGGATTTGAAAACCATGTCGGGTATCTTTACCGATGTTTTCAACTCTCCCTAATTCATCAGGTTTATGCGTAACTAAATATTCACCGTAAGGACGAGTCAGAACTTCGTAATATTTAGACTCTTTTTTTCCGGCTTCACCTTCCACAAAGGTTTTGGCTTCATCACTTAATTTATGAGAAGATAAAAGAATACCCAGCAAATGACGCTTAATTTCAGGATGGTGAGAACTATCTAAAAGTTGTTGAATATCTTTCTGCTCAACGGGTACACCTTGCCGAACCAATAATTCAACAACTTTATAATTGCCCTTTTCAATTGCCTTTGTTAAATGCTCTGACGAGACAATGACACCTTCCTGTTGCAATAAAATTTTTAAAATTTCCGGTGAATCTTGTTCAATAGCCTCACGAATATACGTAGGATTGATTGCCAGTTTCCTTTTTCTAGATGCTTCTTCAATATTTCCATTTGTCAGTTCTAAAACATGCTCTACCCCTGCAACATGTTTATTTTTTATCAATGTATAAAGAGGGGTTTGGGTATAATCCGGATTGCCATTCTTATCTTTTGGAATATCATAAAAAATGTTTTGGTTACTTGTATGCAATTCATTTAAAATCGGAACTAAATCATATTGAGAATTCTGCGACGCAACATTAACAACATTTTTCAAATCATCCGATGTAATGGAATAGCCTCGTTCCCGATATACTTCCATCGCTTTCGCAACAATGTGGGCATCACCATTGCTAATACCGTAAGCAAGTAACTTTTTAGCCTCGTCTTCAGTTGCATTTAAAAATAATTCTTTATTCCTTTCAAATAATTTAGGAAAAATTGCATGAACAACAGTCGGCGACATTGAAAAAATATGTTCCAAATGCTCCTTCGTCACAACACAATCTGTCCCTAACACAAAATTGATAATGTTTGCATCGTTTGTTGCTAACACATCTTTAAATGAAAATGATTTGAAAGAAATACTGCGTTCTTTTAAACCCTGTAATAAATTTGATTTCTTGTGTTGAATGGCATAGCGAATAACATTCTGAATATCTTGTGTGCAAATGCTATGTGTGTTCTCATCAAGTTTTGAATTATTTAAATCCACACCTGTGTGTATTGCCTCATCCAACACATTAAGTATCATATCGTCATTTTGCATTTGCATAGCAAGATACAATGACCATTGCTGTGAATGTCCATAATGAATGCTTTTACCTTGTTCTAGTTTAACCCATTCATTATCTTTTCGTTCATATCGAACAGTCGCAGAATTATCAATAGCCCCAAATGATGTATTTGATAATTGAGGAATAGAAATCCCTTTCAAAGAATCATTTTCTATATTCCGACTTTGAGCCAACTCGCAAAACAATTTTTGGTACTTTTCCGCATCTGCCGAAGTTGCTTTTTGCATTTCCTGTACAAGGCGAGTCCATGTTTCCGCACGAACAAACGCCCCTGCCGCAACAAGGCTTCGAACAGTATCAACATCACCCATTTCAACAGCGATTTCCAAAGCCGTTTTACCTTTTACCTCACGACCGTTGTCAACTATTTTTTGACCTATTTCAACATCAGCCTCTTTCTCAATTAAATAAGAAACAACATTTTGTCCTTTTATTTCTAAATTTGGAGCCAGTGCAACAGCCATTTGAAGTGGTGTTAAACCTGTATATGGATCCGGCTGATTAACATCCGCCCCATTATCTAAAGCATACTCAATCAATTTTGGGGCTTGTAAATCAATTCCTAAGCAAAGTATTTTTTGTGCTCTTTTCTTTTTTTTATCATCAGACAACTCTTTGTTGTATTCTTTAATCGTACGAGAAACTTTTTTTTCCATTCGTTGTTGAGTATCAGAAAGGCGTTGTTCTTCTTTATCTTTACGATTAAGTTTATAAATCTTTTTTTGAAGTGCCTCTGCTGCGGCTTTTACTGCGTCTGAGGAATTATCATCAGTTTCTTGTGCTACAACTGCAGACAATAAACAATCTTCATTATCCTTTGTCTGAACATTCACCCCCAAATCAATCAAGTTATCAACAATATCAAACCGTTTTGCTCTGGCTGCAGCGATTATTATTGGATCATCATTAGAATCACGTGTTGTACAGTCAAAACCCATCATTAAAAGATCTGCAACACCCCAGTCACGTTCATTGCCCCTAATCACCTCTTCAAAATATTTACTCTGATCAATATATTTTGTCGAACCAGTGCCATTGCCACACCCAATTTGCACAAATATTCTACCAAATTCATAATCCTTCTCTTTCTCTTGTAATACCTGTTTAAATTCAGCATCAGCATCATAAATCCGTGCTCCTTTTTCCCGTAACAATCGAACGCTCTCAAAATGTCCACCTTTTAATGCTTCAGATAACGGAGTTACCCTTTGCCCGTTTTGTTCGGCAGAAATATTAACGTTGGCTTTTCTGTCAAGCAATAATTCAACAATATCATCTTGACCCCGTTGAGCTGAAATAATCAAAGGAGGCAACTTTCCCTTATCTGTCGGAACAAAATTAGGATCGGCACCTTTAGCTAAACGCCTCTGAAGATTCTCTTTAAAGTCTTTCTTGTTCTGATTACCATCATAGAAGCACTGAACAAAAGCAACATCATCACCTAGAGCAACATCACTACATAACTTCGACCACTTTTCATGTAATTTATTATCTTCTCTGTCGCCACAATACGTCCTCATTGAATTATTAACATCTGAAACACTGACATCTTCATAACCTGGAGCCTTAATGGCCGATAAAATCAGATCTTTAACAAGTGCTTCTTCCCCGTCATCATTCTGATGCATTTCATTCAAAACAGCAATCACTCGACGACGTTGCCATGGTTCCAAATCTTTCCACTCCGTCATGGACCAAGGATACCAACTGGACGGACGTGCAGTTCCGGTTTCAAACGCATAAACAGCAGAATTATCTTCAAATTCCCATGGTTCAAAATTAGTTTTAGAACATAAAATAATACCTTCTCTTTCCAATTGTTGAAGAACTCTCGACAATCGTCTTGCCACCTCTGGATAATTCATACAACCTCCTCATCTATTCATTTCTTATCATTTTAACATGTTTTTTTTTGTATGTCTAATATTTTTACATAAATTTATGCAAAAATATTATTTTAAAATATCAAGCAGATAATCTTTTAAATTATCACAAGATGAAACATATTTTTCAAAAACAACTTGTGTTGCAACTTTTGAACGTTCATGCAACACAATACGATATTTAGCCATGAGTACAAAACTGATTTCTTCAACTTCTCTGACTTTTTCAACCTGTCGAATATCATTTTGAGAAATACTTAACAACCGACGGAATCGAATAAAATTTTTATATCCCTGAATACATTTAATTCGATCTTCAATATTCCGAAGAACAACAATTTGCATGACCATGTATAAATAAAGATACAATTCTTCTTCCGAATCAAATAACACACGTGCATCCAATGATTTTCGCACAAATTCTTGTATCAAAAAAACGATTGATACAGACTTTAATTTTGCTCGTTCCATTTCGGATATAACGTTTTCTTTATTACAATACATGTCACAAAAAAATCGGCGAAATACACATTACATGCATTTCGCCGATATACCTTTTAATTTAATTATTTCAACAACATTTTAAAGTCAACAACAACGGCTCTGTCTTTTGTTACTAAAACAGGATTACCGTCAATTGATGTGATTTCCGGAATTTCCAACACAACCTGTTGAACTTTTTTCAATGTTTCAGCCAATGGTTTAACAGCCTTCGGTTCTTCACCACGAACACCGTTCAAAATGATACCGACTTTTGTTTCTTTAATCATATCATCAAAATCTTCGGCCGGTAAAATACGCAATGTTGTGTCTTTCATAACTTCCGTATAAATACCACCTGTTCCAAAGACCATAATCCGACCAAAGTTTCTGTCTGTATTCACACCAATAATTGTTTCCGTTGCTTTAACAATCATTTCTTGAATTAAAACACTGGCACCTTTTAATTGGAATTTTGTAATAGAACCATTTAAACCGTCCCATGCTTCATTAAATGTAGATTCATCATGAACATTCAAATAAATCCCTTTCATTTCCGTTTTGTGCAAAGCATCAGGAGCCGACAACTTCAACACAACAGGAGCCGGAAAGATTTTCTGACAGAAAGCATAAGCTTCTGCTTTATCTGTAAAGTTACCACTTTTCGGATAATCAATACCATAATGATCCATAATCATATTAACAATATTTTGTGGCAAAGAAGCCAAACCGTCTGCTTTTGCTTGTGCAACAGCATCACGAATGGATTGCGGCACCTCATTTACCGAACAAGCAACATCTTGAACACCACGATAAGCCATTTGGGCTTTTAACAAGCCAAGTGGACGAATGATATCAATTGGATATTCATAGTTCAAAATATGGGCTTTATCCAAAATAGCACGTCCTTCTTTAACCTTAACTCCACCGACAAAAACAGCAAAAATATTTACGTTTTTATATTGTGGAGCAATACGGACAATGGCTTCTGCCGTACCGGTTGAATCCGTAACCATTTGAGGCGTCAATAAAACAAGAATATTTTTGTATTCGCCACTTTCACATAAAATTTTCAAAGCCGCTTCATAACGATCAGCCCGAGCATCACCGATAACATCAATCGGATTACCCAAAGAGGCTTCAGCCGGCAATGACGCTTTCAATGTTTCAATTGTTTTTTCACTCGGACGAGCCAAATCCAAACCGTTATCTTCACATAAGTCACTGGATAAAACGCCAACACCACCGGCATTTGTCAAAATAGCAACAGATCCGTCAAATTCATGATGGTTAGCATATTGTAAAATTTCCAACAAACTAAATAATTCTCGTGTTGTATAGGCTTGAATAGCACCGGAACCTTTTAAAGCGATTTCCAAAACACGATAGTTCGGAGCCAACGAACCTGTGTGGGACAAACTGGCGGCTTGTGCTTTTTGTGATTTTCCCGGTTCCATAATAACAACCGGTTTTGTTTTAGAAACTTCCTTTAAAACACGCAAAAACTCTTTACCGTTTTTCAAGGATTCCAAATAGAAGACAAAAGCGGTCGTATTTTTATCATCTTTTAAAGCCGATAACAAACGGTCTTCTGCCAACAATGCTTTATTACCAATTGAAATAAAGTGAGAAAAACCGATTCCTTTTTCACGAGCCCAATCCATCAAAGCAGAACAATAAGCACCGGATTGAGAAACAAAAGCAACATTCCCTTGTGTTGGAAAACCATCGGCAAAACTGGCATTCACTTTGTCAAATGTTGAAATGTGCCCTAAGCAGTTTGGTCCCAACAAATTGATACCGTTTTCAATACATTTTTGAGCAATGCCATCTTCTAATTCATGGTTACCGACTTCACCAAAACCGGCTGTAATAATGCTGATGTTTTTAGTTTTGTTAGCAATGGCATCATCAATGACCGGCATAGTAAATTTTGCCGGAACGACAACGACAACTAAATCCATGGCTTCCGGCAAATCTTTAACGGAAGCATAACATGGTTTACCGTATAATTCCTGACCGGCACATTTTGGATTGATAGCATACAAATTGCCTTCAAATCCGGCATCAATAACGTTATTAAAAACAACGGCTCCTAATTTTGAGGGGTCGTTAGAAACACCGACAACAGCAATGCTTTTCGGGTTGAAAAATGAATCTAATGACATAATGTCTCCTTCCTTTCTTAATTAAATTCATGGCGGTAACTATACAAAATTGCATTTCTTTTGTCAATCCAAAAGAACGGCTTTTAATATATTTTTTTGAATAATGAGCATGATTTGTAATATACATGACCTTAATATAACACAAAAAAATTCGGCAGAAAAATCATATTCTCTGCCGAACCCAAATATTACAAAATGAAATATTAAACATTTCCACTTCTTTGTGACGTATAATTCAAGGACGACATAATGACATCGTCTTGTTCATTATCAGTTGATACGACCGTTGCCCCCTGAAACATGCGATGTTCTTGTTGAGAATGTAAAACACTTGACAACCCGTTGTTTGTCGTTCTTTGTTGTTTCGGTTTTAGTGATTTATTGCCTTTTTCTTGTTGCTCTTTATACCACGAATCTATCATGTTTTGTGTATTTTTATCAAATAATTCATTTCCGGATTGTTTACAAACTTTATATGCTTTCTGTATCAGTTTAGCAACAATCTCATGCTTACCGTAGGGAATCTGATCCTTTTTAATCATTTCAATTAAAATCCTCGCTGCTCCAATACATTGATCAGTATGTTGCCAATGTTGTTCATCTAACAGATATGCAAGTGGTGTCTTTTGAATCTTATCAACAAATAAATTCATATCTGTTGCTTTATATAAACAAATGGCCTTTTCAACGATACCATACTGCTGATGTTGCATCATAAATAATAAAAACGGAACACCGTCTATTTTTTGTCTAACATCAACTTTTCCGGACGAGATGAGCTTTTCAATGCATTTTAATTGTACAGGTTTTTTGGCGCGGTCTTCCTTATAACCTTCACACAACAGCATCAATGGTGTCTTACCCTCCTTATTTCTCTTATCGATATTTTCATCCGTTATTAACAAATTAAAAACATCATTCGGTACACCATAACATTGTGCCGCAATTGTTAAGGGTGTATTACCATTTTCATCAGTAGCATTCAAATCTACCTTCCCTGCTTTCAGTACTGTTCTGACCAAATCATATTGCCGCTTTTGCAACAATGCGGATATCAAAGGAACACCGTCTATTTTCTGATTAAGATTAATTTTTCCTTTTTCAATTAAATATTTCAATCGGTTAACTTGTTCTTCCGACCAATTCCCCTGAACATATTTAAAAAGCCGCACCAAAGGTGTTTCTCCATTATAATTTTCTTGATCAATATTTGTTAACCTGATTGTTAAGTTCTTAAAAATATCATCCGGTACATCCCACATGAATATACTAATATTGTTCCCATATTCATCTGTAGCAGTCCAATCAACACCACCGTATTCAAACATTTTTCTGACCAAATCATATTGCTGCTTTTTCAACAATCTGAATATTAAAGGATCACCATCTATTTTCTGATTTAAATTAACCTCATGATTTGTTTCAAACAACAAATAATTCAATCGTTTCATAGCTGGTTCAGAGAGCGAATAGCCATGCAAAAGATAGGCCACTGGTGTCATACCTCGATTATCTTCTCGATCAGCTGTTAGCGGTGTTACCAACTTTTTGAATATGTCAAATGGCACATTTTCATCGCATGTAGCAATATACAAGGGTGTCCGCCCAAAACTATCTCTTTCACTCAAATCAACCTTTTTTTTCAGCATATTCCTGACTAAATTATAATTCCCTCTTTGCAAAAACACAGAAATAGCAGGTGTTTCTTTTATTCGTTTTGAGTGATAAACGACCGCTCCCTTTGATAACAACAAATCGACAAATTCTTTTGGAGCATCATGTTCCAAAGCCAGTGAAACAAGTGTATTTTTATATCCATCTTTCGCCTTTAAATCGACACCAGTTAACAAATTTGCATCAAAAGACCCATCTCTCTTTTGAAACAGAGACCATTGTTTATTTCGCATCAAATAAAACACAAATGGTTCATCTCTACCATCGCTTGAGTTTATTCGTTGATTGAGAATGTCAGCCGTTAATAAAGCATATTGGGGTCCTTTTTTATTCAGAGTAAGTGTTCTGTTTTTTATAATAACATCAAGAACATTATATTTTCCTGCACTTATTATTTCCGACAGTACACTTTTGCTTTTAAATTTTTGGTTCAAATTAACATAAGGTTCACCATTTTCCTTCTTCCATACTAACAATCTTTGTACAATAAGCCAATCATCTATTTCTTTTTCAACATCACAATTTATATTATGTTTTCTTACTCGTTCAAGTATTAATATCAATGGTGTTTTGCCATTTTTGTCTGGTTTATCACCAAGGTCTTGATATTCTATATGTTCAAATAACTTCGAAGATGCACCACTTTTAATCGCTATTGTCAATATTGTATCTTCTTCCGTTTCTAAATTGATTCTCTTTTGACATATCAAATCTTCAAAACTAAAGTTTTTCTTCTTATTTCGGAGGTAACTCCTTAAATCCGGATCCGAAAATAATAAACGAATAACCCCAACCTGATTATGCATTGCAGCACGCATAAAAATATTGTTGCCCCGATCATCCTTAACTTCAACATCTGCTCCATTTAATATTAAATATTTCAAAATCTCCGTTTGCCCTAAATCTGCCGCTATTAGGATAGGAGACATCGACTTTGCATCGTCACAATTTGAATCCTTTCCCGCCACACGATGGTACACCATTTCATATTTTTCTGAACCATTCCTTTTCAGGATTTTGCGTCGTTCTCCTCGATCGATTAGTGTGTACTTACAGGAACCTGTCTCTATAAAACTATATCGATTTGGTGTTTGATAATTTACATTAGCCCCATTCTGAATCAATGTCTTAACATTTTCTAAATCCCCGTTCACAACAGCATACATCAACTTTGTTATTCCGTATTCATCCGGAAGAACAGCTTCTGTTATAGCTGTAAATGCGTTATGAGGAGTCCATCCATTTTGACCATACACTGTCCTTTTTGATGGTGCTACCAATATCGTAGGGGTTCCATGTGTCACGGTTACTGTAGGACATTTTCGGATATGACGATATTGTTCATACCATATCTCCGTAATATTATAAGCTCTATGTAGGGGTGGCAAGATTGAATAATCATTTACCTTAGAAATCAAATCAGAATCATTACACACATAAGTTGGGGCACCAATTGATTGCAAAATGAAATCAACTGCCAAAGACTTTTCACCATCATTATCAAAAGATTCACCGTCTTCTACACGAAAATCCCTTATATATTTAAGTATTTCAATTTGTTCTTCCGGTGTCATATCCTTCCACTGTTTAAACAGATCTTCCCGTTCAAGCAACAACGTTTCCAAATCATCATTGTTTGTAAGTTTTTTTTCATGATTCTGATTTGATTCACTTCCGACGAAATTGGCTTTTTTTGTATTTTTCCTCAATTGGACAGAAGGATTTTTGTGAGCCAAATTATAGAGTATCTCATTTATATGTTCACACACCCCTGAATAACTCATAGCCAAACCAATGTGATCTAATCCCAAATCATCGCCCAAAGTCATTTCATCCTCCATAACATACCAATACTATAAAAAGTATATCACGCTTTAATTTTTGACACAAGTTTTTTTAAGCGTGTTCCCGTTCTTCTTTTTGAGATTTTAATTTGCTCGTACGATGATGCTGAACACACATTTTTGTTTCAATTTGACGAACATGATAAATAAATTGTGCTAAAACATGATTGTCTGTCATGTTCGTTTCTTGACAATGATGAAATATTTTTTTGACCGTTTCGTCTGTCGATTGACAACCTTCATCAATAATCGTTCTTCCCTGTTGGTTTTTTAATGTGATGTCTATTCCTTTACGCAATAATAACTCTATCAAATACCATTGTTTCGTCTGTAATGCGTAAAATAAAACCGTATTGCCTGATTTATCTTGATGATTGATATCTAGACCTAATTTCAACAAAGCTTCCAATTTCTGTTTCACATAATATCGACCAATAAACCATAACGGCGTACGTCCTCTTTTATCTTCGGCATGAACATCAGCACCGGCTTTTAAAAGCATGTGCACAAATCCCATACTCTTGGTTGAAGTGATTTTATGCAATGCCGTTCGACCCTGTTTATCTCGCCAATTAGGATGAGCACCTCGTCTTAACAACACATCCACAGCCGGTCCATTACAGCAAATACATGCTTCCATCAATAAAGACTGCCCCGTTTTGGGATGGCAACTGTCAGGAGATAAAACACACCCCGACTGTTGACTAAACAAAGCCGTTTTATCCAATAAAGCCTTCAAAATATCTGCCCGTTGCCACCGAATAGCCGTTAATGCCATTTTAAACAATGAAAACGCATTCCAATCTTCTTTTTTGATATGACAAGGGGGTGTTACCGGTCTTAACCCACTGATTGAACCGGATGAAATTGGTTTAGTATCTAAATAACGATATCGTGATAAGACATCCCCGACATGGTGCTGATGACAAAACGGTATATTTTTTTCATCTAAAATATGATTACGAGGTGTCGGCAATTCCAAATAAAGCCGACCCATATCATGTAATCTCAAATAATAAGGTCTCTGACATAATTTCAACACGCAGTCAAGAAAAAAATGATGAAGTCTATCATGTAACTCAATCGGCATTAAATATAAATTGGACGGTTCATTCGTTCCACCCAACACAATCGGAAAAAAATGATGAATATTCCATTTATCTCCGTGTTCCTTTAATTCCATGGCAACAGTCGGCGTAATAGCACCGGATTCAATCCATTTTCGCAAAGCCTTTCTTTCAATTTGATAAGCCTGCCGAACGGTTGCATTTCTTTCATAAGTCGTTTGGGTTGCTTTTTGATACCCCATTCTACCACAAGATAAAAAATCCTGACGCATTGTCGGATCTAATTCTATTTTGTGCTTTTTGGTTCTGACATTTGGTGGAACATCGTCAAAATATAAAACAATATTACCATCTTCATCTTCATATTCTCTTAACACTTTTAACTCCCATACAACCCAACATCATTCTAATATATGAGAGTTTATTTGTCAATATTTATTATTATCAATCCAATCTTTCAAAGAATCAAACAATCCGTAATCAGCCAAATTATGATGATCAGCCTTTTCAGATGCAAACAACACCTTTTTACCACGAGCATATTGATAGAGTTTCATACCTTCACTAAAAGGAATAATTGCATCTTTTTTCCCATGAGCAATAAATAATCGTGTATTAACCTGATTGATATATCTATAGGACAAATACGGATTTTTTAATAAAGACTGATATGGTATCCAACCACCGAAATGTTCTCGTCCCGTATGAGCAATTGAATAAAACGGCGCCTCTAATACAACAGCATGAAACGTCATTTTTTGTCCCAATTGAGAAGCTGTATAAACAGCCATATACGTTCCCATCGAATGTCCATACAGAACGATATGTTTATTTTTAATATCTAATCCGTTTAAATATTTAACAGCCGTTAAAGCGTCTTCTTCCATTTTCTGTTGCGAAGGTTGACCTTTTAAATCACCATATCCTCGATATTCCGGCAATAATAATCCATATCCACTATCATAAAAATACTGCACAATTTTGCGTTGAGCATGTCTTTCAACACTTCCCGTATTACCGTGAAAATAAACAATGGTTGGCTTGCCTTTTCTGGCTTTTAGATACCATGCATACAATTGTTCTCCCGATGGTAAATAATAACTCACTTTTTTGAGCAAAGGTAATTTTTGTTTCATTTCCTGTCGATAAAGATTTGCTGATGACGGATGATATAGAATGGAATCCTGAAACAAATAAAGAACGAGTATCAATATTCCATATAAAACACTCAATACTGCAACAACAAGAGCAGTTTTTTGCAAAAATGATACCATAATATTATTATACCCCCAACAATAAAAAAAAGAAACCGTTAAACAACGGTTTCTTTCTGGCGGAGAGTATAGGAATCGAACCTATGCATCGCTTTCACGATGACGGATTAGCAATCCGCTGCATTACCACTCTGCCAACTCTCCACTGACAGAAACTTTTTTCATTTTATCCACTCATCTGACAAATGTCAAGACTTTTTTTTCATAAATTTAAAAAAAATCTATTTTATTGTGTATTTATTTAAAAGGGCAGAGAATTTACCCCTGCCCTATTTTTTACAACACCTTTTCGCAGTAGAAGTTGCCATCTAAATCTGTCGTGACTTCCCGTTCATAAGTGGTACAGGAACGACAAATTTCTTTGGCTTTCGCTGAATTGTAAATTTGTGTTTTACCGGCATTACATGATACTTTTTGACCGGCA
>JAZTVX010000051.1:0-21181 GCA_045635565.1 Alphaproteobacteria bacterium
GAGTTCCAAAAAACGGACGGCAAATGTTACACAGGTAGTAATGATTACGGTACAATCGGCAGTGATGAACAATCCAAAACGTTATGTCGGGAAAGTGGTCGTATTGCTTTTTCAAAACAAAATAATGGTGTAACGGATTGGTATTGTTCACAAACGGCAACGGAAACGGAACATTTTATCAATCTGTCGGGTCAACAGGTAGCATGTACAGCCAATGACACTGAAATTCCCGATTCACAGGATGCCCGAAAATTATGTACACAATGTAGTGACCGTTATGTCGAAACAACAGGAGATAAAATTATGTGCCGAAAATAAATCGATGCCAGTTACCAAAACGACAAGACGATACGTATCCTGATAATGGGATATCGGGATATTATCGTGTTGTTGTTTTTTCAATAACCTATTTATTTCACATGTGATACCTTTTATTTGACAATAAACCGACCTATCCTATCAAAAAAGGAGGAAGCATGATTGTTAACGATAAAATGCAACAAAACTATACATACGATTGCATCGAACCGGTCGGTCAAAATTTTCATATAACCTTTCAACCGGAATTAACACCCCCTGAAATGCTTGCTATGGGTGTATTTGAAGGTCATTATCTGACAGATTGTCAAAATGAATTTCCCAAAGAATGGTTTCAAAATGCCAAATTATCCGAAAAACCAGATATAACTTGTAACTTCTTTCAAATTAAATCACGCCAATCATTACAAATCTGGCAACGTAACGGATGGATTCTTGAACCGGATGTGCGTGGATGGTTTCAATGGTATTGTCGTTATTACATGGGACGACGCATACCCGATATTGATATCATTCAAATTCGTCGTTGGAAAGCATTTAAACGCCATAAAGCACAAATCATTAAACATTGTATGCCTTATAACATCAATTGCCGTTTAAAACAAAGGCAGGCTTTGCTTCAATGGGCATACAATCCCCTATTTTAAATATTAAGACAATGTTTCAACCAATTTTTGAATATCCTCAGCAATAACAGATTTCGGAAATGATGACAATAACGGTATTTGCATTTTAATACTTTCTTTGACATGTGAATCCTGATGAAGAACACCTCCTAATGTCAATTCTGTATTCAAAAAGTTTTGACAAGCCTTTGCTAACGTCTGAAATGTGCGTTCGCCTTCTTTAAAAGTATTGGCACTATTGACTACAATTTTAATTTGAGGGGACTTTTCTGAATCAGATAAAATTTTAATGAATGCATAAGCATCGGCCAAAGAGGTCGGTTCATCATTACACATAATTAAAACAACGCCACCACAACCGGCTAAAAACGTCAATGTTTTATCAATACCCGTTCCCAAATCAATAATAACTTTATCATAATGTTGTGCCAAAATGTACAAATCATCCCGCAATAACTGTAACTGCCCCTGATTTAAGCCACACAACGATTGAACACCCGAATGACCCGATAAAATATCAAATCCTAACGTTTCATCATGATAAACAGCTTGATTCATCGGCATCTTACCCTGAAAAACGTGTTGTAAATCATGTTTGGTGTTAATACCTAACTGAATATCGATATTTGCCAAACCCAGATCACCGTCAAATAATAAAACACGTTGCCCTTTATCAGCAAATGACTGTGCCAATGCAATTGATAAAAACGTCTTACCAACACCTCCCTTACCGGAAGCAATCGCTATCATGTTCTTACCGTCAAGTCGTTGATAAATTTCCCGAGCACCTTTAAATTCATCTGTCTGTGTCATTCATCTTCTCCTTCTGAAACACCATTTTTCAATAAAGAAGCCAACTTGTCCGGTGTTATTTCCTTTAAATAATCCGTTATGTAGGGCGATTCGGATAAACCTGCCAAACGAAACGCACTGAACAAAGCACTTTGTAAAAAACCGTTATAAGCCGTTGACATATCTGTTTTGGTAATAACCATTTCTGTACACCCTTGATGAGCAAAAACACACCCTTGTGCCCGTGCTTCATGATAATCTAACCCTGCCGGCTGAACATAGACTAATTCGGCATCAGATAATTGTGTTTTAATCATGTGCATACGGGCAATATCTTCCGTATGATAAGGATTCAGTGACGGTGTATCTATTAAAATCAAATCATGATTCAATCTTAACATCGTGACAGTTTCATTCAATTTATCCCATTCATGTAGTGTTGTACACGGTATTTGCATCAAATGAGCATAACGTAATAACTCGCTAGATTGCTTTGATTTACGTGTATCCAATGTAACAAGTGCCGTTTTGATTTTCAATGCTTTGGTATGAAATGCTAATTTAGAAACAACAGTTGTTTTACCACAGCCTGCTGTTCCCATGAATACATACAAACCATTTTTCTTTAACGGCTCAATGGATTTGTAGGCATACATTTCCGATAATGCCCGTGACAGGAGTTTATCTTCCGATGTTTTAATACTTTTACGGGCAACAGCATTGACCAACCGTTCAATATATTCATCCGATAAATGACGATGAGATAACATATTTTTAAAAAATGTCCGACGCTGTTTGCTTTTACGCATTTCATCTTGTATCGGACTGTTAAAAAAAACATCCTGTTCTTCCGTAGCAACAATTAAACGAACACCTTTGTCATTGGTTCGAAAAGAAGAAACAATAACCGCCTTTTCACCAAACACCTGACGAATATCACTCATCGCAGACGGAATACTATCGGCAAAAAACGTTTTTAACTTCATATTATCGTTCCCTTACATTTTTTACTTTCTATCAATTGTTGTGCTATCCGAATGACAGCCCGTTGCGACACATCAATATCTTCAATCTTTCCCGTCGGCATTTGACGCATCTGATGAAGCATTTTACTCCATTTTTGAGGCGAAATGACCCGAGAAAATGCTTCCTTCGTCGCATTTTGGGCGTTTGATAACGCTAAAACCAATGTCTGATTATCAATATGTTTGAGTAAAACAATCAAATCCTTTGCCGACCAATGAGCCAAATCATCAAAGTTCAAAATGTTTTTTTCCAAAACACCCACCGTTTGGGGAGATAACCGTTCTAATGACGATATATAACGTCCTTGCGTTTTCTTGTCAAGCAAACTTAAAATAGCCGCTGCTTTTTTCTCCCCAACACTATTGTTCCGTATCATCAATGAATCAATTTGCTTTTCTAAATTCAACTCAATTAAATGAACATTGTTTTTATCTGTATCTTGTAAAGAACTCAAACGCAATAAAATTTGTGCCCCTGTCTTAGCATCCATTTCTGCCAAAACAGCAGCGGCTTTTTCCGTATTCAAATGATACAAAATAACAGCCGATGTTTGAGGGTACTCCTGCACCAAAAAAGAACTCAAATGAGATGTCGGCACCTGATTGACTTTATCCCATATCGTTTTTTGGGTCGTCTGCATTTTTAATTCCTTTAACAAAACAGCCGCCTTATCAATCGGCAAGGTATTTTTTATCATCGTTTCAAGCAATGGTTTCGTTTCACGAATGTCTTGTGGTTCATTCATCGAATGGCAAAATGATAACAATATCGGTTGAATTTCCAAAGCCTTTACCTGCCCGAGAGATGCCATTAAACGAGATAATGAAAAAATTTCAGCATCCGTCATTTTTCTAAACAAATGACGAATACAGTTATCACCTAAACACAGTAACACAATCGCGGCTTTTTGTGCTGGTGAAAAAGAACCGTTTTCTTTATTTTTGCGATTTTCCCATGTCAGCCAGTTACGTATAATATTGACTGCCGCTTCGGGCATGCGTCGGCATAAATCCTGTGCCTTTAAGATTAAGTTTTCTTCCATATGTCCAACGATTTGATGATGATAACCATCCTTCTGTATAAATGTTTTTGGACAAACAGTCGGTTTTTTACGAATGAGTGATAAACACATCGGAATGATAACGCCTCCGACTACTAAAACAACGAAAAGGCACATAAATACAATCGCAAGAATTTGCCGAATTTGTATACTTTGACCTTTGACAACTGTTGTTTGGCTCATTGTGTGGGGAATTTGAACCAAACGTAACATATCGCCCCGAGTTTCATCGTAGCCGATAGATGATTGTATCATTTCACGGACTTGTGATATATCAGATACTTTTGACGATATAGATGGATTTTGCGTCAAAAACACCAAAACATTCATCTTTTTAATATGGTAGTAATAAGCATCCGTTTTTGTCGTCAACGTTGAATAGTCATATGTTGTATCTTTTACTTGGATATTATCTGACTTTGTTTGCAACCGTTCATGCCGTATAACCGATGTATCGGGCAACACATCCCGTCGAATAGTATTTTCATGACTAACCGACAAATCCGTTCGGACAATCACATGAACATTTTCCGAATTTGTATAGACGCTTAACGCCCGTTGTGCCAATTCAGATAAGTGAACGTCATAATCCGGAAACGTGGAAACAACCGAATCGGCAAAGTGCTGTTTTGAAATTTGTTTGATAAAGGCTTCGGGATTATTTATTAACGTCGTATCAAATCGCAAAGAGGGACTGAAATAACCGACTCCTGTCAGGCATATCAATCCCATACCAATCATTATCCATTTATGGTTCACGGTTGTAATTTTGAACACGATTTTTTCCTCATGACAAATAGTGTTTTTATTCTCACAAAAAAGTATGAAAAATTAGTTAATAATTTTTTATTTTTTTGCCTTTTTTAATAATTCTTTTTGCCAAGAGAAAAAATCACAAAAACGAATGCTTTTTTAGAAAAAAATATTCATTTTTTTTTAACGATTGCACCATTCTTCAAAGGTTAATACATCAATTTGAGGGAAAAGCGTCTGTTGCGGAATATCTAATAAATACTGACGATATAATCGATATTGTTCCTGCTCCTGTGTTGAAAGCGTTTCCCAGCGCAAGATCAATTGAACACTATCAACATATTTTTTGAGATAGATATCCCGCTTTTTACGAACTTGTGCTTCCGCGACTTCTATCGGTTTCGATGGAACATCCGATACCCGATACCACCATCCGCGCCAATCTTGTTCACATTCGGCTATCGGTTTATTCGGAAATAACAACATGTTATGTGGTGTCACATCAGCTACGTCACACGTTTTTGTATCAGCATCACAATATACAATAATTTTTTTCATTTATCCTCCTATATAACGAAAAAAGCGACAATAACAACCGACCATATGAGTTATCATGTAAGGTAAATTTTCCCTCATCGGAAAAAAACCATACCCTGTATGCCCATAATCAGCCCCAAAATATTCCTGTGCCAAATTATATTCATGTACTCCGATAATCATTGTAAAACAAGATTCACCCTGATCTTCCGGTGTCACGATTAAAACACCATCAAACGGAGCATATTTTTGTCCTGTTCCTGAAATTTCCACACATGTTTTCCAATCGGGAATAGTTATATCTCTTATTGTACTACGACTCCATTGTGTTGTAGCAATATCACTTGAATTACTTTCCGATTGTGGTGTCAGGCATTGAATAAATCCAAAACCATCATTATCAATTCCCATATTTAAAGATTGTTCATGTACTCCCCCATTGATATTTCGACTCAAAGACAAACGCCCAAATAATGTGCCATCTGCTTCTTTACCGTGTTGCCATTTCATAAATGACTGTCCGGATTTATCTATTACTTGCATAACGGGTTCAAGCACATCGGACGACATAGCCGTTTGCGTAGCATCAAATGTCTTTGTTTGATGTACAATGGGTGTAACAAATGTTTTATTCCCCGTAATTGTTTGGTCACTTGATATCGTCACAGTGTCAGACATCAATGTTTGTATTTGATTTAAACTATTTTCGGCTGATGTTTGTGCATTTTGAGCATTTTTTGCCGACATCGATGCTGATTGTACCGATATCTGGGCTTCATTTACTTTTTGCGTGACCGTTTGAACTGCTGTTTGAACATTGGATACCTGTTCAGATATAATATCCGATTGAGACATCACTTGTTCACAAGCCGATATCGTTTCATTTTTAGCATTCACAACCGTTGTTTGAATAGCATGAACAGATTGTTGTGCCGTTGAAGCCGTTTGTGCCGATTGTGAGGCTTGGGCAGCATATTGTTCCGTTTCAGACTTATTTTGTGCCACCTGTTGTGCCAATGTTTCAATGCTCGCCGTTTTTTGATTGATGCTCTGTTCAACGTTTGACACATGATTGTCAAACACATTTTGTTGTTCACTTACATTTTGATTAAATTGAGATGTTTTTTCCCGTACATTGGTATTAAAAATCTCTTTTTGTTCAGCAATAAATGCTTTATATACATTTTCATTATCAACAACAATTTTGTTAAAGGTCTTTTGAGTATCTGTTGCTATTTGCTCAATATCTTCTTTACCTGTCACGATGAGTTGGTTCACTGCCGGTTTGATAACCGTATCAACATAGTGTGTGATTTCTTTTTCACCGTTACGAACCCAAACAGCATCCGTTTGCATCACACAATGTAATGAACCAACGGTTACCTGCACTTCGTTGTGTTGGTTCATATCAACAACCAATTCATGTTGGGGACTGATATGCGTTAAATCGGTTTGTTTTATCATACGCCTGCATCCTCTCGTGTTACTTGTGTCGTCACATGAAAACATGCTGTTTTACCGACATGTGGTGGATAAAAAGTATATCTTGAACCATCCGAAAATGTGATTTCCATATCTGTTTTATAAATACCAACAGGAACAGATGTTTCCTGAGGTGTCAAATTAAGCAATGTTTCCCCTTTTGAAGCATTCAGGTGTTCCGTAACGGTTTTACTCAACAACAACTTATCTTCATCATTACGAACCTGCATAGTAATAACGGCTCCTGTAATATCTTGGTTGAAAGTAAGTAGTATCGGCAAAGAATCACCTTGTGTTACGGTAATTGATGTGGCTGTTATACGACTTGTCATATTTCCTCCTATAAACTTTTTGCTTTAATAAAATAGTAAACGGCTTGGTTCACAGGTGTTACATGCGAACTTGCTCCATATACTTGACTGACTCGTGATGCGTCAAAATCAAGATAGTATGATTGAACCTGCCAATCCGGATAATGTGCTTTATTAACCCCTGTAGCACCGGCATTGTAGAATGATCCGTTGGCTGCCGAAATATCAAATGGAGCCAAATCTTCCTGAATACCAATTCCGACTCGACCGTAAATGTTTGGCAAGCCTTCCTGTTGTGTTTCAGCGATACTGCCGGCACTGTCACCACCTAAACCACGTAAAAACTTTCCCTGATAATTCGGGACATTAAAAGTTGTCACACCATCACCGACACCGAATGTTGTCCCGATTAAATCAAATAATTCACTGTATTCACTTCGAGAAACGGCCTGTCCGTTACACAATAACCAACAAGAATGATTATACGGAATAACTGATGCTTTGATATCTCCAATCAACATTAAATTATTGGTTGTTGTCGTAACATTGTCCGTTAATTGTTCTTTAGTAATTAAATCCGTACCGATAAAACCTTTCCCACAGTTTTGAATTTTGTAACCACCCATATCTAAAATACCGGTCATAGCAACACGACCGTCCCGTAAAAATGTTTCGTTAAAACCGGCAGCAAAATTGTCGTCTTCTTCGTCATGACGTTCCGTCACAATTTCTATTCCGTTAACACGATCATCTTCCCAATTATGAATCCGTGTAAAATTTCCTTCACTATCAAATGGCATTTTTTTCTCCTTTAAAAATTATGATTATCGGGATTATTCCCTGAGAGACAGTATAAAAAAACAAAACACGAATATAAACAATTAAAACATGTAAAATCAGGTATTTATCGGAATACAACGGCAAATAACGGTAAATAACGGTAACTGATGGCAACACATTTTCACATACTGAAGAAAAACACAAGCCTATTTTAACCGAATATTAAAAAGAAGAATCCCACCAAAAAAAGCGAACCGTTTCCGATTCGCTGTAACAAATAACAAAACATTTATTCTTAATGCGAAATATTTTCCAAAACAACCGTTCCTTTTTTTTGACGGGAAGCCATATATTGTTGACGCAATGAATCGCGAACGGCATGAGGATTACGAATTTTGTGCATTTTTAAATATCCCGTTTTATCTGTTGAGTTCACAAAAATATCCCCTAAATCTGACCATAAATCTATCATCGATTGAGAAGATGAACTATCGACAATACGAAACAATTCAATTTCATCAACATCTTTCGTCCAAAGACCAGAAATAATGATGAGCCGTTGCGTCGTTAAAACATAACTGTGATAAATTCTGTTAAAATATAACACAATCAAAAAAATACCACATGTCAATATCGTTAAAAACCAAAACAACGGATTATATTTTGCATCAGCAATTGAACCGGTCACTTCCCAGATGAATTTTTCATCTGAGTTAATCATATTGGATATAATTTTATCATTGATACGCATTGCTACTCCTCTAACCGAATCGCTTAGGTTGTTTTTTATTTTAGCATGTTTTTTATCGATTGACAAGCGTTTTATAAAATCAAATAACCAATTGAAACATATACATTTATGATTTTAACATACAGTTCTATTTATTTTATCAGTTTTGATTGTTTTTGCTGGACAAGACAACTTTTGAAACCTAGTTTTAAATTGCTTCGTAATATTTTTAAGAAAGGAGAATATAAAATGAAGAAGTATTTATTATCAGGTTTGGCAATTGCCGGTTTATTGATGGCAACAAGTAATGCTCATGCCATTGATTTCAGCAAACCGTATGTATTGGGCGAAGCCGGTTACTCATTCGGTATCAAAGATACAGGTGATGCCGGTATTTTAGGTGTCGGTATGGGTTACCACGTTAACGAATATCTTCGTTCCGATTTAACCGTCGGTTACCGTGGTTGGAGTGACATTGATATGAAAACAGCCGTCGGCAAAAGAAAAACAGACATGTGGTCTGTGCCTGTTTTAGCCAACGTTTATGCCACAATGCCGTTAAATCATAATTTAAGTGTCTATGGTATGGGCGGTTTGGGTATGGCATGGAACGTTACGGACGATATGCCGGATGCCAAAGGGGCAACAAAAACAAATTTTGCTTGGACAGCTGGTGTCGGTTTTGACTATATGGTCAACAATTGTCTGTCTTTTGATTTAGGTTACCGTTATACGGATTTGGGTCAGGCCCGAGTCAAAACACGTGAAGGTTACACAGGAAAAACAAAACAAGATGTTCGTTCCAACGATGTCAAGTTAACTGCTCGGTACTATTTTTAAGACATTCTCTTAAAAATATAGAGGCGTGCGTGGTGTTTTTCCTTGGGCACCACGCATTTTTAATACCATTTATTCCCGAAAAAGCATTATTGAGACCATTCATTCCATTTGCTCTAAAAAAGATTTTAATTCCAGCAAATCCGTCGGTAAAGGTGTTTCAAAAAACATTCGTTTTCCCGTTTTAGGATGAATAAATGCCAATGAACCGGCATGTAAGGCTTGCCGTGGAAAAAAACGTAAAAAGTGAGGGGCTTGTTTCGGAACAACTCCATACACAGAATCCCCGATAAGTGAATGACCGATTGACCCCATATGTACCCGAATTTGATGTGTACGACCCGTTTCCAGCATACACTGAACATGAGATGCCATCAAATGATACGTTGCTAAACGTTCATAATGCGTTACGGCTGATTTTCCCCCATTCTGCACGATAGCCATTTTTTGTCGGTTAGTTGAACTGCGTCCGATATTACCAATAACCGTTCCCGTTTTTTGTTGCACAAAACCCCAAACAAATGCTTGATAAACCCGTTCAATGGTATGAGCCGAAAACTGTTCCGACAATCGCACATGGGAATAGTCATTTTTAGCAACGACTAAAACACCACTGGTATCTTTGTCGATTCGATGGACAATCCCCGGTCGTTTAACACCCCCAATACCGGATAACGAATCAGAGGCATGATATAACAAAGCATTTACCAGTGTCCCCGTATAATTCCCCGCACCTGGGTGTACAACCATACCTGCCGGCTTATTAACAACAATAATATCGTCATCTTCATACAAAATATCCAAGGCTATTTTTTCCGGCTTAGGTTCTGCCGGTTGGGCTTCCGGAGGGGTAACAATATAAATTTCATCTGATTTTATGCGATAATCCGGTTCATCAATAAACGTTTGTGTATATTGATTTTGAACACAATCCGATTCAATCAACCGAATAATCTGATTACGGGAATATCCGCTCATAACGTGAACCAAATACTTGTCTAACCGTTGATTCACCCATTCAGATGGAACTTTCGGTGTTATAACGGGGATTAAAGACGTTGTCGCCATATCCGTTTCACCTGTGAAATCATCTTCTTGCCAATCTGACATACGACACCTTTCAATTATTGGTATGTTTGTTATCCTGCCCAATCAAACGTATGCCGAATAACCGAACGTAACGAGAGCCCTTCCTCAAATGCAAAGTAACCATAAAATGCAAACACCGATACCATAATTGTTTTACAAAAACCGTATCAAATGAGTGTACCATATCAGGATGAACCCTTTTTCTCATCTGTTTGTATAAGCGAAAAGGCACATATTTATTTTGTGCAATAGCATGAGCCTGCTTTGATGATACTCCTAAATTTTGCTCGATAACCCGAATGCTTTCATCTTTGGCTTTTTGAATGAATTGCGTCGAAATGCCCCCTAAAACAAAACAGGCAACAGCCTGTGAAACAGGAACTATCAACTTACCTGATACAACCATTTTACAAATAGCATTATAATCACCGGCAATCCGAAAAGACGTATCGAATAAGCCTTGTTCTTTTAAAGAATCAACGGTGCAAAAAAAGGCTTGATGACAAACCGGCATCCGATACAACACCTGACCAATCCAATATGATTTTAACAAATCTTTTTTACCAGGACGACCAACAATGTATGCTCGCCCATAAGCCCCATCTGCATTCGTTTCAATCATTTTTTGAACAATCGATTGAACAGCCGTCGGTGAGGCATAGTAATCATCAGAATTCATAAAAGCAATATATTTTCCCGTTGCTTTTAAAATACCTTTATTCATAGCATCGTAAATACCGGTATCTTTTTCGGAAAAATACGTCAAATTCATTGTTTCTAACAAGTCAATTGTTCCGTCCGTTGAGGCTCCGTCAATCACAATATGTTCAATATTGGGATACGTTTGTTGCCGAATGCTTTGAACACAACGACGGAACATTTCCTCACGTTTGTTTTTAATTAAATCAAGAACAACCGTTACAATTGTTACACATGGCAAATCTTTTTGTGTCATTCATACTACCTGTTATATATAATTGTTCCAAACTGATTACAATGCGGACACATCATATCCCACGCATATGTTTCCTGATGGCAGTGACTACATGTCCAACCATGTTTATCATCTGTTTCAACGGGTTTTTGTTCCCATTCACGGGCTTCTTCCTCGTGATGCCAACCTTTGCGTACAATAGTAGCCATTAAATCAGCCGCTTGTTTGGTCAATGGATACGTTTGCAAATAAACTTCCATCGTTTCTTTGGCATCTCGCCATAACTCTAACCGAATTGATGTATCTACTGCTATCAACAAAGATAACCGTGTCGTTGGGTTTTTAGCCGTCAATCGTTTTAATGCTTTCATTTGTTTAGTCGGTGTTTCATCTTTAAACAATGCCATATAATGACTATACGTTTCCCAGCACGGAGTTAGTTGCCATGATGCATATAAAATATCTACTGCTTTTGCTAGATTTTCCCGAGCATAGGCAATCGCAAACGTCGGATTAGATTTATCGGCTTCATAGGCTGCTTTGATTTTGTTGTTTTTATATAATAAACCAGCATGTCCCTTTTGATATTCTTCTTTAGAAATTAAATTATTTTTCTTTAAAATTTCCAAGTAATGTGTCGCATTTTCCCAATCGTTTTCTTGTAACAACAAATTAAATTTTGCACGAATAACCCATGGGACATCAGCGTAATGAACCAATGCCTTATCCAAAATATGACTTATTTCTTTGGTATTACCTTTACGGGCTTGTTCTTCATACAAACCACGCAAACCAGCCAATTGTGTTTCAGTATGTTGAATTAATTGGTCAAAAACAGCCTTGTTTGGTTTTAATAAGGCTTCAATCATCTGATAGCGAGGTGTTTTTTTATCCACAAACAGTCCTGTTTTTTTCAGCAATTGTTGTTGTGCCGTCGGATTGTCTTCCAATACAGTTCGAATAATGTCAAAAAAGAAGGCTTCACGTTTATTTTGTTGCGATAAAGTTCTTTGTCCCCGAAAACGCCCCATTAACCGAAATGGCTTTTTCAATAAATGAATGACATATGCCAAAATAATACCAACAACTAAAATCAAAACGGTTGATACGGTTATTTCATACCCGAATCCCGTAATCGTCACAGTCCAATAATCATTGACAATCAAATAACCGACAAAAAATAATGAAGCGAAAATAAGAATCAATTTCAACATAGTTATTCTCCTGCACTTTCAAAAGATAAAATCAATTTATTCAAACTGTCGTCAGCCCGAATGTAAATATCGGCTTCACGGAAAAAATGGCTCATGGCATCTTGCATATGAGGGGGCAACGTTTTCAACAATGCAACGGCTTGACGAATATTTTGATGGTATAATTCGTTTTGTGCCTGATAAATAATATCTTTCGGTTTAGACGTTGTCGGATTCAGTTTGCGAATTTCGATCACGGATACAACCAATGCCTTGACATAGGCAACCCATTGAACGTCTTTCATTTCATAGCCGGCAATTAAAGCCCGTTTTTTTTCCTTTAAAAAGACATGCTTAATATTTTGACGGGCTGATGCAGTATTGGCACAATACGGTGACAAATTATTCAACACCGTCAACATTTCCGGTGTTTTATATTGTGTATTCATCAACTGTTGATAATCTTGCGTACAGGTTTGCCCTTTCAAAAAGTGTTCTTTAAACATTAAAGCCTGATGCAAAGTATAATCCGATTTTTGACGAGACACATCAACAACAGCCTTTTCTTGAACATCGGATGGCTGAACATCACTTATCACATCAGATGTCGGCGTTAATTCAGGTAATGCTGCCGATTGAATAGGAATATTATCAGACGGGACGAACACCGGTTCCGTCGGAACGGAAAAAGACTTTGGGGAAACGGCATTCGACGATTTGTCCGATAAAACAAGTCCCTTTCCCGTCGGTGTCAACGATGGCATTTTGGATTGAACAATTCGATTAAATCTCGTAACGGTTGACGACGGATTTTTTTGAGCATCTTTATGTAATTTATGAATTAACACAATCCCGATAATACACAGAACAGACAAAAAACCGATAAAAAAAATGCGCACAACCCGACGGATATTTTTTGTTTTTTTGGGTGTGTTTTCGTGAATGTGTTCATTAGCATTCAATTCATCGATTTCTTCAATATATTTTTTACTCATAAAAGACTCCTTCGCTGATTTTTTACCATTATAAGCACATCACTCATCAATTGCAAGCAAAAAACATCTGTCATTTGTGCCATTTCTCTCTTGAAAAACGACATTATTTTTGATATGATAACATTGATTTAAAAAGGAGATATCAAATGCTTATTCGAAAAGCGGTTATGAATGACGTACCTGCTGTTTTATCACTGGTAAATAATTATGCCAAAGATGGCTTAATGTTGATGAAAACACCTTATCAAATTTACCGAAACATTCAAAGTTTTTATGTTTGCGAATTGGACGGACAAGTTGTCGGTTGTTGCCGTTTAAATGTTATTTGGAAAAATTTGGCAGAAGTTTCATCTTTAGCTGTTTCGGTTGATTTTAAACGACGAGGCATTGGTCGATTGCTGGTTCAGAAAATCATTGAAGAAGGAAAAAGCATCGGTATCAATGAATTTTTCACATTAACATATCAAAAAGCCTTTTTTGAAAGTTGTGGTTTTCAATATGTTGAACGGGAATCGTTACCTCACAAGGTTTTCGGCGACTGTTTAATGTGTCCTAAAATTGATAATTGCGATGAAAATGCTTACGTATTCAAAGTTGATTAAGTAAATATATCATACGATTTTATTGATTCAAACAACATAATTAAAAAATATTGAAATAAATATTGACAAACGAACAAAAATCAGATATCATGTCGATGTTATTTATTTTTATGTGTACGGAGCAGTTTTATGAACAGTTATCACAATGCGTATTTAAGCAATGATTTTTTTGACGTTGTTGTTTTCAGTCGTAAGAAAAAAGACGGCATTTACAACAAAGAAGGCACACGAATTATCGATATGACTGATATCCACGGTTGGGAAATCTTTGATGATTTACCATGTGTTCAAGTTGAAAAAAACGGTCGCTTATATTTATACGACACAAACGGTCAAGCATTACCCGGAACGGAAAAAGGATGTAAAGAACTTGATATTTTAGATGCTGTTTACTCGGCCGACGGGATTGATTATGCTCACCCATACCGTTGTACACAATATTTTACCGTTCAATTAGAAGAAATTAGCGGTCGAACACAATATGTTTTTCAATCAAACAATACCGGAAAAATATTTGCTGTCGGTCATAATTACGAAGATTACAATGATTATGTCAGTGTTTGTCACTATGATGAAAAAACAGGTCAATCTCTTTGGACATTGTATAATAAAAACGGTCATGCCGAAAAAAGTGCCCGAAATGTACACGCTCTTCGCTTGCTTGATGATGGTATTACCGTACAGGTACAGAAAGATCCCACTTCAAAAAAGGAAACTAAACTGACTCGTCACGGAAAAACAAGACAAGCCATTTTATTTACCCTATCATTTGCCGCTGTTGCACTTGCGTCCGTTGGTGGGGCTTATATTTATAACGATTACAAACAACAAACATCCCATAGCAAACCGGTTAAAATTGATAACACGAATCAAAAAGTATCCCGTTCGATTGATTATCAAAACACAAAATAGTACTGATAGTATTGATAATACGAACCCCCTGTTTTTTACATCACACACATGTTGATGATACATACAGGGGGTATTTTTCTTTGTCAAACCAACAAACATTCTCCTGTTCCACAGGTCGTGCTATATCTGACACCCAAAAATAAAAAATAGTTTTTTTATTTTCAACTGTTTTGAACCAAGCAATTATCGATTCACGTTACGGAAAGACAAAACGATTAACCCAATGGCACTTAATCCGACCAATGCATAAACCAATCGTGTCAAAAATGTCATCGGTCCGAACAAAAGAGCAACCAAATCCAATCCGAAAAAACCAATTAAACCCCAGTTTAATGCACCGATTAAACATAGCGCTGATAAAACCTTTACCAAAATATCCATTATTTTCTCCTTTTCATTGATTAAACACCTTATACAAATAAGTCTGTTCAATCAAAACTCAACCATTTTGGTAAAATTACATCACAAAGTATTTATCGAAACACCAACATTATGGTACTTCAGTATATTCAACATCAATGATTTTTTCATTTTTCTTTTGTCGAGGCGTTTTTTGTTGATTAGGATAAGAAAATGTCCGAACATACTGCGGCACACTCCCCCAAACGGGTTTTCCTCTAAAAAAGTTAAATAATCCGAAAATTAAAAAGAGTAAAATAATCGGCAAAGCAACATACCACGCAAACAAAAGAAGCAAGATTAAAAAACCTGCCGAAAAAATCACACTAATAATACTTGGAAATAACCCCATTACTGTACCTCCGTCATTCCTTTTAAGCGATAAACCAAATCCAAAGCCTCCCGTGGGGACAACAAATCAATATCTATCGATTTGAGTTGTTTTTCTACCTCACTTTCTTTACGTATAGATGTAGTTTGACTTATCTGCGAAAACAAGGGTAAATCATCAAATAACGGTTTTTGTTCCTGACGTTTTTCTTCCAGTTGTTCCAAAATCTGTTCGGCCCGATGAACAACGCTCGTCGGAAGCCCTGCCAATTTGCCAACATGTATCCCATAAGAACGGTCAACAGCCCCTTGTGCTATTTCATGCATGAAAACAATTTCACCTTTCCATTCTTTCACTCGCATTGTATGCAATGAAATATGGTCTAACCGATTAACCAAAGCCGTCAACTCATGATAATGCGTTGCAAACAATCCCCGACATCGACATGTATCATGCAAATACTCCACAACAGCCCACGCAATCGACAAACCATCATACGTTGCCGTTCCCCGACCGACTTCATCCAAAATGACCAGTGATTTTTCCGTTGCCCCTTTCAAAATAGAAGCAACTTCAACCATTTCGACCATAAATGTTGATCGTCCCCGAGCCAAATCATCACTTGCCCCGACCCGTGAAAACAATTTATCGACCACACCGATTTTGGCATATTCTGCCGGAACAAAACAACCCATTTGAGCCAAAATCGCCATTAAAGCATTTTGCCGTAAAAATGTACTTTTACCCGCCATATTCGGGCCTGTTAAAATCCACAACCGATTTTTATCACCTTCCATTTGACAATCATTCGGTACAAATGAAACTCGTTCTTTGGATAAAGCCCGTTCAACAACGATATGACGCCCTCCCCGAATATCAAACGATGTATCATTTGT
This sequence comes from Alphaproteobacteria bacterium, assembly GCA_045635565.1. Taxonomy (GTDB): domain Bacteria; phylum Pseudomonadota; class Alphaproteobacteria; order CAAHEQ01; family UBA3637; genus RGIG4140. Next base: position 16,604 of record JAZTVX010000051.1, read on the forward strand.
CATAATCGGACGAACCCAATGATGCCGTTCTGCTCCCACGGCAATTGATGTTGCAATATCAATACGGGCAATTGCATGACAAGCCGTAACAATTTCATTACTGCGAGCCAACACCATTTGTTTTAACTGCTCAAACAATTCCAATTCCATGGCTTTCACCGATTCGTTAGCATGTAAAATTTTTTCTTCCAACTCGGTTAATTCGACTGTCGTAAAACGAACGTTGTTTACCATGGTTTGACGATGAATAAAGCCTAGTTCCTTATTCAATAATAAAGGATCCGCCTGTTTTGCCGTTACCTCAATATAGTGACCGATGATGTTATTATATTGTATCTTTAAATTACTGATACCAGTTTCAGTTGCATATTTATATTGTAAATCAGCTAAAATTCGACTGGAATTTTTTTTAATATCCAACAAATCATCCAATCCGGCATGATAACCATATCGAATAAAACCTCCGTCTCGTGCCAACAATGGTAAATCGGTCGGATCATTCGGTATGGCATTTAAAATTTCTTCAACTAATTCGGAATGTTCCCCTAATTGTTTTAAATCAAATAAAAGTGCTTCAGGAATAAATGCCCCTTTAACTTCATATCTTAAATCAGGAATTTTTGACAATCCCACACCGATAGACAACATATCACGAGGTCCACCCCGACCAACGGATAATCTTGAAACAGCCCGTTCCACATCACCAATTTCCTTTAAAATATCACGAACATTTTCCCGAACAGAGGTGTTTTGCAAAAAGTAATCAACCTTATCAAATCGTTGATTCATAGCATCGATATCAAGCAACGGGGCAGACATTTGAACAGATAACATGCGAGCCCCAAGCCCCGTCACCGTATAATCAATGTTTTTCAACAATGATGTTGCATTTTTATCACCGGTTAACGATGCTGTTAATTCTAAACTGCGTCGGGTTGCAACATCAATTTCCATAAATGAATGATTACTTACTTTTATTGGCAAATTAAAATTCGGACATTCGCCCTTTTGCGTTTGCAAAACGTATCCGACAATTACACCAGCGGCAATTTGTTCGGCTTTTGTTAACTCCGATAGAACACCAATATCGGCCAAACTGAAAAATTGACACAATTCTTCCTTATTATTCATGTAATCAAATCGTTCAATCGATAATTTTGTCACATGGTCCACATGTTGCAAAACATTGGGATGTAATGTGAACCAATCTTCCGAAACAAGCACTTCGGATGCTTCTAACCGAGCCAAAACCGAATAAATCGTTTCATCCGTTGCCGTTTGCGTATAAAAATCACCGGTTGACATATCCGTCCATGCAACACCATATTCACTAGCACCGACAACAATCGACATTAAAAAATTATGGCGACGACTGTTCAACAAGGCATCTTCCGTTAATGTTCCGGCCGTTACAATACGAATGACTTCCCGTTTCACAACAGCAGAACTGCCTCGTTTTTTTGCTTCTGCCGGATCTTCCATTTGTTCACAAATAGCCACTTTATGACCGGCTTTGACAAGGCGTGTCAAATAATTTTCATATGCATGAAATGGCACGCCACACATTTTCACTTTATCATTTCCCAATTTTCCACGGTACGTCAAAACAATATCCAAAACGGATGAGGCGGTTTCTGCATCATCAAAAAAAAGTTCGTAAAAATCACCCATACGGTAAAACAACAGGCAATCCATATAGTCCTGTTTCGTTCGCAAATATTGTTTCATCATAGGTGGAATTTTAATTCCGGCGGCTTCTAATTCTTCAACGGTAGGTATTGTCATTTTTTTCTGTCCTTTTTATTTTTTTCGTATTATAATCGTATTATGTCAAAAAAGAAAGCACAAAAAATATTTTTAGCCGTTTTTCGCATTTTTGCGAGGGCTTTTGTTTTGGATTTACCGATTTTGGTGGTTTTACTTTTGTTAGCTGTTTTTCACCGTATCAGTTATTCCGGGGCATGGGGTATCTTTATCAGCGTTTTTGCCGTTACACTGGTCATTACAGCACTGGCTTTTCATGAAACGGAAAAATTCATTGTCTATTTGCGTTCGCTGGCACAAGATGATAACACGGAAACACCTCGTTTCCACAAAGGTATTTTCGGTTCTTTTCGCCTGATTGATGCTTTCTTGTCCGTCAAGAATTTATGGTCACAACAAACGCTATCTGATGCTCGTATTTTAGACAATCTACCTGACCCGTTACTGATGACAAACAATCAAAATCAAATTGTTTTAGCCAATCAATCGGCTTGTCGCTTTTTCGGGGATGTTTTACATCAATCCGTTACCCACATTTTTGAAGACGAAGTTTTTGTTCGTTCGTTTGACAAAATCATTCAAAAGCAATCCACTCGGGAATGGTTTGAATTCCAATATGAAGATTCACAAATGTATGCTTTTCAGGTTCGCATTGAACGCTTACCTGCTCCGGCCAAAAATGGGGCAACCATTGTTATTGTATTACATGATATTACACAATTGAAGCTATTTAAACAACAGCAAGCCGATTTTTTTGCCAATGCCAGCCATGAATTAAAAACACCATTAACAATTATTTCCGGATTTATTGAAACATTACAAGGTCCGGCCAAAGATGATACTGTCGCTCAAGAAAAATTTTTAGGCTTAATGGCAGAACAAACAAAACGTATGACTCAATTGGTTCAGGATTTATTGGCTTTATCCAAACTGCAAATGGAACATAAAAATCAACAAACGGATGTGATTTTACTCAATGAAATGCTAAAAGGCGTTATTGAAGACTTAAGTTTAAAAGCCAAACAATATCAAAAAGAAATTAAACTCAAACTCATACACGATATTCCCCGTATCAAGGGCAATCAATCACAATTGGTTCAGGTTTTTCAAAATTTAATTGATAATGCTATTAAATACGGGGCGTCACAAAGCACAATTACCGTTTCGGCAAAATTATGCAACGGATTTCCCCAAAAATCGGATAAATATCTAACCGATATGCGTCAAGTCGTTGTTGTTGGCGTACATAATACAGGTAATCCGATTGCTCCGCATAATATCAATCGCTTGTTTGAACGTTTCTATCGGGTTGACAGTTTTCGAACAAAATCCGTTGAAGGAACGGGTTTAGGATTAGGTATTGCACAGCAAATCGTCATGGAACACGATGGTTTAATTGATATTTACAGTTCTCCGTCACGGGGAACAACATTCAGTGTTTATCTGCCAATCGATTTATAAATTTTGAACAAACCTCTCTATAAAAATACATCTATTGTTCATAATATGGCATCGTTTGTTTTTTTGTTTAACTTTCGCAATATTTTTTTATTGAAAAATCTTTACAAAACCATTTTTTTATGGTAAATTGTTCCTCATACAGGAGGTTTATGATGTCAAATAACAACGAAACAATTGAATTATGGCGTTTTTGTCAAGAAAGCATTAAATTAACAGGTATTTTTTGTCATGGTTATCTGGATGGAAAATATTTTTTAGTTCAATTAGAAACGCCGAATGAAATTGCAACAAACATTAAATGGCATAAACGTTCTCAACTGGAAGCGACCCCTCTTGTGACCGGCATTCGAGCCGAAAAGTTAATCAATTTGATTTTAAGTCATTTAGAAGAAAATGAAATGACACGGTCTATTATTCCACAATTAGAAGTCATGCGTGAAAAAAATCAAAATTTTTCTGTTTTTTCAAAAGTCGGGTACACGAAGCCACAAGAAGCCGAAGTTGTTCGTCAACGCTTGGCAGAAGAACGTCAACGCAAATCTCAAAAAGAAGTCGAACGCATTCAACAGGAAGCCTTATTAAGACAAGAGCAATCCCAAGTGACCAAACAGGCCAAAGAGGAACGCCGTCAAGCCCGACTTGCACAACGGCAGGCAGAAAAAGAAGCCAAACGCAAGGCACATGAAGAACGCATGCAACAAGAACAGGCACAAGCACAAAAACGCATCAGACAACAACGAGCATTAAAACTGCTTCAATCAGAAGAAAATTTATATACAAAAATGGTTTTGAATGATGATACATGTTCCAACCCTGTTATTATGAATGTTGAACAGTCAACTATTATTTTGGGGCATCTTGACAATCATTTTTACCGTATAAAAATTGATGAAGAAAAACCATCTTTTTTCATTATTCATGATAATACCGTTCAACCGATAAACGTTGAGGAATTGCAACTTGTTTTACAACAGATTGACGAACAAAACACACAAGATCAATATGATGAATTATTGAATACCTTTGTTTCAAGTTACGCACAATTTATCAATAGCCATCAAGAAACTGTTCATAATCCGTTACGTGAAAAAGTGGCTATTACCAAAAACATATTGATTCAACAAAACATTTTAACAACTCAAAATGTTTTAACCGGATAATTATTTCCAGTAATAAATATTCAACGACAAATAACACGCCATTATTTCTGCAAAACACATAACAATTATTGTCAGAAAATTGTTTCATTGTTGTCGTTTTCCATCATAACGGGTGCAATCAGACAAACATCTTATCTGCAAAATAAGAGGAATGTTCTTATACAAATCACAAAAACGATTCGTTTTTTTGATG